>NZ_FNSM01000001.1:332500-665000 GCF_900105415.1 Streptomyces sp. TLI_105 | reverse complement strand
CTCCTGGAGTTCTTCGCCGCCTTCGTCCCGCTCATCGGCTCGCCGATCGCCCTCGCGATCGCCGCCGTCGTGGCCCTCGCCTCCAAGGGCCCGCTGGTGGCGGGCATCGTCATCGCCCTGATCGTGATCATCGGTCAGATCGAGGGGCACCTGCTCCATCCGCTGGTCATGAGCTGGGCGGTGCGGCTCCACCCGCTGGTGGTGGCCATCTCGGTCGTCGCGGGTTCGATCGCCGCGGGTGTCGTGGGCGCGGTGGTGGCGGTGCCGCTGGTGTCGGTGGTGTGGGCGGTCCGCACGGCACTCCGGGACGCGCGCACCTGAGTCCGCCCGTGCACGGGGTCTTGCGCCGGAGGTGCGGCCTCTCTACTCTCCCCGCCAATGGTTAGGAATATTTCCTAACCATTGGCCATGGAGGGAAAGGGAGTTGACATGCGTCGACGAAGCGTCTCGCTTCTCGGGCTCGCGGGTCTGCTGGCGGTGCCCCTGACGGTCATGCCGCAGGCGCAGGCCGCCGACGGCCTGGTGTCCGGCGGAAAGGCGGCGACGGCCTCGTCCGTCGAGACCTCGGCCTTCGGGCCCGGCCTCGCGGTGGACGGCAGCACGGCCACCCGCTGGGCGAGCGTCGAGGGGGTCGACCCGCAGTGGATACGGATCGACCTCGGCGCGAACCACACGATCTCCCGGGTGAAGCTCGACTGGGAGGCCGCGTACGGCAAGGCGTACCGCATCCAGACCTCCGCCGACGGGTCGACCTGGACCGACGTCTACTCCACCACCGCCGGTGACGGGGCGACCGACGACCTCACGGTCTCCGGCAGCGGCCGGTACGTCCGGATGTACGGCACGGGCCGCGGCACGCCGTACGGCTACTCCCTCTGGGAGTTCCAGGTGTACGGCGCACCCACTGGCACCGGCGGGGGCGGCGGCGGACCGGCCGTCCCCTTCGGCAGCCACCTCAAGCCCTACGCCGCCGGCATCCTGAAGCCCTCCGGCACGCAGTCCGCCCTCGACCAGAAGGTCGTCGACTACTACAACCGGTGGAAGGCCGCCTTCGTCCGGCAGAACTGCGGCAACGGCTGGTACCAGATCATCTCGCCCGACGCCGACCACCCCTACGTCGCCGAGGCCCAGGGCTACGGCATGGTCGTCACCGCCACCATGGCGGGCGCCGACCCGGACGCCAAGAAGATCTTCGACGGCCTCGTGAAGTGGAAGATCGACCACCCCTCCTCCGTCAACCCGAACCTCCTCGCCGCCGAACAGGACACCGCCTGCAAGAGCGTCAACGGCGGAGACGGCGCCACCGACGGAGACATGGACGTCGCCTACGGCCTGCTCCTCGCCGACAAGCAGTGGGGCAGCACCGGCACGTACAACTACAAGGACCTCGCGCTCAAGCACATCGCCGCCATCAAGAAGGACGAGGTCAACGCGACGACCAAACTCCTGAAGCTCGGCGACTGGAGCAGCTCGGGCGACCAGTACTACTACATCACCCGCACCTCGGACTGGATGGTCGACCACTTCCGCGCCTTCCGCGCGGCCTCGGGCGACACCACCTGGGACGCGGTCCGCAGCGCGCACCAGACGCAGATCTCCCGCCTCCAGTCCACCTACGCCTCCGGCACCGGACTCCTGCCCGACTTCGTCGTCGACACGAACACCACGCCCAAGCCCGCCCCGGGCCAGGTCCTGGAGGACCCCAACGACGGCTCCTACTGGTGGAACGCCTGCCGTACGCCCTGGCGCATCGCCGACGACGCGGTGACCAGCGGCGACGCCACGTCCCTCGCCGCCGCCCGGAAGCTCAACGGCTGGATCAAGACGAAGACGGGCGGCGACCCGAACAAGATCGCCATCGGCTACAAGCTCAACGGCACCCAGATCTCCTCGGGCAGCGAGGCCGCCTTCTTCGCCCCCTTCGCGGTGGCGGCCATGACCGACCCGGGCAGCCAGGCCTGGCTGGACGCCCTGTGGAACAAGATGGTGGCGACCCCGGTCGACACGAGCAGCTACTTCTCGGCCAGCATCCAGCTCCAGGTCATGATCACGGCCTCGGGCAACCACTGGGTCCCGTAGCGGGACGTCCGGCCGCACGGACAGGGCCCTGAGGCGGCCACTCAGGGCGGCGGCCGAACGGGCACCGGGACCGGTGACGCCGTCGGGGAGACGGAGCGTACGAACTCCCCGACGGCGCCGCGGTGCAGGGGCGCGGGGCCGACGGTGGGTAGCACGGCCTTCCGGGGCGGGGCGACGGTGGGTGGCACGGCTTCCCGGGGCGGGGCCGACCGGTGGGAGTGTCGGTCGGGAGCGGTACTGTCGCGGCCATGCTGGCACTGATCACACCCACCGCCCGACTGCATGCCTCCTGGACGGAGGCGTACGACGAGTGGCCCGCCGACGCGCAACAGGACGGCGCGGGACTCCGGCTCGCCCCGGACGGCGGACTCGACCGGCCGGACGCCTTCGCGGCCTGGGTGGAGAGGCTGCGCGGTCAGGGCGACGCGACGGTGCCCGCCGCCCCGGGTCGCGTCCACGCCACGTACCTGTGGATCGTCGACGGCGACACCTGTCTCGGCGCCGCCGAACTGCGGCACTCGCTCGACGACTTCCTCCTCGGCGCCGGCGGCCACATCGGCTACAGCGTGCGGCCGTCCGCCCGGCGCCGGGGCGTGGCGACCTGGGCCCTGGGCGAACTCCTCACCAAGGCGCGGGGCTTGGGCCTCGACCGTGTCCTGGTCACCTGCGACGAGGACAACTCCGGCTCCGCCCGGACGATCGAACGCAACGGCGGCGTCCTGGAGGACGTCCGGACGACCGCCTTCGGGACGAAGCGCCGGTACTGGATCACACCGCCCCCGACGCCCCCCGCGCTACCGGTCATGGGCCCCGGTGGGATCTCCTCGAACGAACTCCGGGCGTGGGGCCGGTCCCAGGGCTTCGACATACCGGACCGCGGCCGGCTGCCGAGCGAACTCCTGCGCGCGTGGGAACGCGCCACCGAAGAGGTCGCCACCGAAGAGGTCGCCACCGAAGAGGCCGGGGAGCGCGCCGAATGATCGCGGAACTGCTGCCGGACGCCGTCGCCTCCGCCTGGCGGCGTGACGACACGGAACCCGTCACGCTCTTCCCCGAGGAGGCCGCCGCCGTCGCCCGCGCGGTCGTCGGTCGACAGCGCGAGTTCGCCACCGTACGGCTGTGCGCACGGCTCGCGTTGCGCCGCCTCGGCCTCCCCGAGACGCCCCTCACGCCGGGGACGCGCGGGGAGCCGCGCTGGCCGCACGGCGTGACCGGAAGCATGACGCACTGCGCGGGGTACAGGGCCGCGGCCCTGGCCAGGACGACGGACGTCCTGTCGATCGGCATCGACGCGGAACCGGCGGCGCCCCTGCCCGAAGGGGTCCTGGAGGGCGTGTCGCTGCCCGGGGAGCGGCGTCACCTGCAGGCGCTGACCGCCCGCACGCCGGACGTCCCCTGGGAGCGGCTGCTGTTCAGCGCGAAGGAGAGCGTCTTCAAGACCTGGTACCCGCTGACCCGCAGGGAGCTCGGATTCGACGAGGCGTCCGTCGACTTCGAGTCGACTCCGGCCGGCACGGGCCCGCACCCGTCGGCGCACACGGGCACGTTCACCGCCCGGCTCCTCGTCCCCGGCCCGGTGACCGGCCACGTCCGGCGGGACCACTTCACCGGACGCTGGCTCGTGCGCGAGGGAGTGATACTCACCGCGATCGTCCTGTCCCGGACGTGAACGAGAACCCGCCGCGGGGCGCGCACGGCGGGACTCACGGCCTGGCGACCACCACGCCAGAACCCGAACTCGGCCCACGGGCCCGTCCTCTGACGGGCCCCGGCCACGGGGTAGCGTGCCCCCGGTCCGCCTCGTCGGAGGCGCGGCCACGACCGGCGAGAGAACGAGGACCCCATGGCGCAGGAGCACACGGAGCACATGGAGAGCACGGAGAACACCGAGCACACCCCTGGCGCGATCGTCTCCCGCGCCGTGGGACGCGTCGTCGGCGGGCGGGGCGAGGTGCGGGACGACGAGTGGGGGGGCGTCGAGTCGGTCGTCCGCCTCGACGCGGAGGCCTTCGGCCCCGAGGCGCTGGCCGGTCTGGACGCCTTCTCCCACCTGGAGGTCGTCTACCACTTCGACCGGGTGAGCCCCGACGCCGTCGAGACCGGGGCCCGGCACCCGCGCGGCAACGAGGAGTGGCCGCTGGTCGGGATCTTCGCCCAGCGCGGCAAGAACCGCCCCAACCGCCTCGGCGTCTCCCGCTGCCGCCTGATCCGCACGGACGGTCTGGACCTCCATGTGCGGGGCCTGGACGCGGTCGACGGCACGCCGGTCCTCGACATCAAGCCGTACATGACGGAGTTCGGCCCCCAGGGCCCCACCACGCAGCCCGCCTGGGCCGACGAGATCATGCGCCACTACTACTGAGGGAGCGCCGCCGGGAACCCGGGGACGGCGTAGGGGTGGATCACGCTTTCTCCCGGTCCGGCGGGCGGGAGCAGAGCACGACGCGGTAGTGCGTGGTCAAGCGCCGGTCGTCGCCCAGGACGACGCACTGGATCCAGGCGCAGGCCGACCTGCTGGCCGGCAGCCTTCCGGCAGGGGAGTTCGCGGCGGACGAGGGCCTCAGGGCCGAGATCGTCGAGCTGCGACAGGCGGTACGGGCCTTGTTCGGCCGGGCGGTCGGTCCCGCTCCCCCCAGCTCGGCGGACGTCCGACGGATGATGCCGGCCGACCGGGCGCTGATCCGTCTCCACACGGTCGCCGCACGTGAACCGGTCGTCCCGCAGATGGACTGGCCGCCGGAGGGTGCCCCCTGGCCCGTCTGCTGTCGGCGGAGAACGACGTGAGGGTGCGCCTGGTGGCGGCCCTGGCGCGTGCGGCCATCGACGTCCTGAGCGGCCCGCAGCGCGAGCGGTCGCGCGCCTGCACCGCACCCCGCTGGGTGCGCTACTTCGTCAAGAGCCATGGGCGGCAGGAGTGGTGCAGACCGTCGTGCGGAAACCGCGCCCGAGCGGCTCGCCACTACCGGCGACAGCGCATGACCGCCGAGGGTGGTCCCGCCCCGCCCTGACGGTCACCCGGAACGACGCGCGGGCCACCTGCTGGGCGATCAGGTCCTCGGTCTCGCGGCGCGTGCCGCCGCCAGGAGGAAGAGGCCGCACGCCGACACGACGAGCCAGCCCGGGCGGGTCGCGGCGGGGAGGTCGGCCGGGGCGGTGCCCGCGACCAGTCCGCCGGCGACGGCGATGCCGACCGCCACGCCGACCTGCCGCGAGGTGGAGGTGATCGCCCCCGCCACTCCGGCCCGCGACGGCGGCAGGCCGCCGACCGCGGTGTTCGTCAGGGGGGCGTTGGCGAAGCCGAAGCCGATGCCGATCAGCAGGAAGGCGAACAGGATCCGCCCCACGCTCGTGTCGCCGTCCAGGCCCATGAGGCAAAGACCGCCGGCCGCGGTGAACCCGCCCGCGAGGACCAGCGGGCGCCGGGGCCCGACGCGGCCCACCAGTGCGCCCGACCAGGGCGCGCACAGCGTGGCGCCGAGCGCCATGGGCAGGGTCGCGGCGCCGGTCGCGAGCGGGGTCCAGCCGCGGGCCTGCTGGAGGTAGAGGGTGCTGAGCAGCAGGGTCATGTTGAGGGCGACGAAGACCGCCGTCGCGCCGAGCACCGCCGTGACGAACGGCGGGCGGCGGAACAGGCCGAGGTCCATCAGGGGCTCCTCGCGCCGGAGTTCGACCCGGACGAAGCCGGCCGTGGCCGCCGCGGTCAGCGCGTAACCGGTGAGGGCCGCGGGCGACGTCCAGCCGATGCGGGGGCCTTCGATGAGGAGGCCGACGGTGAGGCACAGCACCACGGTGAGGAGCAGCTGACCTGGCAGGTCGAGGCGGCGGGCGCGCTCTCCGCGGGACTCCGGCACGAACAGGGCGACCAGGACGAGGGCGAGGACCACCACCGGAGCGTTGATCCAGAACACCGAGCGCCAGCCGAACGCGGCGATGAGCGCCCCGCCGGTGACCGGGCCCGCCGCCATGCTCAGCCCGAAGACCGAGGCCCAGACGCCGATCGCGCGGGCCCGTTCGCGTGGGTCGGGCATCGCGTTCACCACGATCGCCAGGGCCACCGGGCTCAGCATCGAGGCGCCGATCCCCTGGACGGCCCTGGCCGCCACCAGCACGCCGAGCGACGGGGCGAGGGCGCACACGAGGGAGGCCAGGCCGAAGACGAGCAGCCCGCACCGGAAGGCCCGGCGGCGCCCGAAGCGGTCGGCGAGGGCGCCGGAGACGATGAGCAGACTGGCCATGACCACGGTGTACGCGTCCACGACCCATTCGAGACCGCGGGTGCCCACGTCGAGGCCCCGGCCGATCTCGGGCAGCCCCACGTTGACGATGGTGGAGTCGACGCCGACCAGGAACATGCTGAGCGCGCAGACCACCAGCACCGTCCAGCGCCGGCGCGAGCTCAGCGGGGCGGGTGGAGCGGCGGTCAGGGATTCCGTGGACATGTGAGTTCCCCCTTCGACGAGACCGGCTTCGACGAGACCGGACGACGCCCAGACTCGGACCGGGGAAGGAGGAGTGGCAAAGAAGTTTGCGGATATCGCAAATCGCGCGCTGGAGGGATTGGAGGGAGGAGGAGCGCGCTTGCTCAGGCGGCGGTGAAGAGGTCTCCGGGCGCGTCGTCGAGGACGAAGCCGTTGTCGAAGCGGACACGGACCGTCAGACGGAGCCTCCGTTCCCGGTGGGCGGTCCACGCCGGCTCCAGCGAGCCGACCTGCTCCTCCAGTTGCCGCCTGCTGCCCGGAGGCATCTGGTCGCCGAAGTCGTCGAGGAGCGACTTGAGCCGCTCGTACTCACGGACCTCCTGGCTCTGCGGCCGGTCCTCGTCCACCCGCTCGACGGTGCCCTCGACGCCCGCGGCCAGAGCCAGGAACCCCGCCCCGGCCCCCTCCTCCGCCGGGTCCTCGCCCACCGGGACGACCCGGCCCAGCCGGAGGTCCACCGCCAGCTTCACCCGCAGGCCCTCTTGCAGCGTCATCGGTCCTTCGTCTCCATGGTGGTCAGGGGTGCCATTATCCGGTCCTGAGGCCGTACCGGTTACCCCCGTGGCCCCGTACGGGTGGACTCGCCGCGCACGCGCCGGACCGGAGCGCCCTCGCCCCGGCTCCCGGTGGTGATGATGCCCCTCCTGAGCCCGTGACCCCGAGCTCGTGACCCGGAAGAGGCACCCCCGACATGCGACGCACCCCCTCCCGCCGGCTGTTCGCCGCGACGCTGCTCGTGGCGTCCGTGCTGGCCCCCGTGACGGCCACGCCCGCCGCCGCCGTCCACGCCGTGAGCGGCGACGCCGTCGTCAGGCACGGCGAGGACGACTGCCCGCCCGGTGGACTCGGCCCCGAGCTCACCGCCCGGCTCGACCGGGCCATCGAGGACGTGCGCAGGCAGGCCGGCATCCCCGGCGTCGCCGTCGGCCTGTGGATGCCCGGCAAGGGGAGCTACGTCCGCGCGACCGGCGTCGCGAACAAGGTCACCCGCGAGCCGATGACCACCGACGGCTTCGTCCGCATCGGCAGCGAGACCAAGACCTTCACGGTCACCGCCCTCCTGGAGCTCGTCGACGACCACCGGATCCGCCTGGACGACCCCATCGACCGCTACGTCCGCGGAGTGCCGAACGGCCACCGGATCACCCTGCGTCACCTCGCCGAGATGCGCAGCGGCCTCTTCCCGTACACCTCCGACCCGGACTTCCTCCACGACCTGCTCAGCGACCCGGAGCGCCCCTTCACCCCGCAGGAAGCGCTCGCCTACGGCTTCAGGCACAAGAACACCTTCGCGCCGGGCGCGAAGTTCGAGTACTCGAACAGCAATCTGCTGCTCCTCGGCCTGGTGGTGGAGAAGGTCAGCGGCCGGCCACTGGCCGAGTTCCTCCGCGACCGCGTGCTCCGCCCGGCCCGCCTGCGCCACACGTTCCTCCCCACCGGCCCCGAGTTCCCCGAGCCGCACCCCCGCGGCTACACCAACCAGACGCTCAGCGGCGCGGTCGTGGACTCCACCGACTGGAACCCCAGCTGGGCCTGGGCGGCCGGGGCGATGATCTCCGACATGCACGACCTGCGCCGCTGGGCGAAGATCCTCGCCACCGGCGAGCTGCTCAGCCCCCGGACACAGGCGCAGCGGCTCAGGACGCTGCCGACCGGCCACCCCGGCCTCGGCTACGGCCTCGGCATCTTCGACGCCAACGGCTGGATCGGGCACAACGGCTCGATCCCGGGGTACGAGACGGTGACCGTCTATCTGCCCGAGCGGGACGCCACGCTCGTCATCATGATCAACACGGACATCACCCGCCAGGGCCAGGAGCCGTCCACACCGCTCGCCCGCGCGATCACCTCGATCGTCACCCCGGACCACGTCTACGACCGCGTGGTCCAGCCCCGCTAGTGTCCTGAGTCGGAAGTCTTTAGGTAGATCTCTGCTTCGATCGACCGGCGGCCGCGCCCGCTTCTCACCAGGTCGGGGCTCGACTTGGAACCGTCGGCCCGAAGGCCGGAGGCTGAGAGAACCACCCAAGAATCTCCGACTCGGGACACTAGGGGTGTCCGACACCCCCCAGGGGGTGTCGATCGAGGCCATCTGCCGGAAACTGGGGGGAAGAGGTGGTCTCGCCAAGCGGTACGAGGAGGTGGGCCGGTGTCCATGGACGCCGACGACAGTACGGGGGAGCGGCCGCCGCCCCCCGACCCCCGGTTCGTCGTCCGGGCGCGACCCGGGGTGCCCGACGCGGTGGTCGTCCTCGAGCTGGGCGGCGAGCTCGACCACGACACGGCCGACCCGCTGCGCCGGGCGCTGGACGAATGCGCCCGGGCCCGGCGGGTCGTCGTGGACTGCTCCGGCCTGACCTTCTGCGACTCGACCGGCCTGAACGAGCTGCTGCGGGCCCGCATGCGCCTGCGGGAGACGGGCGGGCTCCTGGACCTCGCCGGGCTCCACCCGCCGGTGGACCGGATGTTCGACATCACCGGGGCCCGGACGGTCTTCCGGGTGTACGCGGACGCGGCCGAGGCGCTGGCCGACGAGGACGCCGGGAGGCGGGACGGGGGGGACACCCATGGCTGACGGGGACGGTGGCCCCCCGAACCAGGTCCGCAGGCTGGTGCTGCACGGGACGCGCGGCGTCGTCTCGCGCTGCCGGGACTTCACGGCGCAGGCCCTGGCCGACTGGGGGTGGATACCCCCGGACAGCGAGGAGACGGGGGAGCGGGTCGAGGACGTCCTGCTCCTCGTGTCGGAGGTCGTCACCAACGCCTGCCTGCACGCCAGCGGCCCCGAGGAGCTCGTCCTGCGACACGGGCAGGGGCGGCTGCGCATCGAGGTCTACGACGGCAGCCCGGAGCCTCCGCGGGTGCGGGCGCCCCGGTCCCCCGCGCTGCCCGGCGGGCACGGCCTGATGGTCCTGGACCTGCTCGCCGGCGACTGGGGCAGCCAGGACAAGGAGCCGGGAACCGTGGGCAAGGTGGTCTGGCTGGAGGTCGACCGCACGTCCGGAAGGAAGCGGGACGAACCGGATTAGACCCGGCGGGGCCGGGCAGGCGTCGGGCGCGGGGGCCATCGTGTCCGGACGGAGAGGAGCGGGTCATGCCGCGCGGATCGAACGCCAAGCGGGAGCGGCAGTACGAGCACATCAAGGAGAGCGCTCTGGACCGGGGCGAGAGCAAGGAGCGCGCCGAGGAGATCGCCGCGCGCACGGTGAACAAGGAGCGGGCGCGGTCCGGCGAGTCGAAGACCGCGAGCAAGAGCTCGACGCAGGACATGTCCTCCTCGCGCCGTGGGGGCAAGCGCTCGCACAGCGGCTCGGAGGGCCCGACCTACGACCAGCTCTACGCCGAGGCCCAGCGCCGCAACATCCACGGCCGCTCCTCGATGGACAAGGCCGGACTGAAGCGGGCCCTGGGGGAGTAGGGAGAGCCCCGGACGGCCGCCGGGGCCCCGGGCCGCTCATCGGGCCCGGGGCCGCCCCGGAGCAGGCCCCACGACGCCCCGGACGACGCCGAGGTCCACGAGGTCCCGGGGGCGCAGCCGCAGCTGGTCGGCGGTGGCCGCGGCCTCCTCGGGAGCCCGTTTGAGGATGGCGGCGGCGGCCTCGGGCGCGATGACGGAGAAGTAACCGTCCGGCGTGGCCCAGGTGTTGTCCGGCGCGGCGAGCGCCAGGGCGCCGCCGGAGCCCCCCTCGCCGATGAGCAGCGAGGTGAGCGGGGTGCGGGCGGAGGCGACGGCGGCGAACAGGTCGGCGATCGCCGTCCCCGCGCCCGCGCGCTCCGCCGCCGGGTCGTTGGCGGCGCCCGGGGTGTCCACGAGGGTGAGGACCGGGATGCCGAGGCGGTCGGCCAGCCGCACGAGGCGGGCCGCCGTGCGGAAGCCGGCCGGACGGGTCGCGGTGCCGCACTGGGCCGCGTAGGCGACGGTGCGACCGTCGGGGAGCCGTCCGAAGCCGCACCGCACGCCCGGGTCGACACCCCCGCAGCGGTCGCCGGAGATCTCCTCGCGCAGGGTGAAGTGGGCGTCGAGGTACGCGGCGGCCCGGGGCCGGTCCGGATGCCGGGCGCGTGCCACCGCCTCCCGGCCGCTCGCGGCGGGCGGCACACCCGGATCGCCGAGCGCGTACGGCGGCGGGACCGGGCCCTCGGCGGGACGGACGAGCAGCGACAGCCAGCGCCCGAGGGTCTCGCGCAGCGCCGCGGGCGGCACGATCGCGTCGAGGTGACCGTGGGCGAGCTGCGCCTCGGCGGTGTACGCGGCCGGGTCCGCGCCCGGCGGCCGCACGCGGGAGCCCGCGAAGCCGACCTGCGCGCCGGGCAGGGCGAGCACGACGTCGGAGCCGGCGCCGAGCGTGGCCCAGCCGCCGCCCGTGGTCGGATCCCGCAGGACCGCGATCTGCGGCAGCCCCGCGGCCCGGGTGGCCTCCCACTCGCGGGCCAGGAACTGGAGTTGCAGGAGGGCGCGCATGCCCTCGTGCATCCGGCTGCCGCCGGTGGCCGGGAGGACGACCACGGGCAGCCGTCGTGCCCGGGCCAGGGCGTGGGCGGCGGCGGCCCGCGCACCCGTCCGCTCCCCGAGGGACCCGCCGAGGAACCGGAACTCGAAGGAGATCAGCACCGCCGTCACCCCGCCCACCGTGCCCGTGCCGCAGACCACCGACTCGGTCTCGCCGGTGCGGTCGGCGGCGCGGGCGTGCGCGGCGGAGTAGCCGGGCCAGCCGATCGGCCCGTCACCGGTCAGAGGGCCTTCCGCGAAGGGGAGTTCGCTGAAGTCGTCGGTGACGAGGGCGATCGCCTCGCGTGCCGTCGTCGGGTCGCTCATGGCCTCGCCGCTCGTCGCCGGAGTGTACGGACGGGATGGTGCGGTGCTCGGGTGCCCACGGGGCGGTGCTGCCCCTCCACCGTACCGCCCGGTACCCGTCAGCCGCCCGGGACGAACGCCGGACGGCGGGCGATCCGCCGCCGGTCCGCCTCCGTGCCGAAGCGGAGGTCGATCGCCCGCGTGGCCTCCGCCCACTCCCGCATGGTGCGCACCGGTGCCAGGGTCTCCCGTACGAACGGGTCGTGCCAGCGGGCGACGGCCCGCCGCCACAGCTCCGCCGGGTCGTCCGTCAGGACGTTCCCGACGGTTCCCTCGTAGGCCGCCATCGCCCGCACCGCGCCGTCCGGTTCGATCTGGAGCACGGGCAGGCACCTGCCCGCCCTGATCAGGTCCGGGTGCATCTGCAGGGCCAGGTTGTCGGTGCTCGTCACCCGGACGCCCGGCGACGCGAGGTCCTGGAGCCGCCGTCCGTACGCGGGGCTGCCCAGGAGCCGTACCCGCGCATCGTCGAGCAGCTCGTGCTCCGCGAAACCCGCCCGGCTGGCGAGCCCCTCGGGGACGACCGCCCCGAACGACACCTGCCCGAGGCCCGGGAACCGGGGTGCGACGGTCGTCAGGAACTCCTCGACCTGATGGGCGTTGCTCCGCATGACCACGTAGTCGACGCCGACGGTGGCACCGCCGCCCTCGGTCAGCAGCCCGAGGGCGGCCACCGCGCGGTCGAAGGAGCCGCGCCGGCCGCGGATCCGGTCGTGGACCTCCGCCGTGGCCCCGTCGAGACTCACGCTCACCGCCGAGAAGGCGCCGGCGGCCGCCTCGGCCGACGCCCGGTCGAGCGTCCAGCCGCTGGTGAACAGGGACACCGGGACCCCGGCGGCCGTGAACCGCTCCGCGACCGCGAACAGCTCCGGCACGAGCAGCGGTTCACCCCCGGCCAGACAGACGGCCCCCGTCCCGAGGGCCAGGATCGCGTCGGCGGCCCGCAGCATGTCCGCACCGGAGAGCCGGCGCGCCGGGCGCCGCCCGGACTCCGAGTAGCAGTGCGTGCACCGCAGGGGACAGGCGTACGTGATGTCCCACAGGACTTCCAGCGGGTGGTCGGGGATCTCCACGTCGGCTCCTTCAGTGCGGCACGGGGTCGTGGTCGCCGTCCGGGTCGAGGACCACCCAGAGGCGCCGCCGCTCCGGCTCCTCCTCGGCGCCCGGGGCCGGATCGGCGAGGGCGAGGTGCGGGAAGCGGGCGAGCAGGGTGCCGAAGGCGACCCGGAGTTCGGCGCGGGCGAGCGCCGAGCCCAGGCAGTGCTTGTGCCCGAGCCCGAAGGCCAGGTGGGTGTGGGGCGTCCGGTCGGGGTCGAAGCGGTCCGGGTCCTCGAAGCGCTCCGGATCCCGGTTGACGGCCGCGAGCGCGCAGTGCACCCCGCCACCGTCGGCCAGCGCCGCGCCGTCCACCTCGGTCGGCGCCCCCGCGTACCGGGACGCGAGCGTCGTCGGGGTGACGTGGCGCAGCAGCTCCTCCACGGTGGCGTCGAGCCGGCCGGGCTCGGCCCTGAGCCGCTCCCAGTGCTCCCGCTGCCGAAGCAGCAGCTCCAGACCGTCGGTGATCAGCCGGGTCACCGGGCGGTGGCCCGCGACGAGGACGAACCGGACGGCGGCGAGGGCGTCCTCCCGAAGGAGATCGGCGGCCTCGCCGCCCTGCCGGAGCATCGCGCTGATCAGGTCGTCCCCGGGCGACTCCGCCCGTTCCCCGATCAGCTCCTTCAGATACCGGGACAGCGCGTGGCCCGCGCTCTCCGTGACGGTGCTCGCCCCGCCGTACTCCGCGACCCAGCCGTACAGGTAGTCGCGGACGTATCCCCGCTCCTCCCGGGGGATGCCCAGGAGTTCGCAGAGCACCGCGACCGGGAACGGCCGGGAGAACACCCGCACCAGATCGACGGCCTTGCCCGGCGGCACGGCCGCGAGCAGCAGATCGGCCTCCCGCTGGACGCGCGGGACCAGTCCGGCGACCCGGCGGTGGGTCAGCTGACGGGAGACCGTGCGGCGCAGCCTGAGGTGCTCCTCGGTCGGCAGGAAGAACAACTGCTCCTCGTCGCAGGCCTCTTCTTCCGCGCCGGTGCGCATGGACACGGCCAGCGGGTGCTCGCCGCGCAGGGCCGGCTCGACCAGGACGGCGGCGGCCACCTCGTACCGGGTGACCATCAGACCGTCCTCGCGGCCGCCGAGGCTGACCTCCACCGTGCCGCTCTCGCGCAGCCGTGTCAGGGCCGCGTGGTCCCTGAGCATCTCCGCCCCGATCACGGGCAGTTGGACGGATCCGGCGTACGGGCATTCCATCGGGCGGATCTCCTTCGAGGTTCAGGCGGTGGGTTCGAGGAACTGGGTCGCGGCCAGTTCGGCGTAGAGGGGGTCACCGGCGAGGAGTTCGGCGTGGGTGCCGACGGCCCGCACGACACCTCCGTCGAGCACGACGATCCGGTCCGCCATCGCGACCGTGGACAGCCGGTGCGCCACGATCAGGACGGTCGTCGTCCGCGAGACGTCGGCGACGGTGTCCCGCAGCGCGGCCTCGTTCACCGCGTCCAGCTGGGACGTCGCCTCGTCCAGGAGCAGCAGCCGGGGGCGGCGAAGGAGTGCGCGGGCGATGGCCACCCGCTGTCGCTGGCCGCCGGAGAGCCGGGTGCCGCGGTGCCCCACCAGTGTGTCGAGGCCTTCCGGCAGGCGCTCCACCAGCTCGTCGAGGCGGGCCGTGCGCAGGACCCGGTCGAGCTCGGGGCCGCTCGCGCCGGGCCGCCCGAGCAGCAGGTTGTCCCGCAGGGAACCGGACACGACGGGCGCGTCCTGCTCCACGTAACCGATGAGGGAGCGCAGTTCCCGCAGGTCCCAGCTGTCCAGGCGGCGCCCGTCGAGGAGGATGCTGCCGGCCGAGGCCTCGTAGAAGCGCTCCAGGAGCGAGAAGAGGGTGGTCTTGCCCGCACCGGACGGTCCGACGAAGGCCGTGGTGCCCCGGGACGGCACGGAGAAGCTCACCCCCCGGTGCACGGGCGGCAGTTCGGGACCGTAGCGGAAGTGCACGTCCCGGAACTCCAGGGAGGCCGGTACGGGGGAGCCGGCGGGCTCCGGCTCCGCTTCCCGGCCCGTCGGTTCGGCGCGCAGGGACTCCGTCTCCCGGATGCGGTTCACCGCGGCCGCCCCCAGGTGGTACTGGCTGACGCCGCCGACGAGTTGCTGCACGGCGGGCACCAGGTAGAACACGTACATCAGGAAGGCGATGAGCCGGCCGACGTCCAGGGCACCGGAGGCGACCCGGCTGCCGCCGATCGCGAGGACGGTGAAGAAGGCGGTCTGCACGGCGAGTTCGGCGGTGTTCCCGGCGAGCGCGAGCCACTTCGCCGCCCGCACCCCGGCCCGCCAGGACGACTCGGCCGCCTCGTGGACGGCGGCCTCGGCCCGGTCCTCCGCGCCGGAGGCCTTCACGGTGCGCAGCGCGCCGAGCGCCCGCTCCAGGGCCGCCCCGACCAGGCCCACCGACTCCTGGGCGGCGGTCCCGGCCTCGTTGACCCGCACCATGACCGTGCGGACCACCCAGCCGGCGAGGAGCAGCACGCCGAGCGTGACGCCGGTGAGCACCGGGTCGAGCAGGCACATCAGCGCCGTGGTCACGACGAGGGTGAGCGCCCCGGTGGCGGTGCCGACGAGCGCGTCGGTGGTGACCTGCCGAAGGAGAGCGGTGTCGGAGGTGACCCGGGCGATCAGGTCGCCGGGCTCGGCCCGGTCGAACTCGCCGATCCGCAGCCGCAGGAGGTGCGAGGAGAGCCGCCGCCGCGCGGTGAGGACGACCGTCTCGGCGGCCCGGCGCAGCACGTACTGTGCGACCGGGCCAGCGAGCGCGGTGACGGCGACGAGGACCCCCATCGCGAACAGCACGCCGTCGAGGGGCCGGTCGTGGGTCAGGCCGTCGATGAGCCGTTCGGCCACGAGCGGGATCGTCAGACCGGACGCGGCGGTCACCAGGCTCAGCAGACCGCCGAGGACGAGCGCCGGCCGGGAGGGGCGGATGTGGTCGAGCAGGACGCGCCGGACGGAGGCCGTGGGCCGCTCGGGCGGCACGTCGGGGTGGTGGGGCGGAGTCTTCACGGGATTCCTCGAAGCGGGTCGGGGACGCCGGTGCCCGGCGGGGGCTCGTCGGCGCCGGGGCCGCCGTGGGGTTGTCGGCGCCGGGGCCGCCGTGGGGGCGGCCCCGGCACCAGGCCCGTCAGCAGGTGCCCTTGTAGGAGGTCACCCAGCTGTTGCACGGGTGCGCGGACTCGGCCTCGCCGAGCGACTGCAGCTGGAGAACGCAGGCCATCTCTGTTCACCTCCCTCCGTGTTCCGGAAGCGGCTCCCCGGTCGCGGGCGCCCGCAGATCGAGGAAGGGGACGATCGACGCGTTCCGTTCGAACGCGACGCCGAGGGCAACGAGCACACCCGCGGAACCGCTGTCCAGGTCCATGGACAGGCGCAGGAGCTGGTTGCCGGGGAAGGCCGGGTGGCCTTCGTGGGAGACGGCGTGCCAGGACAGCCGCCGGACGTGCTCGCGCACGTGCGGCCTGTCCTCGGGCACGTCGAGAAGACCGAGGGTGGCGATGATGCCGGCCCGCCCCATGAACAGCGCCGGATGGCGGACGAACGGCGCCCGGCAGGCGTGCCGCACCCCGGCGACGACCCGCGCGAACTCGGCGGCATCGGGGTCCGGGGCGTCACCGAGGCGCGCGAGGTACCGGGCGAGGACCAGCGCGAGACCGCCGCTGCCGGGCCCCAGGTAGGCCAGGTGCCGGTTGCCGTACAGGAGCCGGAAGCCCCCGTCGGGGAGGAACTGCCCCCGGTCCGTCTCGCGGCGCAGCGCCGTCCGCGCCAGGTCGAGGTGGCGCGGGTCGCCGGTGAGCTCGTGGAGCCGCAGGAAGAAGTACGCCACTCCCGTCAGCCCGTGTTCGAGCCCCACCCGCCCCTGTGCCGGGAACATCGGGGAGCCCTCGCGCCCCAGCTCCGCGGCGAGCGTCTCGCCGATGCCGAGGGCCTCCGCGCGCAGTTCCCCGTCGCCGGTGAGCGAGGCGAAGCCGAGCAGGCCCAGACCGGCGCCCGCCAGACCCGAGTGCAGTCCGGGCGCCCGCAGACCGGCGTGGAGCGCGCGGGCCCGGTCGAGCACCTCCAGGGCCTCGTCGTGGCGCCCGAGCGCGTCGAGCGTCGCCGCCACGCCGTGCAGCCCGTCCATCAGACCGGGACGCGGTTCCCTCACCCGTCGCACGGCCGCCGTCAGCCACTCCCCGTACTCCTCCGGTACGGCGACGCCCGCCTGGCGCAGTGCCCACAGCACCCCGGCGGCTCCGGAGGCGACGGAGAGGCCGCCCGTGCCGAACTGCTGGGGGTCGCCGGGGAAGAGGCGGTCCGTACGGCCCGGGGACGCGCTCGCGCGGATGCCGGCTACCAGGGCGTCCCGCACGGCGGGCCAGGCCTCCGGCGCCCCGGCGAACAGCCGGGCCGCGGTGTCCTCGCCGAAGGGCTCACGGCCCTCGCCCAGCTTGCGGACGAGGCGGGCGCCGAAGCCCTCGGGCACCGGGAAGTGCGCGGTGATGACGTCGGTGAGGGTGGCGTACTTGACGGGGTCGCGCTCCTGGAGCGGGTTGATGGGGAGGAACATCCACTGCCGCAGGCAGTTCAGGGCGTACGCGTCGGCCTCCCGCCCGGACATCCCCTCGGGCGCGGTGAAACCGGGCGCGGCGAGCGCCGGCGGCTTCGGGTCGTCGAGGTCGCCGGCGATCTCGAAGTCGATCAGGGCCACCCGCCCGTCGGGCCGCAGGATGACGTTCGCCGGATGCAGGTCGGCGAAGCGCACCCCGCGCGCGTGGACGGCCATCAGCGCCCGGTCCACCTTCGCCAGGACGCCGGTCGCCCACTCGGTGTACTCGGCGAGCCACTCGGCCGAGGGCTCGGGGCTCCCCAGCGGATAGCGGGCGAACACCTCCTCCAGGAGCGTCTCGCCCTCCACGTACTCCTCGACGAGGAAGTGGTGCTCCCATACGACCAGGTGGTCGAGGACCCGGGGCACGCAGTCGAGGCCGTCGAGCCGCTCCAGGACCTCCCGCTGCCGGGTCAGCCGGGCGACGGCGTCGGCGCCGTCGCGGTCGAGGCCCGCGTGCGGCCGGGCCTCCACGAGGACGACGTAGCCGCCCCCGTCCCGGGGCCGGGCCAGGTAGACACCGCCGCCGTTGGAGAAGTGCAGCGACTTCTCGATCAGGTACGGGAACTCCTCCCCGCCCGCCGTGCGGCGCTCGACCGACTCCCGCAGCACCTCCGGGACCGTCACCCACTCCGGGACCGTGAAGACCGGGTCGCGCCGGTCCGGCACCAGCGACCCGTCCGGCGCCCGCACGGCGTAGACGAGCTCGCCGCCGGGCGCCGTGTACGTCAGCGGTACGAACGCGCCGTACCGGACGTACACGGGGGAGTCCTCGTACCGGACGTCGCTGAGGACGTACGGGCCGGTGAAGCCCTTCAGGAGCGCCGCGAGCTCCGGCAGCAGCTCGCCGAGGACGCTGTCGTCCGCCGGGTACAGGGTGAGGAGCTTGCCACTGCCGCCCCGGTCGGCGTACTTGCTGTTCAGGAGGCGCAGTGCGGCCCCGCTGCGGAGGAACTTGAAGGTGACGTCCCGGGCGAGACAGAACGCGGAGACGAGGTCGCACACGGCGTCCGCGTCGGCGGCCGTGGCGGACACGTGGATCTTCCAGCCCTGCTCGGGCAGCCGCCCGTCCTCCGGCTCGAAGACCGTCCACAGACCGTTGGCGCGGCGACGCCAGCCGGGCGGGCAGGGCCGTCTTCCGGCCGCGAACAGACTGTCCTCGTCCCGCATGTGCCACGGCGGTTCGAAGAAGGCCGGATCGGCCTGACAGTAGGCCATCAGCTCCGGAATCGTGGTGGCTTCCATGCGGACGTCTCCCGTGCGAGAAGGTGAAGGGAAGAGGGCGTGGCGGCGGAGGGGTGCTACGCGCGGTGCTCGGGTCCGAGGAGGACCGGCAGCGCCAGCAGGTACCGCACCCGGCTCCTGCGGTAGTGCAGCTCCCGTACGCCGGGGGCCAGGTCCAGGCCGGGGAACCGGCGGGCCAGGGTGCCGAGCGCCGTGCGGACCACCGCCCGGGCGAAACCGGCGCCGAGGCACGCGTGCCGCCCGTGGCCGAAGGAGGCGTGGGGGCACGGGGCGCGCCCCAGGTCGGGACCGCCCGGTCCTTCCGGATTCGCGGCCGGGTCGTGGTTGGCGGCAGTCAGGGAGGCCAGGACGTGGTGCCCCGCCGGGATCCGGACACCGGCCACGTCGACCGGTGCGACGGCGCGCCGCGCGAACCCCACCGGATACGGCGTGACATGACGCAGCAGTTCCTCGGTGGCCGCCCCGGCGACCGCGTCCGGCTCCCCGGTGAGCAGCCGCCACTGGTCGCGGTGGGCGAGGAGCGCGGCGACGCCGTTCCCGAGGAGCGTCGTCGTCGGTCGGGCCCCCGACACCAGGAGCAGCCGGGCCGCCGCGACCACCTCCTCGTCGCGGACCGCGCCGCCCCCGGCGGCGCACATCCGGCCGAGGAGGTCGTCGGCGGGCCGCCTGCGCCGCTCCGCGACGAGACCGCCCAGATAGGCGTCGACGTCCTCGTGCGCGGCGGGCGGCGGCGTCGGGACCCGCCGGACGAGCCAGTCGGAGAGATACGGCCGGTCCGGTTCCGGCACGCCCAGGAGCACGCACAGCGCGGCCACGGGCAGCGGGACCGCGAACGCGGCCACCAGATCGACCTCCCGGTCCCGGGGCAGCGCGTCCAGGAGTCCGTCGGCGACCCGGCGCAGCCGGGGCAGGAGCGAGTCGACCCACTCCTCGGTGAGGTGCCGCTCGACGAGTCCGCGCAGTCGGCCGTGCTCCCCGGCGTCGACCGTGACGGTGTCGGCGTCGCCCGGGTGGACGGACGCCCACTCGGCCGGCTGCGGCCGGTATCCGGCCGTCGTCGCGGTGTCCCCCCGGAGTCCCGGATCCGCCAGGACCGCCCGCGCCGCCTCGTGCCCCGTGACGACCCAGGTCGGTACGGAGCCGGGCGAGGCGAGCCGGTGGACCGGCCCGGCCGCCGCGAAGCGGCGCATGACCGAGGGCTCGTGCAGGTCCGCCGGGGAGAGCGCCCGGTTCCGTACGGGACACTCCTCCTCGGCCGGTCCCGTACGCAGCTCCGTGAGGAACCGCTCGACGGCCGGGCCGGACCCGTCGTCCGGGCCCGGCAGCACCAGGACCGGGCAGGCGAGGCCGGGAGGCGGGACGTCCGCCGCCGGAGGCTCCGGCGCGATCGCCACCACGGCGACGACCCGCTCCGGATGCCGGTCCGCCAGCTCGAACACCGCGCCGCAGGCCCGGCCCTCCGCCACGAGGACCATCCGGTCCGGACTGTCCGGCGCCCCCAGGAAGCCGGCGAGCCGCGCGGTCCAGCCGCCCTCCCCGCCCCCCGTGGGCGGGGCGAGCGTCCGGACCCGCAGATCGCCTCGTACCGCGAGCGATCCCAGACCGGCCGCACGCGTCCCCGTACACCCTTCGCCGAGGAGCACGAGCTCCCCGGATCCCCCCGACGCCGGCACGGCGCTCATGTCGCACTCCCCCCGAAGCACTTCCGACGACCGGCGGGCTTTCGGCCGTGGTGCCCGCCTGTCGCATAGCCTCCGCCGCCGGGGGGAACGGCGACAGAGTGGACACCTACTCAAACCCCGGCGGACACCTACTCAACGGACAAGCGACGCAAGGGCGGAGAAGGGGATGGGGACGCCGGTGACGGATGACGGAAGACCCCTGCCCTTCACCGGGCGGCCCCTGCCCTTCACCGGGCGCCACGCCGAACTCGAGCGCCTGCGCGGCGGGCTGCGCGGATCAGGCTGCCGGGGCGTCGTCATCACGGGGGAGGGCGGCGTCGGGAAGAGCAGGCTCGCCGTCGAGTTCGCCGACGAGGTCGCCGCGCACCACCGGACCGTGCGGCTCCCGGTGAGCGAGGCCGCCTCGCACGTCCCCCTCGCGGCCTTCGCCCCCCACCTCACCGGCCCCGCGCTCCCCGACGAACTCGGCCGCCACTTGCAGGAGTTACGGCACCTGCTCGCCGTCCCGGCAGGCCGGCCCCGCACCCTGCTCCTGGTGGACGACATCCACCACCTGGACGGTTCCTCCCTCACCCTGCTCTCCGCGCTCGCCACCGACGCGGCCACCGCACCGGCACCCGGCTTCTTCCTGGTCGCCACCCTGCCCCAGGGCGCCGACTGGCCCGAGGCGCTGCGCGCGCTCTGGCACCAGGACGCCGTGGAACACCTCCGCGTCGGCCCCTTCGACCGGGCCACCACCGCACGCCTCCTCGCCGACACGCTCGGCGCGCCCGTCACCGCCCCCGCCGTACGGGCCCTGTGGGAGGCGGGGCGGGGCAACGCCCTGTGGACCCGGGAGATCCTGCGCGCCGCCGTCCGGGAAGGCACCCTGCGGCCCGTGGACGACGTGTGGTGCCTCACCGGACCGCTGGACGACACCCTGCTCGACGCGCCCGCCGAAGGGCGCTTCCGCGGGCTCCCGGAGGACCGGCGGGCCCTGCTGCGGCTGCTCGCCCTGTGCGGCCCGCTCGGGCTCGCCGACGCCCTGGCGCGGGTGACGCCCGAGGCCCTCGCCGCGCTGGAGGAGGAGCACCTCGTCGTCGTCACCGAGGACGACCGGCGCGGCCGGGTCCAGCTGGCCCACCCCTGGCACGCCCTGCTCCTCCGCCGGGGCACCCCCCGCCTCCTCGCCCGTGCCCTCCTGCTCGAACAGGCCGGACGTGTAAGGGAGTACGGGGCGAGGCGGCACGGCGACGCGCTCTCCCTCGCCCGCTGGGAGCTCGACGCCACCGGCACGGCCGACCCCGAACTGCTCGTCCGCGCGGCCGGGCACGCCCTGGACGACGGCGACGTCGACACCATGTGCCGCCTCGCCCGGGCCGCCCTGACGCAGGGCCCCCACGTCGTGGCCGGGCTGCTGCTCGGCGAAGGGCTCGGCCAGCGCGGCGAGTTCACCGAGAGCATCCCGGTCCTGGAACGAGCCTTCGACGAGGCCCGCACACCGGGCGAGGTCGAGTCCGCCGCCGCGGCGCTCTCCCAGCACCACCTGTACGGCCTCGGCGACGCCCTCGCCGCGTTCGGGGTGCTGGACCGGGCCGCAGGCCGGATCGGGACCCGGCCCGTGCTCACGGCCTGCCGGGCCACCCTGCTGAGCGCCGTCGGCCGCAACGACGAGGCGGCCGCCGTCCTGGCCCTGGCCGAGGGCGCCGACCCGAAACCCGGCGGCGACGGCGGCGGCGCGTGGACCCAGGCGGACGTGCTGCTGTTGCAGGCGCACCTGCGGGTGCGGCTCGCCGCCGGGCGCGTCGACGAGGCCGTACGGACCGGTCGGCACGCCTACGCCGTCCAGAGCGGGCTCGCCGACCGCTGGACCGCCTACTACCCGGCCCGCAGCCTGTACCTCGTGGCGGCCGCCCTCCTGGAGTCGGGCCGCCTCGACGAGGCGGAACGCACCGCCCTCGAAGGACAGGAGGCGATGCGGGACGCGGTTCCGGCGCTCACCGTCTGGTTCGCCTGGGTCCGCGGCCGCATCGCCCTCGAACGCGGCCTTGTCACCGACGCCCTGGCCCACTTCCGTGAGGCCCGCGCCCTCGCCCGCCTCTGCGGACAGCCCTTCGCCGAACAGCGCGCCCTCGCGGGCCTGGTCCTCGCCGCGGCCCAGACGGGCCGCATCGCCCCGGAGGCGGAGGCACTGACGCCGGCCCAGGCGCCGGAGGGGGCCGCGCTGACGCCGGCCCAGGCGCCGGCGTCTCCCCAGGCGCCGGCGTCTCCCCACGCGCCCGACGCGGAGGCGCCGATGCCCGCCCACGCGCCCGACACGGACGTGCCGGCGCCGGTCCCCCCGCCGTACAGCCCGCTCTGTCAGGTCGACACGCTCCGCGCCCACGGCTGGGTCCGGCTGTTGCGGGGAGCGGACGGTCCCGCGCGGGAGCTGATGCTCGGTGCCGCCCGTGCGGCGCTCGCCCGTGGCGAGGCGACCGTCGCCACGGCGCTGTTCCACGACGTCCTGCGCTGGGGGCCGCAGGGCTCCCGCGCGGGAGCCGGCGCCGTCGCGGCGGAACTGGCGGCGGCGACCGCGCTCGTCCAGGGCTCGCTCGCGGAGGTCCGGGCCGCCCACGCGGCGGCGGTGGCCCCGGCGGACGGGCCCGATCCGGCGGCCCTGGAGGCCGTCGCCGAGCGGATGGGCGCGCTCGGCCTGCACCTGTACGCGGCCGAGGCGTTGGGGGAGGCGGCCGGGGCGTGGCGGCGCCGGGACCGCGCGGCGAGCGCCGCGCGGGCCGCCGCCCGGGCCCTCGCGCTGCGCGGCCGGTGCCAGGAGGCGGCCACCCCGGCGCTCGCCGGGGCCGCGGCGGCGGTGCCGCTCAGCGCCCGGGAGCGGGACATCGCGCTGATGGCCGCGCGCGGCCGCACGAGCCGGGAGATCGCCGAGACGTACGTCCTGTCCGTGCGGACCGTGGAGAACCACCTCGGCAGGATCTACCGCAAGCTCGGCGTCAGCGGCCGGGCGGACCTGGCGGACGTCCTCCTCGCCTGACCGTCCGGGGCCCGCCCGGCGCCGTGCCGTCCGCACGGCGCCGGGCAGCCCGCGACGCCGCTCCGGCACACCGCCGGTCAGGCCAGGACGCCGCTGCCGTGCGGGGCGTACAGGTCGAGGAGACGGACCCGGGTCACATGGAGGCGGTGGGCGAGGATCGCCCCCACCCAGTAGATGACCGACGCGCCGAACTCCGTGTCCGAGTGGCACATCGACCGCACGGCCGGGGCGTCGAACTCGTACGCCCGGACCGGCGTCATCGCCTCGGCCCCCGACTGGCACAGGTACGGCGGGAACAGCCAGGAGAGCCCGACCAGCTCGCCGTGGCGCAGGGTCTCGATCACGGGCGACCCCCGGCCCGGCACCTTCGCGTCGAGGGTCACCGCGCCCGTCTTCACGATCCAGAACCGGTCGGCGTGCTGCTGCTCCTCGAACAGGCGGTGACCGGACTCGAAGTACACGTCCTCGGCGAAGGCCATCAGGCGCTCCCGGTGCTCCTGGGGCAACGTGCTGACCTTGGGCGCGGCTCTGCTCATGGCGGTCCCTCCTCACACACTCGGCTCCCCACCCCCAGTGTGGGCCCGGCCGTCGCCACGCGCAGGCTCCGGGCCGCCCGGCGGGGACGCCCCCCGGGCCGGGGCCCCGCAGCGTGCCGGTGCGCTCACCCTCCGTGCGCCCGCCGCCCGGAGTGCGCCGGACGGGTGGAGGGCGGAGCATGAACGTGGGGAGGGAGCGGCAAGCGGGGGCGTGACCCAGGAGGGTGCCATGCCCGTCCCGGACAGCGGCGACGCGCTCGTCGTACTGCGCGGGGTCGACAAGCACTTCGGCCCCCTGCACGTCCTCCAGTCCATCGACCTCACGATCCACCGCGGCGAGGTCGTCGTCGTCATCGGGCCCTCCGGCTCGGGGAAGTCGACACTGTGCCGCGCGATCAACCGCCTGGAGACCATCGACGCGGGCGAGATCGTCGTCGACGGGCGGCCGCTGCCCGCCGAAGGACGCGCACTGGCGGCCCTGCGGGCCGACGTGGGCATGGTCTTCCAGTCCTTCAACCTCTTCGCGCACAAGACCGTGCTCGACAACGTGACCCTCGGTCAGATCAAGGTCCGCAAGAAGGACCGGAAGAAGGCCGAGGAGAGGGCCCGCGCCCTCCTCGACCGGGTCGGCGTCGCCTCACAGGCCGACAAGTACCCGGCGCAGCTCTCCGGGGGCCAGCAGCAGCGCGTGGCGATCGCCCGCGCCCTCGCCATGGATCCGAAGGTGATGCTCTTCGACGAGCCGACCTCCGCGCTCGACCCGGAGATGATCAACGAGGTCCTGGAGGTCATGCGGCAACTGGCACAGGACGGCATGACGATGGTGGTCGTCACCCACGAGATGGGCTTCGCCCGCTCCGCCGCCAACCGCGTGGTCTTCATGGCCGACGGCCGGATCGTCGAGGAGACGACCCCGGACGAGTTCTTCAGCAACCCGCGCAGCGACCGCGCCAAGGACTTCCTCTCCAAGATCCTCCACCACTGACCCGTCCAGGAGCCCGTGCCTCTCCAAGATCCTCCAGCACCGAGCCGCGGCCGTCGCCCGGTCGCCCGAACAGCAGCCCCCAGGGGTGATCCTCATGAACCCGCTCAGGACCAGCAGGGCCGTCGTGGCAGCCGCCGCGGCCGTCGTCCTCTCCGTCACCTCCACAGGATTCGCGAACGCCGCGGCCGGCGGCGCGCCCCGGGACCACGGCGACGGCGACAAGATCACCGTCGGCATCAAGTTCGACCAGCCCGGCATCGGCCTGAAGACCCCCGACGGCACCTACACCGGCTTCGACGTCGACGTGGCGACCTACGTCGCCAAGCAGCTCGGCCACAAGCCGTCCGACATCGAGTGGAAGGAGGCCAAGAGCGCCGACCGCGAGACGCTGCTCCAGCGCGGCGACGTGGACTTCATCGCGGCCTCGTACTCGATCAACGACAAGCGGCTGGAGAAGGTCGACTTCGCGGGTCCCTACCTCCTCGCCCACCAGGACGTCCTGATCCGGGCGGATGACGACTCGATCAAGAAGCCGTCCGACCTGAACAACAAGAAGCTCTGCTCGGTCACCGGCTCGACCTCCGCGCAGAACGTCAAGGACAAGATCGCCCCCAACGCCCAACTCCAGGAGTACGGCGGCTACTCGGAGTGCCTGACCGGACTGGAGAACGGGGTCATCGACGCCGTCACCACCGACGACTCGATCCTCGCCGGCTACGCCTCGCAGCCCGAGTTCAAGGGCAAGTTCAAGCTCGGCGGCTTCAAGATGAGCAACGAGAACTACGGCATCGGCGTCCAGAAGGGCAGCGACCTCAAGGCCAAGATCAACACGGCCCTGGAGAAGATGGTCGCCGACGGCTCCTGGGAGGCGGCGGTCAAGAAGAACCTTGGCCCCGCCGGCTACCAGAACGAGCCCGCCCCGAAGATCGGCGTCATCGTCAAGTGAGCAGGCCGTCGTGTTCGACTTCCTCCAGGGGTACGACCTGCTCGGAGCCTTCTGGGTGACGGTGCAGCTCACCGTCTACTCCGCGATCGGCTCCCTCGTCTGGGGGACGCTGCTGGCCGCGATGCGCGTCAGCCCCGTCCCCCTCATGCGGGGCTTCGGCACCGTCTACATCAACATCGTCCGCAACATCCCCCTCACCGTCATCATCGTCTTCACCTCGCTCGGCCTCTTCCAGACCCTCGGAGTCAGCCTCGGCGCCGAACGCTTCACCACCATCAACTTCCGGCTCGCCGTCCTCGGCCTCACCGCCTACACCAGCGCCTTCGTCTGCGAGGCCCTCCGCTCCGGCATCAACACCGTCCCCCTCGGACAGGTCGAGGCCGCCCGCGCCATCGGCCTCGACTTCCCCCAGGTACTGCGCCTGATCGTGCTCCCGCAGGCCTTCCGCTCCGTCGTCGGCCCGCTCACCAACGTCCTCATCGCCCTCACCAAGAACACCACCGTGGCCGCCGCCATCGGCGTCTCCGAAGCGGCCCTGCTGATGCGCGAGATGATCGAGAACGAGGCCCAGCTCATCCTCATCTCCGTGATCTTCGCCGTCGGCTTCCTCTGCCTCACCCTGCCCACCGGGCTCCTCCTCGGCTGGGTGGCCAAGAAGGTGGCGGTGAAACGGTGAAGAGCTCGCCCACCGTCCTCTACGACGTCCCCGGCCCGCGCGCCCGACGGCGCAACCTCGTCTGGAGCCTGCTGTTCCTGATCGGCCTCGCCGCCGTGGTGTGGTGGGTCGTGACGAGCCTCGCCGACAAGAACCAGCTCGAATGGTCCAAGTGGGCGCCCTTCTTCACCGACGCCCGCGTCTGGGAGACGTACATCCTTCCCGCCCTGAAGAACACCGTGATCGCCGCCGCGCTCGCCATGGTCATCGCCCTGCCCCTGGGCGCGCTCCTCGGCGTCCTCCGGCTCTCCGACCACCGGTCCGTCCGCGCCGTGGCCGGCACCGTCGTCGAGTTCTTCCGGGCCATCCCCGTCCTGATCCTGATGCTCTTCGCGAACGCCGCCTACTCCGAGTTCACCGACATCAGCCCGGACACCCGCCCCCTGTACGCCGTCGTCACCGGCCTCGTCCTCTACAACGCCTCCGTACTCGCCGAGGTCGTCCGCGCCGGCATCCTCGCCCTGCCCGCCGGCCAGACCGACGCCGCCAAGGCCATCGGCATGCGCAAGGGCCAGACCATGGCGCACGTCCTCCTGCCGCAGTCCGTCACCGCCATGCTGCCCGCCCTCGTCAGCCAGCTCGTCGTCATCGTCAAGGACACCGCCCTCGGCGGCGCGATGCTCGGCTTCTCCGAACTCCTCGCCTCCGTCCGCCCGATGAGCGCCAACTACGGCGCCAACACGATCGCCTGCTTCACCGTCGTCGCCGTGATCTTCGTCGCCCTCAACTTCGCGCTCACCACCTTCGCCTCCTGGCTCGAACGCCGGCTGCGCCGCGGCAAGAAGTCCACCGGAGCGGTCGTCGGGGTCGAGGCGGTGGAGGACCTGGCGACACCGGGCGAGCACCCGGACACGCGCTGAGACCCATTCGGGTGAGGAGGCCCCGCCGCGCCGCCGGACGTGCCGTAATACCCACCATGAACGCCACCAGGACCGCGTCCGAGCCGCACCTCGAACCCACCCGCACCGACCGTCTCCTCGCTGCGCTCGGCGGCGTGGTCTCGGCGTACGTCTCCCTGGCGGTCGCGGACCTCGCCTCCTTCTGGGTCCGGCCCGAGGCCGGCCCCGTCGTGGCTGTCGGCGGAACCGTCGTCGACCGGACCCCAGCAGCCCTCAAGGAGTGGGCGATCCGCGCCTTCGGCGAGAACGACAAGACCGTCCTCCAGCTCGGGATCCTGCTCCTCCTCACCGTTCTCGCCCTCGGCGTCGGGCTGCTCGCGCTCCGCCACCGCCTGCTCGGCTCGGCGGCCGTCGCCGCCTTCGGCGTCCTCGGGGCCGTCGCCGCCGTCACCCGCCCCGACTCCGACTCCGCCCTGGACGCTGTGCCCTCCCTGGTCGGAGCCGCCGCCGGGGCGCTCCTGCTGTACGTCCTGATCAGCCGCCTCCTCACCCCGAGGCCCGGAACCGTGAGCGCGGACCGGCGCGGCTTCCTGATCGTCGCCGCCTCCACCGGCCTCGCCGCGACCGCCGCCGCCGCCATCGCCCGGGCCGCCGGCAGCCCCGTACAGGAGAACGCCGCAGCCTCCCGCGCGGCCCTCGTCCTGCCCCGACCCGATTCGCCCGCACCGGGCGTGCCCGTCGGAGCGCGGCTCGACGTCCCCGGCCTCAGCCCCTTCGTCACCCCGAACCGCGACTTCTACCGCGTCGACACCGCGCTCATCGTCCCCAAGGTCGACGCCGGCGACTGGCGGCTGCGCATTCATGGCAGCGGCGTCCGCGAGGAGCGCACCCTCACTCTGCGGCAGCTCATGGCACGGCCGACGGTCGAACGGGACATCACCTTGTGCTGCGTCTCCAACGAAGTCGGCGGTACGCTCGTCGGCAACGCCCGCTGGCTCGGCGTCCCCCTCGCCCCCCTGCTCCGCGAGGCCGGCGTCCGCCCGCCCTCCGAGGGCGGCCCCGCCGACCAGCTGGTCGCCCGCTCCGTCGACGGCATGACCATCGGCACCCCCGTCGAAGCCGTCATGGACGGCCGCGACGCCCTCCTCGCCTTCGGGATGAACGGCGAACCCCTGCCCTTCACCCACGGCTTCCCCGTCCGCATGATCGTCCCCGGCCTGTACGGCTACGTCTCCGCCTGCAAGTGGATCGAGTCGATCGAGCTCACCACCTTCGACGCGTACGACGCCTACTGGGTCCCGCGCGGCTGGGCGGCGCAGGCCCCCGTCAAGACCCAGTCCCGCATCGACACCCCGCGCCCCCTCGCCCGCCCCGCCGCCGGCACCGTCATGGTCGCCGGGGTCGCCTGGGCCCAGCACCGCGGCATCCGCCGGGTCCAGGTACGGATCGACGACGGCCCCTGGCAGGACGCCCGGCTCGCCGCCGAGGACAGCGCCGACACCTGGCGCCAGTGGGTCCACCCCTGGGCCGCCACCCCCGGCCGCCACACCCTCACCGTCCGCGCCACCGACGGCACCGGCACCACCCAGCCGGAACGCCGCACCGACACCATGCCGGACGGGGCACAAGGGTGGCACTCGGTCGTCGTCACGGTCGGAGGGGCGTGACGACGACCGAGTGCCATCAGAACCAGTGCAGGCAGTGCGGGGCGCCCTCCCCGCGGAACAGGGCGTCCGCGAGCGCGGCCGCGCCCGGGCGGTGGGCCCGGACGTGCCCGGCGCGCACCAGGGTGCTCGGGGCGGTGCCGCCGAGGTAGACCGAGCCCAGGTCCCGCACGTCCAGGGACAGATCGGGCTGCCGGTCCGTCGGGACGCACTCGGCCTTGCCGTCCCGGACGGTCAGCAGATGCCGGCCGTGCTCGCCGAGGAACGGGTCGTCCACGTCGAGGACGAGCTCGCCGTCCGTGAACCAGCCGCGCGCGGTCAGCGCGCCCGGGACGTCGAGCAGCCGCACCCAGAGCCAGTCGGTGGGGCTGCTCACCTCGCCGGCGCGGAAGTCCGCCAGCTGCAGGCGCAGCGGATGCTCGGGCGGGACGTGCTTGAACACGACCGTGCTGACCAGGTCGTGTTCGAGCACGAACCGGGCCAGGGCCGTGAAGACGGCGTCGTCGCAGGCGATCGTCTCGTCGACGGTCAGGGTGCGGTCCTCGCCGATGGCGTAACTGGCGTACCCGTCCGGGGTTCCGTCGGCGTCCCGGTGGACGGCGACGTAACGCGGCGCCGGAGCGATCGGGGGCTGCCCCGCCCGCAGGGCCCACCAGCGGGGCGGCCGGGACAGCGCGCCGGGCTGTGCGCGGCGGTACCGGTCGTAGACCGCTTCGAGGATCTCCCCGCACTCGGCACGCCGCAGCACTTCGACCGAGCCGGCGTCCACTCCCGCCGCCGTGGCGCCGGCCGTCCCGAGTGCCCGGGGCGGGGCGAGCGCGGCCTGCCTGCGCGGCACGGTCAGCCGCTGCGTGTAGGTCGCCGGGCCGTAGCCGAACCTGCCGTAGATCGTGGCCTCGGAGGCCAGCAGTACGGAGAGGAAGTCCCCCCGGGCCCGCAGCTCGGTGAGCTGATGCCGCATCATCGCACTGAGCACCCCACGGCGTCGGTGCGAGGGCAGCACACCGACGGCGGTCACTCCGCCGACCGGGACGAGGACGTCACCGGGCAGGGTGAGCTCGAAGGAGTACGAAGCGGCGGTGCCGACGGGCCGCCCGTCCCGCGACAGGGCGAACAGGCCACGTTCCATCTCGAGCGCCGACCACCAGACGCCCCCACCGTCCTCGGCCGGCGTCTCGGGGAAGACCCCGAACTCGGTGTGCAACGTGTCGACGAAGACGCCGCGGTCCTGGTCGGTCGTGGGACGGATCTCCATCGGTACTGCTGCCTCCCCGGAACATCGGCACCACCAGCCGTGGCGCCCCGCACAGTGCAGCTCCGACCCGGGGCCAGGTCAAACGGATTTCCGCTCCGGAACGGAGACCGGCGGCGTAACGAACCGGTTCCGCAGGTCCGTTCGGGTCCCGCATGAGGGAGACTGCTTCCGTGCGTGGACATCTGCCGGACGAGAACCCCGGTTTCGTGGGGCGCCGCACGGAACTGGAGCGGGTCTCCGCCGCGTTGGCGGACCACCGACTCGTCACCGTGACCGGCGTCGGGGGAGTCGGGAAGACCCGGCTCGCGCTGCGCGCCGCGCACCGCGCCGCCGACGGACACCCGGACGGCGCCTGGTGGACCGACCTCTCCCAGCTCGACGGCGACCGGCTCCTCGTCCCGCTCGTCGCCGACTCCGTCGACCTCGCCGACCACGCCCCCGGCATGGCCACCACCGGACTCCGCCGCCGTCTCGCCGACGCCCGGCTGCTCCTCGTCCTCGACTCCTGCGAGCACCTCGCCGAACCCTGCGCCCGGCTCGTCACCGAACTCCTCGCCGCCGCCCCCGGACTCACCGTCCTCGCCACCAGCCGCCGCCCCCTCGGCGTCCGGGGGGAGCGGGTCGTCGCCCTCGACCCGCTGCCGCCCGCCGGACGCGACGCCCTGGAGCTCCTCCGCCGGGCCTCCGGCGAGGACTTTCCCGCCGCCGGTCCCGCCGGCGAGATCTGCGTACGCCTGGAGGGCATCCCGCTCGCCCTGGAACTGGCCGCCGCGCAGATCCGCCTCCAGGGCCCCGAAGCCGTCCGCGACCAGCTCGGCACCCGCCTCGACGCCCCACCGGGCGCCCGCTTCGACCTGCTCGCCCACACCGAGCGGGTCTGGCCGAGCCGCCACCAGACCCTGCGCGCGGCCATCGGCTGGAGCCACGAGCTGAGCACCCCCCTCGAACGCCTCCTCTGGGCCCGGCTCTCCGTCTTCCGCGGCCCCTTCGACCTCGCCTCCGCGACCGCCGTCTGCGCCGGCGGCCCCCTGAACCGCGCGACCCTGCCCGACGCGCTCGACGGACTCGTCCGCTCCTCCGTGGTCCGCCCGCCGGACGCCGCCGGCAGACTCCGCATGCTCGACACCATCCGGGAGTACGGGGCGACCTGGCTGGACCGCACCGGCGAGACCGCGACGGTCGCCGAACGGCACGCCACCCACTTCCGGGGCCTGGCCCGCCGGGCCGAGACCGCATGGCACGGCGCCCGCCAACTCCGCTGGTACCGGACCGTCGACGCGCACCACACCGACCTGCGCACCGCCCTGGACCGGCTGCTGCGCACCGACCCCGACGCCGCCCTCGACCTCGTCGGCTCCGTCGCCTTCGCCTGGTCCTGCCGGGGCCGCCTCCACGAGGCCCGCGACGGCCTCGAACAGGCCCTCCTCCTCAGCGAGAGCCGGGGCCGCGCCCGGGCCCGCGCCCTGTGGGCCCTCGGCGTCACCCTGGTCCTGCAGGGCGAGCCCGGCCCCGCGCAGGAGGTGAGCGAGCGCTGCGCCCGCGAGGCCAGGTACGCGGAGCACGTCGAGCCCTCGCCGCACGAGGGAGCTCCTCGCGGCGACCACGACCACGACCGCGACCGGCCCGGCGACCTCACCCTCGACGCCGCCGCCCTCGCCGGGCTCATCGCCCTGACCACCGGCCGGCCGATGGCCGCGCACGTCGTCGTGGGCCACGTCCTCGACGCCGCCCGGGGCGGTCCCGCCGACTCCGCCGCCCGGCTCCGCTGCCGGCTCGTGCGGGTCTTCGCCCTCACCGGCCTCGGCCGCCTCGCCGAGGCCCGCGAGGGGGCGCTCCGGCTGCGCGCCCGGTGCGAGGAGCTCGACGAGCACTGGATCCGCACCGCCCTCGACTACCAGCTCGCCCTCACCGGCCTCCTGGAGGGCGACCCGGCGGCCGCCGCCGGCCACGCCCGCGCCATGCTCGAAGGCACCCGCAGCCTGGGCGCGAGCCTCGGCGTCGCCCTCGGCCTCGACGTCCTCGCCACCGCCCTCGCGGCGGCCGGGGACGGCGAGCGCGCCGCCGACGTGAGCGGCACGGGCGAGGCGTACTGGCGCTCCACCGGCCAGCCCCGGCGCGGCCTGCCCGGCCTGCGGGCCCTGCGCGAGAAGTACGCGGACACCGCCCGCGCGACGATCGGTGAACCGGCCTACGAGGAGATCTTCGTCCGAGCCCTCACGGGCCCCCCGCAGGCCGGCCTCGACCGCGCCCTGCGCGTCCCCCGGCAGGGCTGAGGGGACGGACCCGCGCCGAGGTGCCCGGCAGGGCCGAGAGGACCTCCTGCGCCGGGGCCCCGCAGGGCCCGCAGGACGGCCCACGTCGAGACCCCCGGCAGGGCCCCCGCGGGACGGCCCCGTGCCGCAGCCCCGACAGCCCTGACGGGGCCGTCCCCGTCGACGTGCCGGGTCCCTGGGCGGGGCGCACCATGAGGGCATGGACGGATCCCTGAGTGGTCTGAGCGACATCAGCACACCGGGACGCGTGGCCGGCCCCGACGAGGGCGTCACCGCACAGGAGCTCGCCCTCGCCGCCCGCAACCACGGACTGCCCCTCGAAGCCCTGCGGTACGACGTCACCCCGCCCGGACTCCACTACGTCCTCGCGCACTACGACATCCCCGCCACCGACGCGGACGGCTGGCGGCTCACCGTCGGCGGCCGGGTCCTGCGGCCGCTCGGCCTGGACCTGGCGGCGCTCCGCGCCCGGCCCGCCGTCACCCGCCGGGTCACCCTGGAGTGCGCCGGGAACGGCCGGGCCCGGCTCACGCCCCGCCCCGTCAGCCAGCCCTGGCTGGTCGAGGCCGTCGGGACCGCCGACTGGACCGGCGTCCCGCTCGCCGCCCTCCTCGCCGAGGCGGGCATCGCGGAGGACGCGGTCGACGCGGTGTTCACCGGCGCCGACCACGGGGTCGAGCGGGGCGTCGAGCAGGACTACCGCCGCAGCCTGCCCCTGGCCACGGCCGCCGACCCCGCCCGGGACGTCCTCGTCGCGTACGCGATGAACGGCGCGCCCCTGCCGCCGCAGCACGGCAGCCCGCTCCGGCTCGTCGTCCCCGGCTGGTACGGCATGGCGCACGTGAAGTGGCTCCACGACATCACGCTCACCGACACCCCGTACACCGGCTTCCAGCAGAGCGTCGCCTACCGCCTGCGCCGGGAGGCGGACGAACCGGGGGAGCCCGTCACGCTCATCGCGCCCCGGGCCCTGATGGTGCCACCGGGCTTCCCCGACTTCATGTCCCGCACCCGCGTCGTGCGCCCCGGCCCCGTGCCGCTCACCGGACGCGCCTGGTCCGGGCACGGCCCGATCGCCCGCGTCGAGGTCAGCGAGGACGGCGGGGCGGCCTGGACCGACGCCGAGACCGAGCGGGACCCCGCGCACCCCTGGGCCTGGTCCGCCTGGTACGCCACCTGGAACGCGACGCCGGGACTGCGCCACCTGACCGTCCGGGCCACCGACGCCGAGGGGAACGTCCAGCCGCTCACCGCGCCGTGGAACCGCGGCGGCTTCGCCAACAACCTCGTCCAGCGGGTCGAGGTCCTGTGCACCCCGGACGGCCAGGGCCTGTCCACCGGGGACGCGTCCGTGGCTCCGGCGGGCGGCGCGTAGAGTCGACGCCGGTGCACCCCGTACCAGCGGGTACACCGTCGACCGACCCTGACGAGGAGACTTCCGTGACCGACCCGGCGTCCATCGCCCTCCAGCAGCAGATCGCCCGGGACCTCCAGGTCGCCGACACCTTCGACCCGAAGGCGGAGATCGAGCGCCGGGTGGCCTTCCTCACCGAGCGGCTCACCTCCACCGGGCTGCGCTCCCTGGTCCTCGGCATCAGCGGCGGCGTCGACTCCACGACCGCCGGCCGGCTCTGCCAGCTCGCCGTGGAGCGGGCCCGCGCCGCCGGCCACGACGCCACCTTCTACGCGATGCGCCTGCCGTACGGCGTGCAGGCCGACGAGCAGGACGCGCAGACCGCCCTCGGCTTCATCCGTGCCGACCGGGTCCTCACCGTGGACGTCAAGGCGGCCAGTGACGCGGCCCTGGAGGCCTGCCTCGCCGGCGGGACGACCTTCCGCGACGCCCACCACCAGGACTTCGTGCAGGGCAACATCAAGGCCCGGCAGCGGATGATCGCCCAGTACGCGGTCGCCGGCGCCCACGACGGTCTCGTGGTCGGCACCGACCACGCCGCCGAGGCCGTCTCGGGCTTCTTCACCAAGTTCGGCGACGGCGCCGCCGACGTCGTCCCGCTGACCGGCCTGACCAAGCGGCGCGTCCGCGCGATCGCCGACGAGCTGGGCGCCCCCGCCGAGCTGGTGTGGAAGACCCCCACGGCCGACCTGGAGACCCTCGACCCGGGCAAGGCCGACGAGGACGCGCTCGGCGTCACCTACGACGACATCGACGACTTCCTGGAGGGCAAGCCGGTCGCGGAGGCCGCCTACGCCACGATCGTCCGCCGCTACGAACTCACCGAGCACAAGCGGCAGCTGCCCATCGCTCCCTGAGCGCCCGCCGGCGGAGCCGGGCCGTCCCCGGACGGCCCGGCCCGGGGTGACCTCCGCCCGCGCCGACGACAGGGGAGGGACCTGCCCGGGAACACCCCCGCCGTGTGATCCACTGTCCGCGCGGGGGGCGTACCGAACAGGAGCAGGAGCAGCGTTGACCACCTACCGGCAGCCGGGCCTCGTCCTCACGGACCACCGCTTCCCCGTCCCCCTCGACCACGCCCGCCCCGACGGCGAGCGCATCGAGGTCTTCGGCCGTGAGGTCGTCGCGAGCGGCCACGCCGGATCCGGCCGCGAGAAGCTGCCCTGGCTGGTCTACCTGGAGGGCGGGCCCGGCTTCGGCGCCCGCCGCTTCATCGGCCCGCAGGCCTGGCTCGGCCGCGCCGTGAAGGAGTTCCGCGTCCTCCTCCTCGACCAGCGCGGCACGGGCCGCTCCACCCCCGCCAACCGGCAGACCCTGCCGCTGCGCGGCGGTCCGGCCGAGCAGGCGGACTACCTGGCCCACTTCCGCGCCGACTCCATCGTCCAGGACTGCGAGCTGGTCCGGCGCCGTCTCACCGGCGGCGCCCCCTGGACCGTCCTCGGCCAGAGCTTCGGCGGCTTCTGCGCCACCCACTACCTCTCCACCGCCCCCGAGGGGCTGGACACCGTCCTCGTCACCGGCGGCCTGCCCTCCCTCGACGCCACCGCCGACGAGGTCTACCGCGCCGCGTACCCCCGCGTCCGGCGGAAGAACGAGGCCCACTTCGCCCGCTACCCCCAGGACGCCGAACGGGCCCGCGCGATCGCCGCCCACCTCCTCGACCGGGAGGTCACCCTCCCCGGCGGCGGGCTCCTCACCGTCGAGGCCTTCCAGTCCCTCGGCATCCTCCTCGGCTCCGGCGAGGGCACCCACCAGCTCCATCTGCTCCTGGAGGGCGCCTTCGTGCCCACCCCGGACGGGCCCGCGCTCTCCGACGCCTTCCTGGAGCAGGTCCAGGCGCACCTGTCGTACGCCGGGCACCCGCTGTACGCCGTGCTCCACGAGGCCATCTACGCCCAGGGCCGGGGCCCCACCGCCTGGGCCGCCGAGCGGGTCCGCGCCGAGCACCCCGAGTTCGACGCCCGCGCGGCGCTCGCCGAGGGGGCACCGCTGCTCTTCACCGGCGAGACCGTCCACCCCTGGCACTTCACCACCGACCCCGCCCTGCGCCCGCTCCGCGAGACCGCCGAACTGCTCGCCGCGCGCACCGACTGGTCCCCGCTGTACGACCCCGAGCGCCTCGCCGCCAACCGGGTCCCGGTGGCGGCCGCCGTCTACCACGACGACCTGTACGTCGACACCGCCCACTCCCTGGAGACCGCGCGTGCCGTACGCGGCCTGCGGACCTGGGTGACCGACGAGTTCGAGCACGACGGGGTGCGGGCCGGCGGGCCGCGCGTCCTCGACCGGCTCCTCGCCCTCGCCCGGGACGAGATCTGACCGTCCGGCCCCGGAGGAACGGGCATAGGATTCGGCGCGCAATCGATCAGCAATGACGTACGACGTCTGACGCGGGCGGGCCGGGACGCGCCGAGTCCGCACGAGGGGGCCCGGATGACGGCACGCGAGACACCGGCCTCCGGCCGGGAGCTGAAGTTCCGGGCCCTCATGGCGGAGCTGCGGCGCGGCATCCTCGACGGCACCTGGCCCCCCGGCAGCAAGCTCCCCACCGAGCGGGCCCTCGCCACCGAGACGGGCCTTTCCGTCACCACCGTCCGCCGCGCCTACGAGGACCTCGTCGCCCTCGGCCTCGTCGAACGGCGCCAGGGCGCGGGCACCTTCTCCGCCCACCGGCCCGAGCGGGACCGGGCCGACCGCCGGATCGTCGGCGTCCTCGTCCCCGACACCACCTTCTACTACCCGCGCGTCCTCCAGGGCATCGAGAGGGAACTCGCGGCGGTCGGCGCCCGGCTCGTCCTCGCCTGCTCGCACTACGACCCCGTCGAGGAGGACGCCGCCGTCGAACGGCTCCTCTCCGCCGGGGTCCACGGGCTCCTCCTCGTCCCCAGCCTGCACACCGCCACCGACCCGGGGCGGCGCGCCGAGGAGCTCCTCGCCCTGCCCGTCCCCGCCGTCCTCGTCGAACGCCGGCTCGCCGCCCACGGCCCCGGCGACCCCACCGAGCACGTCTGCACCGACCACGAGGGCGGCGCCTACGACGCCGTGCGCCATCTGCGCGCCCTCGGCCACGAGCGGCTCGGGCTCGTCGCCCGCACCGACGCGCCCACCACCGCGCCCATCGAGTCGGGCTTCGCCCGTGCGCTCACCGACCTCGGACTGCCCGCAGCCCCGGCGTACGAGCGGGACGTGATGGCCCGCTGGGACCCGGACCGCGCCGACCGGGCGCTCGCCGCGCTGCGTTCCACCGGCGTGACCGCCGCGCTCTGCTTCGGCGACCGGGAGGCCGCCCTGATGCTCGGAGCGGCCCGCCGTGCCGGGCTCCGGGTGCCCGAGGACCTCGCCCTGATCAGTTACGACAACGAGTTCGCCGATGTCGCGGAGACCCCGCTGACGGCCGTCTCGCCCCCCAAGTACCAGCTCGGCCGCCTCGCCGCGCAGATCCTGCTCCGGCGGCTCGCCGAGGGGGACGCGGCGCCGCTCCACCAGGTACAGCTGAGACCGCGCCTGGTGGTCCGGGCCTCCTGCGGCGGGCGGACGCCGGGGGACCCACAAAAGTCCAAGGGGTGAGTTCGGATTGCTCATGGTGTGCTCTGCTCGCGCGGGGATACAACTCGGTCCGGACCCGTGAGGGCCCCTGCGAGGAGAGGACCCGGACCATGAGCACCCACGTCAGCGCGGAGATCGCCGGCCAGCCCGACTGCTGGCGGCGTGCCGCCGAGATCGCCGACCGCGACACCGGCCTGCTGCCGGCCCGAGGCGAGCGGGTGGCGGTCGTCGGCTGCGGCACCTCGTACTTCATCGCCCGCGCCTACGCCGCGCTGCGGGAGTCCCTCGGCGCGGGCGAGACCGACGCGTTCCCCGCCTCCGACACGACCCCGCTCGGCCGTGGCTACGACCGGATCGTGGCCCTCACCCGCTCCGGCACCACCACGGAGGTCGTGGACCTGCTCGCCCGCGCCGCCGGCCGCGTCCCGACGCTCGTCGTCACCGGCGTCCCCGACAGCCCCGCCGGGCGGCTCGCCGACCGGATCGTCGACCTCGGCTTCGCCGACGAACGCTCCGTCGTCCAGACCCGATTCGCCACCACCGCCCTCCAACTCCTGCGCGCCGGGCTCGGGGTGGACCTCGGCCCGGCGATCGCCGACGCCGAACTCGTCCTCTACGAGCAGCTGCCCGCCGCCTGGGAGCGGCGCGGTCAGTTCACCTTCCTCGGCACCGGCTGGACCGTCGGGCTCGCCGACGAGGCGGCGCTCAAACTGCGCGAAGTGGCCCGCGCCTGGACGGAGTCGTACGCGGCGATGGAGTACCGCCACGGCCCGATCAGCATCAGCGACCGGGCGAGCCTGGTCTGCTGCCTCGGCCCCGCCCCGTCCGGGCTCCGGGACGAAGTGGAGTCCACCGGCGCGCTGTTCGCCGCCGACGCGATCGATCCGGTCGCGGCCCTCGTCCGCGCCCAGCGGCTCGCGGTCGCCCTCGCGGACCGGCGCGGCCTCAACCCGGACCGCCCGCGCCACGTCTCGCGCTCGGTGATCCTCGCCGGGGCGTTCCGCCCGACGGCGGCGGACGCGACCCGTATCCTGCGGTCATGATCGACACGGATGCGATGGACCTCCTGGAGATGCCCGGCGACTGGCAGCGCGCGCTGTGCGTCGTCGCCCACCCCGACGACCTGGAGTACGGCTGCGCGGCGGCGGTCGCCGCCTGGACGGACGAGGGGAAGGAGGTCGCGTACGTCCTCGCGACCCGGGGCGAGGCCGGCATCGACACCCTCGCCCCGGACGTCTGCGGCCCGCTCCGCGAGCGCGAGCAGCGGGACAGCGCCGCCGTCGTCGGCGTGGACACCGTCGAGTTCCTCGACCACCGCGACGGCGTGATCGAGTACGGGCTCGGCCTGCGCCGGGACATCGCGGCCGCGATCCGCCGCCACCGCCCGGAGCTCGTGATCACCCTCAACCACCGCGACACCTGGGGCGGGGGTCCGGGCGCGCCCTGGAACACCCCCGACCACCTGGCCGTCGGCCGCGCCACGCTGGACGCGGCCGCCGACGCAGGAAACCGCTGGATCTTCCCCGAACTGACCGAGCAGGGCCTGGAGCCCTGGAACGGCGTCCGCTGGGTCGCGGTCGCCGCCTCCAGCACCCCGACCCACGCGGTCGACGCGGCCCCGGGCCTGGACCGCGCGATCCGCTCCCTCCTCTGCCACCGCGCCTACATCGAGGCGCTGACGGACGAGGACCCGGAGGAGTACGTCCGCACCTTCCTCACCACGGCGACCGCCCGATCCTCGTCCCGCTTCGCGAACCGCCCGGCGGTGACGTTCGAACTCTTCGGCCGCTGACGCTGGGGACGGGTCCCGCTCACCCCCTCGGCGCGGGCTTCAGCACCGCGAAGATCGCGTCGGAGGGGTCGGCGAGCCAGGCGATGCGGCCGACGTCGGGGATGTCGGCGGCGGGCATCAGGACCGAGCCGCCGTTGCCCAGGGTCGAGAGGGCGGTCGCGTCGGCGTCCTCGACCGCGAAGTAGGGGATCCAGGAGGGCGTCATCCCTTCCTGGGCCTCCGCCACCCCGCCGAAGGAGGCCTCCTCCTGGTCCCCCTCGGCGGTGGAGATCACCCGGTAGGTCATGCCGGGGGCGTCCATCGACGCCCAACGCCAGTCGAAGAGGCTCCGGTAGAAGCCGAGCGTGGACTCCGGGTCGGGGACGTGCAGTTCGGCCCAGACGAGGGTGTTCGGGGAGGAGGTCCGCTCCAGGCCCTTCACCTTGCCCGGCTGCCAGACGGCGAACTCGGCGCCGGCCGGGTCGGTGAGGCAGGCCATGCGGCCGGCGTCCATGACGTCGAAGGCCTCGACGCGGACCCTTCCGCCCGCCGCCTCGGCGGCCTTCTGGGTCGCGGCCGCGTCCGAGGTCTGGAAGTACACCGTCCAGGCGCTGCGCGCGCCCTCGTCGAGCGGCCCCAGGGCGCCGACCGTGTGGCCGTCCTGCCGGAAGAAGCCGTAGCCGCCGGCCTCCGGCCCCGCCGACCGGAACTCCCAGCCGAAGACGGCTCCGTAGAACGCGGCGGCGCCCTCGGTGTCGGGGCTGCCGAGGTCGAGCCAGTTGGGGGAGCCCTGGGTGAACTGCGTACCGAGCATGGAGGTGTCCCGTCCTTGTGTCGTACGTGGCCGAATGTGGTCACCATGGCCGATCCTCACCCGTGGGCCCGTGCGGCGCAGCCCCAGTCGCCCTCTTTCATCCGGCCGGCCGACGGGAATACCGGTTCGACCCGCCCCCTGGAGAGAGAGGGCCCCGCCTATGAGCGTTCCGCAAAGAACCTTGCCGTTTCTGCAACACTGGCCGCATGACCGAAGACGATCGCATCGACGCCGTGCTGACCGAGGTCGGCCCCCGGCTCCGCCGTGTCCGCCGTGACCGCGGGGTGACGCTCGCCGAGCTCTCCGCCGCCACCGGGATCTCCGTGAGCACCCTGTCCCGGCTGGAGTCCGGGCAGCGCAAGCCCAGCCTCGAACTGCTCCTGCCGCTCGCCCGCGCCCACCAGGTCCCCCTGGACGAGCTGGTCGGGGCCCCGCCGGTGGGCGACCCCCGGGTCAAGGCGAAGCCCATCGTGCGCCACGGGCGGACGATGTACCCCCTGACCCGGCAGCCCGGCGGGCTCCAGGCGTACAAGGTGATCCAGGAGAAGGCGCACGAGGCGCCGGAGCCCCGGGTGCACGAGGGGTACGAGTGGCTGTACGTGCTCTCCGGGAGGCTCCGGCTCGTCCTGGGCGAGCACGACGTCGTCCTGGCCGCCGGCGAGGCGGCCGAGTTCGACACGCGCGTCCCGCACTGGTTCGGGCCGACGGCCGAGGGTCCGGTGGAGTTCCTGAGCCTGTTCGGGCCGCAGGGGGAGCGCATGCACGTCAGGGCGCGTCCCAAGAAGTCCGGCTGACCGGTTCCCCTCGGGGCAAGCGACCGCTTAGTATGCCACCGACCGCTCGGTACGGAGGAGGCATTCCGGATGCAGGCATGGCGTGTGTACGAGAACGGCGAACCGCGCGCGGTGATGCGCCGCGAAGAGGTGGAACCGCCCACGCCCGGCGACGGCCAGGTCCTCCTCAGGGTCCGCGCGGCGAACGTCAACTTCCCCGACGCGCTGCTCTGCCGCGGCCACTACCAGGTGCGGCCCCCGCTGCCCTTCACCCCCGGCGTCGAGGTCTGCGCCGAGACCGAGGACGGGCGCCGGGTCATCACCACCGCCGCCCTCCCGCACGGCGGCTTCGCCGAGTACACCCTCGCCGACGCCGCCGGGCTCCTGCCCGCCCCGGAGGCGCTCGACGACGCCGAGGCCGCCGCGCTGCACATCGGCTACCAGACGGGCTGGTTCGGCCTGCACCGCCGCGCCGCCCTCCAGGAGGGCGAGACCCTCCTCGTCCACGCGGCGGCGGGCGGCGTCGGCAGCGCCGCCGTCCAGCTCGGCAAGGCGGCCGGCGCGACCGTCATCGGCGTCGTCGGCGGCCCCGAGAAGGCGGCCGTCGCCCGCGCCCTCGGCTGCGACCTGGTGATCGACCGCCGCTCCGAGGACGTCATCGCCGCCGTCAAGGCCGCGACCGGCGGCCGGGGCGCCGACGTGATCTACGACCCGGTCGGCGGCGAGGCCTACCAGCAGTCCGCCAAGTGCGTGGCCTTCGAGGGCCGGATCGTGATCGTCGGCTTCGCGAGCGGCACCGTTCCCGCCCCCGCCCTCAACCACGCCCTGGTGAAGAACTACTCGGTCCTCGGCCTCCACTGGGGCCTGTACGCGGCGAAGGACCCGGCCTCCATCGGCCGCTGCCACGAGACCCTGACCGCCTACGCGGCGAAGGGGCTCATCAAGCCGCTCATCGGTGAACGCGTCCCCTTCGCGGGCGCGGCGGACGCCGTCCAGCGCGTCGCCGACGGCGCCACCACCGGCCGCCTGGTCGTCCTCCCGGAAGGAGCCCACGCATGACCGACGCCGAGGAACTCCGCTCCCGAACGAGGCAGTTGCTCGCCGAGCACCCGCCCGCCACGACCGACCGCACCGACTTCCTGGAGGCCCGCTTCGACGCCGGACTCGCCTGGGTGCACTACCCCGTGGGCCTCGGCGGACTCGACGCGCCCCGCGCCCTCCAGGCCGTCGTCGACGCCGAACTCGCCGCCGCGGGAGCCCCCGACAACGACCCGCGCCGGATCGGCATCGGCCTCGGCATGGCCGCCCCCACCCTCCTCGCCTACGGCTCGGAGGAGGTCAAGAAGCGCTTCCTGCGGCCCCTCTGGGTCGGCGAGGAGGTCTGGTGCCAGCTCTTCAGCGAGCCCGGCGCCGGCTCCGACCTCGCCGCGCTCGGCACCCGCGCCGTACGGGACGGCGACAGCTGGGTGATCGACGGGCAGAAGGTGTGGACCTCCAGCGCCCACATCGCCCGCTGGGCCATCCTCATCGCCCGCACCGACCCGGACGCCCCCAAGCACCGGGGCATCACCTACTTCGTCTGCGACATGACCGACCCCGGGGTGGAGGTCAGGCCACTGCGCCAGATCACCGGCGAGGCCGAGTTCAACGAGGTCTTCCTCACCGGCGTCCGCATCCCCGACGCCCACCGTCTCGGCGAGGTCGGCGACGGCTGGCGGGTCGCCCAGACCACCCTGATGAACGAGCGGGTCTCCATCGGCGGCGCCCGCATCCCCCGCGAGGGCGGCATGATCGGGAAGCTCGCCACGACCTGGCGCGAGCGCCCCGAGCTGCGCACCCACGAGCTGCACCGGCGCCTCCTCGACCTCTGGGTCGACGCCGAGGTCGCCCGGCTCACCGGCGAACGCCTGCGCCAGCAGCTCGTCGCCGGACAGCCCGGCCCCGAGGGCAGCGCGATGAAGCTCGGCTTCGCCCGGCTCAACCAGGCCATCAGCGGCCTGGAGGTCGAACTCCTCGGGGACGAAGGCCTGTTGTACGGCGAGTGGGAGATGCGCCGCCCCGAGCTCGTCGACTTCACCGGACGGGACGCCGGATACCGCTATCTGCGCTCCAAGGGCAACTCGATCGAGGGCGGGACCAGCGAGGTGCTCCTCAACATCGTCGCCGAGCGGGTCCTCGGCCTGCCGCCGGAGCCCCGCAACGACAAGGACGTCGCCTGGAAGGACCTGACCCGATGACGGCACAGACCGATCTGCTGTACTCCGAGACCGAGGACGACCTGAGGGCGGCCGTCCGCGCCCTGCTCGCCGACCGGGCCGGCCACCAGACCCTCCTCGACCGGATCGAGACGGACGAGCCGTACGTCCCCGGCCTCTGGAAGTCCCTCGCGGGCGACATCGGCGCCGCCGGACTCCTCGTCCCCGAGAAGCTCGGCGGCCAGGGCGCGAGCCACCGCGAGGCCGCGGTGGTCCTGGAGGAGCTGGGCCGCGCGGTGACACCGCTGCCGTACCTCACGAGCGCGGTGGTGGCCACGGAGACGCTGCTCGGCCTCGCGGGGGAGGGCGGCGGCCCGGCCGTCGAGCTCCTGGCGGAGCTCGCGAGCGGCCGGACGGTCGCGGTGCTCGCCGTACCCCTGTCGACCGCACCGGACGCGGAGCCGTTCCCGCCCGGAGCGCCGTCCCCGTCCACCGCGACCGGCGCAGGGCCGCTGCCCGTCCCCACCGTCGCGGGCGTCGCCGACGCCGTCGCGGCCGACGTCCTCCTCGTCCCGCGCGCCGACGGCCTGTACGCCGTACCGGCCGGAGAGGCGACCGTCGAGCCGCAGATCCCGCTCGACCTCACCCGCCCCCTCGCCCGCGTCACCCCGGAGCCCGGGAGCGGCACCCGGCTCGCCGACGGCGACACCGCCCGCGCGGCCGTCCGGCGCGGCCTCCTCGCCGGCGCGGGACTGCTCGCCTCCGAGCAGCTCGGCCTCGCCGAACGGTGTCTGGAGGAGACCGTCCGGTACACCCGCGAGCGCCACCAGTTCAACCGGCCCGTGGGCTCCTTCCAGGCCCTGAAGCACCGCATGGCCCAGCTCTGGCTGGACCTCGTCGGGGCCAGGGCCGCGGCCCGCGCCGCCGCCGACGCCCTCGCCACCGGCGACCCGGACGCCCCGCTGACCGTGGCGGTGGCCCAGGCCTACTGCTCCAAGGTCGCGGTCCGCGCCGCCGAGGAGTGCGTGCAGCTGCACGGCGGGATCGGGATGACCTGGGAACACCCGGCGCACCTGGCGCTGAAGCGGGCCAAGTCCGACCAGATCGCCCTGGGTTCGGCGGGCCGGCACCAGGACACGATCGCGGCTCTGATGGACCTGCCCGCGCCCGAGTAAGGGCCCCGTGTCCGCACCCCTCCGCGTCCTGTCGAGCCGGTCTTCAGGAGGGGTGCGGACACGACGACCGCCCGCCGCGGGCGTCCTCGCCGCGGTCCCCCGACCGCCCCCTGGCCGAATCTCACCCGTATGGCCGCCCCGCCATACGCCCGGACGGACCGTGCATTCCGCCACACTGTCCGCCGAACGCCGCAATTCCGGTGCGGCGACGGAGGGACGTGAGAGCGATGGCCGTTTCCATTTCTGTCGTGGTGCTGCTGCTGGTGCTGGCCGTGATCTTCCTGCGGAACGGTGGCCTGAAGGTCACGCACGCCCTGGTCTGCGCCCTGCTCGGCTTCTTCCTCGCCGGCACCAGCATGGCGCCCACCATCCACAACGGCGTGGCCGCCACCGCCAACGTGGTCTCCAGCCTCAGACCGTGATCGTCACGGCTCCGTGAACTCCCGTGAACTGCTGTGAACTGCCCATGAAACCCAGGGCAGTTCCATGTACATTTCACGAACTCGGTCCTAGCGTCGGCCGCCGGCGCGACACCCGTCAGGACCCGAGGAGCCGCTTTGACCACCCCACCGCCCCGCAGACGAGCGCGCGCGCTCGCGCTGGTCGCCGCGCTCGCGGCGACCCTTCTGGCGGGCTCCGCGCCCGTCGCCCAGGCCGAGGAGATACCCCTCGCCCCCGGTCACCGCCTCGTCGACCACTACGAGGGCGCCCCCGCCACCGCGCGGCCCGTGCCGGGCAAGGGCCCCGCCCAGCACCCGTACCTCGCCCCCAACGGCCGCAGCGGCATGCACGCCGACGGCGCCGGCAGCGGTACCTACCCCTGGTCCGGGCCGCTCGGCCGCGACCCGAAGGTCACCAGCGAGAAGATCGCCGCCGTCGGCGGCGAGTGCGCCACGGTCACCTTCGACGCCGGCGGCCGCCTCGTCACCGTCTGCGGCACCTTCAGCGGCTTCCTCCTGAAGCTGCTCGACCCGCGCACCCTCGGCACCCTCGCCGAGTACCAGCTGCCGCAGCGCTCCTCCACCGTCGAGGCCATCACCCGCCTCGACTTCGAGAAGATCTTCAAGGACACCTCCGGCGGCGCCTACTTCTACCTGGACGACCGGGACCGGGTCGTCCTCGCCGACTCCCGACAGCACGTCCTGCGCATCGCCCACCGTCAGAAGGTCGACGGCGCCTGGGAGTTCGCCGTCGAGAACGACTGGGACCTCACCTCCCTCGTGCCGCACGACTGCGTCACCTGGACCAACCTCTTCCCCAGCGGCGTCTGCGACCCCGTCACCTCCGTCATGCCGGACTGGGACGGCCGCATCTGGTGGGTGACCCGGCTCGGCCGCGTCGGCACCGTCGACCCCGCGACGGGCGCCCTGCGCGCGATCCGGCTCGACGGCGAGGAGATCCAGAACTCCTTCTCCGTCGCCGAGGACGGCGTCTCCATCGTCACCGACCACGCCCTGTACGGCTTCCGCGCCGACGCCGACGGCGTCCCCCGCGTCCAGTGGCGCGAGACGTACGACCGGGGGACCGGCACCAAGCCCGGCTCGGTGAACCAGGGCTCGGGCACCACCCCCGACCTCTTCGGCACCCGGGACCAGTACGTCGCCATCACCGACAACGCCGACGACCGGATGAACGTCCTCGTCTACCGCAGGGGCGCCGACGTGCCCGCCGCGGAGCGGCTCGTCTGCAAGGTGCCCGTCTTCGGATCCGGCGCCTCCACCACCGACAACTCCCTGATCAGCTGGGGCGACAGCCTCGTCGTCGAGAACAACTACGGCTACGAGAACCCCGGTACGCTCCTCCTCGGCCGCAGCGTCGTCGGCGGCGCGACCCGGATCGACGTCCGCGCCGACGGCAGCGGCTGCGACACCGTCTGGGAGAGCGACGTCCGCTCGCCCTCCACGGTCCCGAAGCTCTCCACCGCCAACGGACTGCTCTACTTCTACGAGAAGCGCCCCAACGCCTGGGGCATCGACGCCTGGTACCTCACGGCCGTCGACTTCCGCACCGGACGGCGCGCCTTCTCGCGCTTCACCGGCACCGGCCCGGCCTACGACAACAACTGGGCGCCGATCACCATCGGCCCCGACGGCACCGCGTACGTGGGGGTCTTCAACGGCATCGTCGCCGTCCGGGACGGGGCCTGACGCACGACGGCGCGGCACCACCGTGGCGCCGCGCCGTACCGCTCACTCGAACTCGGGCATGTCCCCGACGGTGGTCTTCTCGTCGATCACCGCGAAGGCGGCACCATGCGGGTCCACGATCGCCGCGAACCGGCCGAACGGGCTGTCCATCGGCCCGAACACCTTCCGCCCGCCCAGGGCTTCGGCACGATCCACGGCCAGGTCGCAGTTGTCGACGGCGAAGTAGATCTGGATGTACGAGGGGACCTCCGGCGGGAAGTCCTCGTCCGACATCACCATCCGGCCGAGCACCGGCCGCTCGCCACCGAGGTCGAAGACCCGGTAGTCCATGTGCTCGTCCTTGATCTTCTTGGAGTTGTAGCCGAAGACCTCGGTGAAGAAGGCGTCGGCCTTCGCGGGCTCCCGGGTGAAGATCTCGGCCCAGGCGTACGAGCCGGGCTCGCCCTCCCGCTCGAAGCCCTCGTGCTCGCCGGACTGCCAGACGCCGAACGTGACGCCCGCCGGGTCCTGGGCGATGCACATCGAGCCGAAGTCGCCGACCCGCATCGGCTCCATCAGAACGGTGCCGCCCGCGCCCCGGATCTTCTCCGCCGTCGCCGCGACGTCCGGCGAGGCGAAGTACAGACACCAGGCCGACTGCGGCTCCCCGTCCTGTCCCGGCATCGGCGGGACGACGGCCGCGACCGCCTTGCCGCCCTTGTAGGCCTGCGTGTAGTTGCCGAATTCCGTGGAGGCTTCGCCGAAGTCCCAGCCGAGCACATCGCCGTAGAACGTCTTGGCGCCCTCGACGTCGGTGTACATCGCGTCGGTCCAGACCGGTGTGCCTTCAGGTCGTGCGGCCATGGCGGTGACTCCCATTTCCGATTCGATGACGTGTTCCTCGGGCCACGCTAGCCACGCCCGCCGGGGCTCGCGCGGTGACGCACCGCACCGGCGCGGCCTCAGTCGGGCAGCCGGCCCAGGGCATAGCGGTGGAACGGGCCGTCGGGGATCGGGAGCCCCGGCCGCCACATCCGCAGCACCTGCGCCGACGGCAGGAACAGAGCCTCCGGCAGGTCGTCCGGAGCCGTCCACTCCCAGCGCTCGATCTTGTCCGGCTCCGCCACCGCCGGCACGCCCCGGAAGCCGCGCACCGCCGTCGCCGCGGTCATCCGCGTCAGCCGCGCCGAGGTGACGGAGTCCAGGATCAGCCCGAGGACCTCCACGTCGGCGGCGTCCGCCACCAGCGTCGTCTCCTCGGCCAGCTCGCGGACGGCGGCGGCCTCGATCGACTCGCCCGGCTCGACCATGCCGCCCGGCAGCTCCCACACCCTGGAGCGGTGCAGGCCCAGCAGGACGCGGCCGGCATCGTCGATCACCACGACCCCCGCGCCGAGCGAGGCCCGGGCGGGCGGCGGTTGGACGTTGCGGGCGGCGGTGGCGGCGTGCTCTGCGGTCGTCATGGAGCCCTGTCTACCAGGCCCCTTCTGACAAGCCCCTCTGCCATGTAACAAAAATGAAGAAAACTCTTGAAAAGGGTGAAAAAGGGAGGACACTTTTCCTTACACCGGACAACCAGAGAGAGCCGCACCCGCCGACGGAGACGTCCGAAGGCCCGCGTGACCCTATCTCGGCTCTGGCCAGGCCCCCGGCGGGGCCGGTCGGGCACGGAGCCGTCGGCGACGGCCGACGACCGAGCGAATCGACACGGACCGCCGGGGACTGTCATGTCCGGGGCTCCGCGGGGACGGGCGGCACCACCGCCACCGGACAGTGCGCGTGATGCAGCACCGCATGGGCCACGGAACCGAGGAGCAGCGAGCCGAAGCGGTGCCGGTGATGCCGCCCCACCACCACGAGACCCGCGTCCCGCGACCCGTCCACGAGCCGGCCCGCCGCGTCCCCCGGCACCACCACCGGGACCAGCTCCACCCCCGGCCACCGCGCCGCGAACGGCCGCAGCCGCTCCTCCTGCTCGCGCTCCGCCTCCCTCACCAGCTCCTCCGCCTCCGCCACCTCGTCCGCGACGGGCAGCGGCGGCGGCACCTGGAGTGCGGGAGAAGGCGCCGGAAGAACCGCGCTCTGCGGCGGAGGCAGCCGGAACGCCGTCACCGCCTCCAGCGGTACGCCCCGGTGGTGAGCCGCCTCGAAGGCGAAGCCCACCGCCTCGTCCGGAGTCTCCTCCGCGTGCAGCCCCAGCAGCACCCGCCCCGCCTCCGCCCCGTCCGTGAGCGCGGCGGCGCGCGCCTCGTGCGGGACGACCACCAGCGGGCAGGGCGCCGTCATGGCCAGCGTCCGGCTGGTCGAGCCCAGGAGCAGACTCGCGAAGCCGCCGTGCCCCCGGGAACCGGTCACAAGGAGACGAGCCCCCCGCGCCGCCGCCGGCAGGGCGTCCGTCACGGACCCGTCCAGCGAGTCGTACCGCACCGGCACCCGGTGGCCCCGCTCCTCGACCACCGTCCGTACGGCCCGCGCGACCGTGTCGGGCAGCTCCGGCACCGTACCCAGGGAGGCGATGCGGGCGGCGCCGAGCTGGAGCGCGTCGGAGCGCACATGGGCCACCACCAGCGGTGCGCCCAGCCCCTCCGCGGCGCTCAGCGCCCACTCCAGGGCCCGGAGGCTGTGCTCGGACCCGTCCACGCCGACGACGACCGGCGGCTCGTACGCGGTGCTGGTGTCACTCATGAGGGAATGCCTCCCTCACCCGGAGAAACGCCACGCCGGTCCGTACCGAAGGGCTTCGGTACGGACCGGCGCGGGAGACGATCAGGCGTGCGGGGAGCCGATCGAGGGCCGGCGGGGAGTCCCGTCAGGCGCCCTGCTGCCGGCGCGCCCGCTCCTCGTTGCGCTCCTTGATGCGGACGGTCTCCTTGCGGACCTCCGCCTGGGTGGCCCGCTCCTTCTGGAGCCACTCCGGGGACTCCTGCTTGAGCGCGTCGATCTGCTCGGTGGTCAGCGGCTCGGTGATGCCGCCGCGCGCGAGACCGGCGATGGAGATGCCCAGCTTCGACGCGACCACCGGGCGGGGGTGCGGACCGTTCTTGCGCAGCTCCTGGAGCCAGGCCGGCGGATTGGCCTGGAGCTCGTTCAGCTCGGTGCGCGAGACGACACCCTCCTGGAACTCTGCGGGGGTGGCCTCGAGGTACACACCCAGCTTCTTCGCCGCGGTCGCGGGCTTCATCGTCTGGGTGTTCTGGTGCGACGTCATGGTGTCAAGGGTATCGAGCATGCGGGCGAGCTCCGACCACAGCGGCTACCGGTAACCTGGCGGGGTGACAGGCACGGACGCTACTTCCCCTTCCTCCGCTCCTCCTTCCTCCTCCTTCCGGCTCGCCTACGTGCCGGGAGCGACACCCGCGAAGTGGGTGCGGATCTGGAACGAGCGCCTGCCCGACGTACCCCTGACGCTCCTCTCCATGACCCCGGCCGAGGCCTTCGACGCGCTCCGGGAGGGCACCGCGGACGCGGGCCTCGTCCGGCTGCCCGTCGACCGGGACGACCTCAGCGCGATCCCGCTCTACACGGAGACGACGGTCGTCGTCGTCCCCAAGGACCACCTGTTCGCGGCCGTGGAGGAGGTGTCGGCCGAGGACCTCGCCGACGAACTCGTCCTGCACCCCCTCGACGACACCCTCGGCTGGGACCGGCCGCCCGGCCGCCCCGCCATGGAGCGCCCGGCGACGACGGCCGACGCGATCGAACTGGTCGCCGCGGGGGTCGGCGTGCTCGCCGTCCCGCAGTCGCTGGCCCGGCTGCACCACCGCAAGGACCTCACCTACCGCACCCTCGTCGGCGTCCCGCAGTCGCGGGTGGCCCTGTCGTGGCCGGCGGCGGACGAGGCGCCCGACCTGGTGGAGGAGTTCATCGGCATCGTGCGCGGCCGCACCGTGAACAGCACCCGGGGCCGCCGCGCCGAGGAGAAGAAGGGCCAGAAGCAGCCCAAGCAGCAGAAGGCCGCGAAGCCGGCGAGGACCGGGAAGCCGGGCGGCGGCTCCCGCACCGCCGGCCGCCCCTCGGCGTCCCGCAAGGGCGGCGGGGGCGCCGGCCGGAGCGGGAAGCCGCGCCGCGGCCGCGGCTGAAGCGTCCGGCCGCGGCTGGACCGTCCGCACGGCGGACACCCGGCACCCGGCCTCCGGCACCTCGGCATACTGACCCCTCCTGATCACCGAATTGATCACCGAGATCATCCAGGAGGAGCTTTGGCCGCCAGTTTCAGGACCGTCGTCGAGGTGGCACCGGACCACCTCGCGCAGGCCCGGTCCATCGACCGGGTGTTCCAGGAGGCGATCGCCCCGGCGACCGTCAACTTCGACTTCGAGGCGATCCACCGGGCGGCCTCGGCCGTCCCGGACAGCGACGTGGTGAAGATGGTCCGGGGCTGGGGGCTCCAGGAGCACGCCCCCGCCCTCGTCATGGTCCTCTCCCTCAAGGAGGCCGTCCGTCAGGCGCTGCCGCCGGAGTGCGCGGAGGCCGGCTTCTGGGCCACGGTCGAGCGGGAGCTCGTCCAGGCCTTCACCGGACTCGCCGCGCAGGAGGGGCAGCCCGGACTCTCCTTCTACGAGGAGTCCGGGGACCGCACCCGCTTCTACCGGGACCTGTTCTTCGCCCTCCAGGACGAGGAGACCGGGGACCACATGTACGCCCTGGCCTTCTGCGTCGACGTGACCGTCGAGCTGCCGAAGGCCGAGACCCTCGCGCTCGACCTGACCGACGTCGTGCCCTTCGCGGTGCGGCTCAACGCGATCGTGCTCCGCCAGGCGCTGGGCGCCCCGGTCTCCGTCTGACCCGGACGACCCGCTCCGCACCGGCCCGCCGTCCCGGGCCGGACCCGAGGAGCGCGGAAGCACTCAGCCCCGCAGCCGCCGGCTGCCCCGCGCCGCCGCGACGAGCTCCGGCACCGTCGCGAGCTTGACCCGTGGCCGCCCCGCCTCCCGGCCCCGCGCCCGCTCGGCCCGGTCGATGGAGGCGAGCCCGCGCGCGTCGACGAGCCCCCGTCCGCTGCGGCTCCGCGCGAGACGGCGGAACTCCTGGGAGGTGCCCGTCGGCTTCGGCAGCGCCCCGGCGACCGCGTCCGCGAGCAGCGTCCCCACCGTCTCCTCCGCGCAGGCCCGGTTGGCCCCGATGCCCCCGGAGGGCCCGCGCTTGATCCAGCCGACGACATAGCTGCCGGGCAGCCCCACGACCCGGCCGGCCTCGTGCGGCACGGTGCCGGTCGTCTCGTCGAACGGCAGCCCCGCGAGCGGCACGCCCCGGTAGCCGATGGCCCGGACGAGGAGCCCCGCCACGACCTCCGTACCGGACGGCTCTCCGTCCTCCGTCACCCGGACCGCCCGCACGCCGTCGGTGCCGAGGGCCTCGACCGGGGCGGAGTGGAAGCGCAGCACGATCCGGCGCCGGCCCTGCGCCGGGGCCCGCGTCCAGTTCACCGCCTCCCGGTCGACGCCCTTCAGGAGCGCGGCCTTCGCGCCGGGCGCGGCCGCGTCGATCGCCGCGCCGGTGCGCGGGTCGTGGTCGTCGACGACCAGGTCGACCCCGGGCAGGTGCTTCAGGGCGAGCAGTTCGGAGGTGGTGTACGCGGCGTGCTCGGGGCCCCGGCGGCCCAGGAGCACCACCTCGCGGACCCGGGCGTCCCGCAGGGCGGCCAGGGCGTGGTCGGCGATGTCCGTACGGGCGAGGCTGTCCGGGTCCGTGACGAGGACGCGGGCGACGTCGAGCGCCACGTTGCCGTTGCCGACCACGACGACCCGCTCGGCGGAGAGCCGGACGGCGTCCGCGCCGGTCTCCGGGTGCGCGTTGTACCAGGAGACGACGGAGGTCGCCGAGACGCTGCCCGGCAGGTCCTCGCCGGGGATGCCGAGCCGCCGGTCGGAGGGCGCGCCCACCGCGTAGACCACCGCGTCGTGGTGCGCGGCGAGTTCCTCGGGGGTGACGTCCGTGCCGATCCGGACGCCGAGCCGCATGCGGACCCGGGGGTGGGTGTGGAAGCGGGCGAAGGTCTCCCCGGCTCCCTTGGTCGCCGGGTGGTCCGGTGCCACGCCGTACCGGACGAGACCGCCGGCGACCGGCAGCCGGTCGATCAGTGTCACCTCGGCGTTGGTGTGCAGGAGGAGGTCCTCGGCGGCGTACATGCCGGCCGGTCCCGTGCCGACGATCGCGACGCGGATCGGGGCGAAGTCGGCGGGGATCGAGCGGTCGAAGGCCGGCTCGCCCCAGCTGTGGAAGGTCGGCGAGGCGAGGACCGGCGCGGGCTCGCGCTCCGCGTAGTAGGCGGCGTTGATCCCCTCGTACTCCCGCAGCCGCTCGGTGAGCCGGTCGGCCGGGAAGATCGCGTCGACGGGACAGGCGTCGGCGCAGGCCCCGCAGTCGATGCAGCTCTTCGGGTCGATGTAGAGCATCTCCGTGGTGCCGAAGTCCGGCTCGTCCGGCGTCGGGTGGATGCAGTTGACCGGGCAGACGGCGACACAGGTGGCGTCGTTGCAGCAGGTCTGGGTGATGGCGTAGGTCATGTCGTCGGCTCAGCTCGGATCCGGGGGAGGGGGGTCAGATGAGGTTCGCGCGCTTGTAGAAGAAGAGCGCGGGCCGGGTCAGCAGGCGGGCCGAGGCCAGGAACTCCATGAGGCCGGCGCAGCTGGCGCGCATCTGCGCCTTGTAGTGCTCGTTGGCGGCGGCCTCGCGCCGGGCGCGCACCGGGTCGAGGCCGGCCTTCGCGTAGACGTCGGGGCTGACCAGGCTGGTGACGATGTAGTACGCGGCGATGGCGACGACCAGGGCGTGGAAACTGCGGCGGGCCCGGCCGGCGCGGGCCAGGCGGCGGCGCGTCTCGTCCCGGGCGAACTTCATGTGCCGGGACTCCTCGACGACGTGGATGTTGTTGATCGTGCGGACGAAGGGGACGACCCGCTCGTCGCGCATCCAGTCGCGCTGCATGACGTCGAGGACCTCCTCGGCGACGAGGATGCCGGCGTAGGCGGCCTCGCCGAAGCCGACGGTCTTGAAGGCCCTGCCGAGTTCGAGCACCGCCCGCCTGGGCCGGTAGGCGGGGGCGCCGAGCTTCTGGGCGCCCCGGGCGAACATGATGGAGTGGCGGCACTCGTCGGCGATCTCGGTGAGGGCCCACTGGAACCGGGGGTCGGTGGGGTCCTTGGCGTACATGTCGCGCAGCACCATCTGCTGGAGGATCATCTCGAACCAGATGCCGGTGCTGGCCACCGAGGCGGACTCCTGCCGGGTCAGCTCCTTGCGCTGCTCCTCGGTCATCTCGTTCCAGTAGGCGGTCCCGTAGAGGCTGTTCCACTCCGGGCTCTGGCCGTGGAAGCCCTTGTCGAGGGGGGTGTCCCAGTCGACCTCGGTGGCGGGGTCGTAGGAGAGCTTCGCGGCCGACAGGAGCAGCCGCGCGGCGACGTCGTGGTCTTCGTTGTCGGGTCGGACGGTGCTGCTTGCCATGGTGCGGCTCCTCGGGGTCGCTCGAGCGGCTCGGACGCTTGTTAGACGTCACGTCTAGCAAGCTTGTTAGACGGAACGTATAGCAAGGGCCCCGGGGAGGCCTACCCCTCGGTGCGGACTTTCTTTCCACGGGAGTTACCGCGGGTACGCGAACGGGGCCGGAGCCGTCGCGGCTCCGGCCCCGTTCCCGGGTCGGTATGTACTAGAAGGTCAGGTTCCAGGCGTCGATCCTGCCCGTGTCCTGGCTCGCGTTGTCGTTCACCCGGAGCTTCCAGACGCCGTTGGCGACCTCGGCCGAGGCGTTGACCGTGTACGTCTGGGCGATGTTGTCCGTACCGCTGCCGGTGTGGTTGTGCAGCGTGTACACGGTGCCGTCCGGCGCCACCAGGTCGACCTTCAGGTCACCGATGTAGGTGTGCTTGATGTCGACGCCCACCTTCAGGGTGGCCGGCGCGTTGCCCGTCACGCCGCTGACCGTGATCGGGCTCTCGACGGTGGAGTTGTCCGCGATCGCGTAGTCCGTGAGGTTCTCGAAGTACGGGCCGGCCGGCGGGGTCGAGCCGCCGACGGCCTTCAGCGCGTCCACGCGGCCCTCGCCGAAGAAGCTGTTCTTCGCCGTGGTGCCGGTGCACCGGGCGTCCGCCGGGCAGGCCAGGTCGGTGGCCTGCTCGCCGAGCTTCGCCCGGATGTCCGCCGGGGTGTACGCCGGGTTGGCGCTGGCCAGCAGCGCGGCCACGCCCGCCACGTGCGGGGAGGCCATCGAGGTGCCGCTCAGCGAGGCGTACTTGCCGCCGGGGGCGGTGCTGTAGACGGACTCGCCGGGGGCCGAGACCTCGATGACGTCACGGCCGTAGTTGGAGAAGGACGCCTTGGAGGTGCCGCTGGTGCCGTTCGCCGCGACCGTGACCACGCCCGGCAGCTCGGCCGGGATGTCGAGGCAGTCGTTGGTGAGGGTCCGGGTCACCGGCGTCGAGTCGTTCGGACTCGACGAGTCGGTGGTCTTGTTGGCCAGGTCGACGTTGGAGTTGCCGGCCGCCGCGACCTGGAGGGAGCCCTTGCCCTCGGCGTACGCCTGGGCGCGGCCCACGCCCTCCAGGATGGCCGCCTGGTCGAGGTCGTTCGGGCAGTTGAACTGCCACGGGTCCGTGTAGTAGCTGTTGTTGGTGACCTTGAAGCCGTGGTCACCGGCCCACACGAGGCCGCAGACGGTGTTCTCCGCGAAGAACAGCGTGGTGCCGGGCTCGGCGATGCGCACCGAGGAGATCTTCACGCCCGGCGCGACGCCGATGGCGCCCTTGCCGTTCTTGGCGGCCGCGACCGTGCCGGCCACGTGGGTGCCGTGCTGGTCGACGTCGCGCCAGGCGCCGACGCGGGTGTCCGGCTTGCCGTAGGCGCAGGAGACCGAGTCGGCGGCGTTGAAGTTCGGCGCCAGGTCCTGGTGCTGGTCGTCCACGCCGGTGTCCAGGATGCCGACCTTGACCGTGGCGGAGCCCGGGTTGACGGCCCAGGCCTGGTCGGCCTTGATCTGGGTCATGTCCGAGCGGACCGGCTCCGTCGTGGGTGCCGCGGCCTGCGTCGGGTTGGCCGGGAGCGCCGGGTTGTAGGCGTCGGCGGGGACGTCGGAGGTTCGGGTCGCGCCGACCTTCTGGACGCCGGCGACGCCGCGCATGGTGGCGGCGAAGGAGGCGGAGGTCGAGTGCGCGACGATCACGCCGATCGCGTCGTACGAGGCGAAGACCGAGCCGCCGTTGCTCGCGACGGCGGTGCGGACGGCGGTGGTGTCGCCCGGGGTCGTGATGACCAGGTAGGCACGGGTGCCCGCGGCCCAGGCGGCGGGCGCCGCGGCGATCGCGGGAGCGGCGGCGGGGCCGGCCGAACGGGCCGCGAGGGGCTCGTTGTTCAGCGGAGCGGCCTGTGCGAGGCCGACGGTCGTGCCGAGCGCCAGGGAGGTGCCGAGCATGAGGGCCGAGAGTCTCATGCGGCCGGATATGTGGGAAAACAATGCGTCCTCCGATGACCCGGTGGCGCGGGTGGCGCCGGCCGGGCCCTGTGATGTGTGGGGTGGACGCAAGATCCCAGACGGACGGGGCGGAAGGAAGTCTTCTGTCCGAGAAGCCGGTTCGCGTTACGTAGTGTTGACCTGTCCACGCCAGAAATGGGGGCGTGCGTCTCGATCCGCCCCCTTCGTTCCCCCGGGTGACATCCTGGACAGGTGACCATGTATCCTGGACATCTGTCCATGATCTGGTGAAGTGACGAGGGAGACGGCGATGGAGACGGCGGCGAACGTACTGGTGGGCCTGGTGGCCGCCCTGCACGCGTACATCCTCGTTCTGGAGATGTTCCTGTGGGAGAAGAAGGCGGGGCGGGGACTGTCCGGCTTCGACGCCGACATGGCCAGGGCCACCGCGCCGCTCGCCGCCAACCAGGGCCTCTACAACGGCTTCCTGGCCGCGGGACTCGTCTGGGGCCTGATCGCGGAGGACCCGACGGGATACCGGGTCAAGATCTTCTTCCTCGGCTGCGTGGTGGTCGCCGGACTGTACGGCGCCGCCACCGCGAACCGCCGCATCCTCTTCGCCCAGGCGCTGCCCGGCGCCCTGGCCCTCGGCGCGGTCCTCCTCGGCCGATGACCCCGGCGAAGCCGACCGCGGAAGACCCCCGGGCCGCCAGGACCCGGGCGAGGCTGCGCCAGGCCCTCCTCGACGAGTGCGCGGAGCGCCTGCTGGCGGAAGTGAGCATCGCCGCGCTGGTCCGCAGGGCCGGAGTCGGCCGGGCCACGTTCTACCTCCACTACGGCGATCTGGAGGCGCTCGCCGTCGACGCCTGCGCCGACGTCGTACGCGAGGCGGTGGACGCCCTGCACGCCTGGCGGGGCACCCCCGACCCGGCGTCCCCGCCGCCCGCGCTCCTCGACTTCTTCGCCGGCCTGACCCCGCACGCCGCCCTGTACCGGGCCCTGCTGCGTCCGGGCGGCGGCGGACCGCTCGGCCTCGTGCTCCACCGGGACCTGCGCGCCCGCAGCCTCGCCGAACGGGCTCTGGTCGGCGCGCCGGAGCCCGGACTGATCGCCTCGGCCGTGGCCGCGACCTTCGCGGGGGTGCTCGCCGACTGGCTGCACGGCCTCGTCGACGGCACCTCGGACCACGTCGCCCACCAGGTCTGGCGGCTGCTCATCGCTCTGCACCGTACGCGCCTGTCGTAGCGGCGGCCCGGCCGTACGGGGCGGGTGGCCCCCGCCCCGTACGTCGCTACTTCAGGTAGGGACCCGAGGCGCCGATCCTGCCGGGACCGTTCAGGACGTACACCCGCAGGTTGCCCTTGCCGGGCGCGGCGACCGAGAGGCTGCCGTTCGTGACGGTGCGGACGTCACCGGTCACGGCGTCGGTGTAGGTGCCGTTCGGGACGCCGGAGAAGGTGGCGCCGCCCGAGACCGTGACGAGCGCGAAGCTGTCCGTCGAGCCGCTCGTGTAGCGGCGCTTGAACGCCATGCCGCCCGAGATGCCCTCGGTGGAGTACTGGCCCGTCTGCAGCGCGGGGATCGCCCGCCGGATCTGGTTGAGCCGCTGCACGTGCTGGACCAGGGGCTGCTGGAGGGTGGTGGCGACCGCTCCCGAGGCCGAGGAGACGTGGGAGAAGTCGGAGGCCGTGACGGAGCCGGCGACGTGGTCGCCGTAGTAGGCGCGGCCGGTGGTCGCCAGCGGGCAGGTCGGCCCGCAGTCGATCTTCTTGCCCTTCTGGAACTCGATCTCCGAGCCGTAGTAGAGCGTCGGGATGCCGCGGAAGGTCCACATCAGGGACATGTTCTCGGCCCAGGCGTCGGTGCCGCCCGCGTACCGCTCGGAGGACTTGTTCGGTCCGTAGTCGTGGCTGTCGACGTAGACGACGTTGTAGGTGGCGTCGTTGTAACTGTCGTCCGAGTCCTTGCCGTTGGAGAAGGCGTTCTGCGCGTCGCCGAAGTTCATGTGCATGCGCATGTCGATGACGTTCATGCCGGAGAAGCGGCTGTGGTCGGGCGCGTGGTAGGCGTTGCCGTTCAGGAAGGCGTTGGTGGAGGTGGGCTGGTTGCCGGTGCCCTGCTGCTGCTCGTGGTCGTACATCTCAAGCGCCGCCTTGGCGTCGTCGGCGTCGTACTCCTTGCGCTCCTTCCAGGTGTAGAACTGCGCCGAGTGGTTCACCGAGCCGCGGTTCCACTTGTCGTTGACGAAGGCGGCGACCTCGCCGAAGACGAAGAAGTTCTTCGCCGCCTCGGCGCCGTGCCGCTGGGTGACCCGCTCCTGGATGGCGGGCAGGAAGCGGCGGTTCCAGGTGGTGCGCGGGATGTGCACGGCCGTGTCGACGCGGAATCCGTCGACGCCCATGTCGATGTACTTGTCGTACGCGCCGATCAGGTAGTCCTGGACGGTCGCGTTCTCGGTATTGAAGTCCGCCAGGTCCTCGTGCAGCCAGCAGGAGCGGGAGTCCTCGCCCTCCCAGTTGCCGATCCAGCACTGGTGGTAGAGCTCCTTGGGGAACATCCCCGAAGTGGGGCTCGGCCACTGGCAGTTGTAGACCGTGTAGCCCTCGGCGCTCTTGCCGCCGGTCGGCTTGCCCCAGTTGACGCAGGTGTTGCCGGCGGGCTCGGCCGTCGACCACAGGTCGCCGTTGTAGTACGACTTGCCGGACTTGGCGTCGATGGTCAGGCCGTCGTACTCGAAGTCGGGCTGCTTCTCGTCGTAGTACCAGCTCCACTGGCTGTCCCGCACGCCGTGGACGGTCGGGACGAAGAGGCCCTTGGCGCCCCAGCGTGAGGAGTGGTTGTAGACCACGTCCTGGTAGATCTTCATGCCCTTGGCGTGGGCCGCGTCGATCAGGTCCTGGTAGGAGGCGCCGGCGGACTCCAGGCGCGGGTCGACCTTGTAGAAGTCCCACCCGTGGTAGCCGTGGTAGTCGTAGTCCGAGCGGTTGAGGACCACCGGCGTGATCCAAATCGCCGAGAACCCGAGGCCCTTCACGTAGTCCAGCTTCTGGATCAGGCCCTTGAAGTCGCCGCGGAACATCGGGTCGTCGCCGGCCGCGTTGCCCGACTTGACGTGCTGGCTGCCGCCCCGGTCGTTCGACGGGTCGCCGTCGTTGAAGCGGGCGGTGAGGACGAAGTAGATCGGGTCCTTGCGCGGGTCGGTGCCGAGCGGCTTCCCGGTCGCGGGCGTGGCCGGCTCGTCGCCGGTGGTGGCGGTCGCGGCTGCCGAGGCGGCGGAGACGTTCCCGGCGGCGTCCACGGCCTTCACCGTGTAGGCGTACGCGGTCCGTTCGGCCAGGTTCGTGTCGGAGAACACCGTGGAGCCGACGTCGGTGACGACCGTGCCGCCGCTGCCGCCGGTCCGGGTGACCTGGTACTTCGTGACGCCCCGGTCGTCGGTCGAGGGGTCCCAGGTGAGCAGCACGGAGACGCCGTCGGCGGTGGCGGTCACCCGGGCGGGGGCCGTCGGGGCCCGGGTGTCGGGCGGGGTGGCGGCGCAGGGGTCGGTCGCGTTCGCCGTCACCACCCGGTTCCGGACCGTGGAGACGCCCGTGCCGATCGTGTAGTCGGAGCCGCCGTTGTTGTCCCAGGTGCCGTTGCCGTTGTTGAACGCGGCCTTGAGGGAGACGGCCGTCCCGAGGTCGATCTCCCGCTTCCACCAGCCGGTGCAGGCGGCCTGCATGCCGACACCGGGGACGGTGGTCCAGGCGCCGCCCGCGGGCTGGTGGTGGATGTTGGCGGTGGACCAGCCGAGCGTCTCGGTGGAGTAGTAGACCGTCGCCTTCGCGGCGGGGGCGGGCGTGTTGTCCGCGCAGGGGTCGGAGTGGGCGACGACCCCGTCCTTGACGGTGGTGTTCCCCGTCCCCAGGGCGTAGTTCGCGCCGCCGTTGTTGTCCCAGGTGCCGTTGCCGTTGTTGAAGGTGGCCTGGAGACCGGCGGCCGTGCCGAGACTGACGGTCTTCTTCACCCAGTCCGTGCAGGCGGGCTCCATGGCGACGCCGGGGACCGTGGTCCAGGAGCCGCCGTCGGGGGCGTCATGCAGGTGGTAGGCGGTCCAGTTCTTCGTCTTCGTCCAGTAGAAGACGGTGGCCGTGTTCTCGGCGGTCGCCGCGACCGGGGCGGTCCGTGGTGAGGGATCGCCGGGTGGTGCGGCGAGCAGGCCGAGCAGGCCGGCGGCGACGGTCAGGACGGCCACCGGGCGTGCCGGCAGCGGGAGGCGGGTGCGGCTCATCTGATTCTCCAGGCGGAGGAGCGTTCCGTACGGGCCGGTGGGAGGGGCGGGGATCGACACCGTTGGAAACACGGTCGGAAAGTTTCTGAAAATCCTTGCGTCGGCGGGAAGTTACCGCTGCCGGGTCCCGCGGGTAAAGACTTCTGACCGAAGCGGCCTCTACGCTCGGTGCGCTCGCCCGTGTGATGGACGTCGAGAGGTCCCGATGAAGCTGCCCGCGCCCCTGCGCGTACTGAACGAAGGGCTGGCGTTCCTGCTCGAACTCGCCGCCCTGGCCGTACTGGCCTGGTGGGGGTGGGAGAGCGCGGAGAACGTGGCGCTCCGGCTGCTGCTCGCGGTCGCCGCGCCTGCCGTCGCGGCCGTGATCTGGGGCCTGTTCGCCGCCCCCAAGGCCCGGATACGGGTGCCGCTCGCGGGTGTTCTGGCCGTGAAGGCCCTGGTGTTCGGCGCGGCGGCGGTCGCGCTCCAGGCCCTCGACCGGCCGGTGTGGGCCGTCGTCTTCGCCGTCGTGGCGCTCGTCAACACCGCCCTGGCGACGGCGGACCGGCGGGCCGCGGTGCGGCGGGGCGCCTGAAGAGGGCTACGAGGTGAGCGTCACGGGCGCGGCCAGGGGCGTCCTTCGAGCCGCTCGATGTCCCGGTTGAAGCGTTCGAGGTAGGCGGCGAAGCGGGCCACGTCCTCGGGCGACCACTCCTCCATCACCCTCTCCAGACCCTCCACGTTCGAGGCCCGGTCGGCGTCCAGGCGGCGCTCGCCCTCCTCCGTGATGCGGAACTTGCGGGCGATGCCGCCGTCCGGGTCCGGGATGCGCTCCACGACCCCGGCGCGCAGCATCGCGGCGGTCTGCCGGTTGAGGGTGGAGGTGTCGAGGCCGAAGGCCTCGCTGAGCTGCCCGATGGACATCGGCCCGTGCATCCGGATGCGGGTGAGGAGGACGTACGCGCTGCGGTCGAGATGGCCGCCGGCCGCCCGTGAGCGGGGCCCGTACAGGTGGGCGTGCCGTCCGAGCAGCATGCTCTCGAACTCGACCAGGTGGGTGGGCTTGTCCATGAGGGCATTCTCTCCCGTCCCGAGACGATATGCATCATGCACAGCTTGTGTATGCAGCAATTGATGTGCATCATGCATACACCTGATCCCGAAAACCGAAGAAAGCACGAGGGAGAACCCGTGGACGGCTCCAAGCCCGAGGCCCGCCCCGGCGGCGTCGTCGGCGTCCTCGCCCTGGCAGGCATCGTCGCCGCACTCATGCAGACCCTGGTGGTCCCCCTCATCGGCGACCTCCCCAGGCTGCTCGGCACCACCGCCTCCGACGCCTCCTGGGTGATCACCGCCACCCTCCTCGCCGGAGCCGTCGCCACCCCCGTGGCCGGCCGGCTCGGCGACACCCTCGGCAAGCGGCGCGTCCTGCTCGTCTCCGTGATCCCGCTCGTCGTCGGCTCGGTCGTCTGCGCGCTCGCCTCCTCCGTCGTCCCGATGATCGTCGGACGCGGACTCCAGGGCCTCGGCATGGGCGTCGTCCCGCTCGGCATCAGTCTGCTCCGCGACCTCCTGCCGCCCGAGAGGCTCGGCGGCTCCATCGCCCTGATGAGCGCCTCCATGGGCGTCGGCGGCGCCCTCGGCCTGCCCTTCTCCGCCGCCGTCGCCGAGAACGCCAGCTGGCGCGTGCTCTTCTGGGTCGCCGCCGGACTGAGCGTCCTGGTCGGCGCCCTGATCTGGCGCGTCGTCCCCGCCGGACGGCGCGCCGCCGCCCCCGGCCGCTTCGACCTGCCGGGCGCCCTCGGCCTCGGCGTCGGGCTCGTCGCCCTGCTGCTCGCCGTGTCCAAGGGCGCGACCTGGGGCTGGGGCAGCGGCACCACCCTCGGCCTGTTCGCCGTCGCGGCCGTCGTCCTGCTCGCCTGGGGCGCCTGGGAGCTGCGCACCGCCGACCCGCTCGTCGACCTGCGCGTCACCGCCCGCCCGGTCGTCCTGATGACCAACGCGGCCTCGGTCCTGGTCGGCTTCGCCATGTACGCCCAGTCGCTGGTCGTCCCCCAGCTGTTCCAGCTGCCGGAGGCGACCGGATACGGCCTCGGGCAGTCGATGATGGCCATGGGTCTCTGGATGGCCCCGGCGGGCCTGATGATGATGATCCTGGCGCCGCTGGGCGCCAAGCTCTCGGCCGCCCGCGGCCCCAAGGTCACGCTCTCGGTCGGCGCGCTCGTCATCTCCGCCGGGTACGGCTCCTCCCTCGCCCTGATGGGGTCCACCTGGGGCCTGCTCACCGTGACCCTCATCTGCAACACCGGCGTCGGACTCGCCTACGGGGCCATGCCGGCGCTCATCATGGGCGCGGTGCCGCAGGAGGAGACCGCCTCGGCCAACAGCTTCAACACGCTGATGCGCTCCATCGGCACCTCCGCCTCGGCAGCCGTCATCGGTGTCGTCCTCGCCCAGATGACCACCACCCTCGGCGGCCACGTGCTGCCCTCCGAGGACGGCTTCCGGGTCGCGATGCTGATCGGCTGCGGCGTCGGCCTCGTGGCGGCGGTCGTCGCCGCGCTGATCCCCGCCAGGCTCGTCGCGCCGGCCGCCGGAGACGCCCCCGGCACCGGACCGGGCGCCGGCCCGCGCGCGACCTCACGGGCCGGCGCCGCCTGAGGCCCGAGATCCGCGCCGGGGGCGGACCGACAGGCGACAGGCCGTGCTTCAGGCCGCCGTCCCCACCCAGGGGCGGCGGCCGGGGCCGGTCGGGTGGGTGCCCGTGGCGCTCATGACGACCGAGTACAGGCTGGTCTCGGCGGCGATGAAGAGACGGTTGCGCTTGGCGCCGCCCCAGGAGATGTTGGCGACCGCCTCCGGGACGTTCAGCCGTCCGATCAGGGTGCCGTCGGGGTCGTAGCAGTGCACGCCGTCGCTCATCGCGGCGGCCCAGAGGCGGCCGTCCGCGTCGAAGCGGAGGTTGTCGAAGCGGGCCTTCTCACGGGCCGAGGCGTCGGCGAAGACCTTGCCGTCGGAGAGCGTGCCGTCCTCGCGCACGTCGAAGACCCGGATGAGGCCCGCCCGCGTGTCGGAGACGAACAGCTGCCGCTCGTCGTGGGAGAAGACCAGCCCGTTCGGCGCGGCGAACTCGTCGGAGACCAGGCGCACTTCACCGCTGTCCGGATCGATGCGGTAGACGTTGTTCGAGCCGATCTCGCTCTCGGCGCGGTAGCCCTCGTAGTCGCTGGTGATGCCGAAGTCCGGATCGGAGAACCAGATCGAGCCGTCGGACTTCACCGCCGCGTCGTTCGGACTGTTCAGACGCTTGCCCTGCCACCGGTCCGCGAGCACGGTGACGGTGCCGTCGTGTTCGGTGCGCGTCACGCGGCGGTTGCCCTGCTCGCAGGAGATCAGCCGGCCCTGACGGTCCAGGGTGTTGCCGTTGGTGTGCCCGGCGGTGCGGCGGAAGACGCCGACGGCGCCCGTCTCCTCGTCCCAGCGCAGCATCCGGTCGTTCGGGATGTCGCTCCAGATCAGCTGCCGCCAGGCGGGCAGATAGATCGGCCCCTCGGCCCAGCGGCAGCCCGTGTGGAGGACCTCCAGCGCATCGTCCCCGTACATGCACCGTCCCGTCAGGAACCGCTCGTCGAACATCTCGTACAACTCGGGGCACTCGCCGCTCATGGAGCCCTTCCCTTCCGCGTTCCTCGCACATGCCGAACCTGATCCTGCGTGAGATGAAGATTGCAGGATCATCTGCGGCCAACACAAGGATCTTTCGAACGGAGAGCTGTGGATCACACGGTCCCGGCTTCCCCCTCCTCTTCCTCCTCCAGCGTGAACAACGCCCCGTCCGGGTCCCGGACCGTCACCCGGCGCTCCTCCTCCTCGTCCTCCGACGACCGCACGTCGGCCCACTCGCTCCCCGGCACCACCGCCCCGCCGTGCGCCACGACCGCCTCCCGGGCCGCCGCCAGATCGCGCACCCGGAACCGGACCAGCCAGCGCGGCCTCGACTGCGGCCGGGGCGAGGCGGATTCGACCGGGCCGCTGTCGAGCCGGGCGACGGCCTCGCCGTCCCGCCGCAGCACCACCCGCTCGTGCTCGTACGACACCTCGCAGGAGCCGGGGCTCCCGTCCGCCCAGCGGAGCACCCCGCCGTAGAACACGGCCGCGTCGAACGCGTCGCGGGTGTGCAGCTCCACCCAGGCCGGTGCCCGCCGCTCGCCGACGTGCCAGCGCGAGACCAGCCGCCCCTCCCACACGCCGAACGCCGCACCCTCCAGATCCGTCGCGATCGCCGCACGGCCCCGCAGCGGGTACGCCAGCGGCCCCACACCGACCGTGCCGCCGCGCTCCCGGATCCGCGCCACCGCCGCGTCGGCGTCGTCGACGGAGAAGAACACCGTCCAGGCCACCGGCACCCCCGGCTCGGCGGCCACCGCCGCGATCCCGGCCACCGGCACCCCGTCCCGCTCACCCACCACGTGCACGTCGTCGCCGAGCGCGCCCCGACGGAACGTCCACCCGAGCACCGCCCCGTAGAAGCGCTTCGCCGCCTCCAGATCACGTACGGACAGATGCAGCCAGCACGGTGCTCCCATCCCGGTCGTCGGCCCCGACACCGGCACCACCTCCTCGTCGTCCTGAGTCCGTGCGCCCCTTCCCCGCCCGACTGCCCCGCAAGCGCGCACTCACCCACGTGCCGCCGATCACCCCGCCCCGGGTACCCCGAACGGGTCAGCGGGCCGCGCGGGAGGCGTACGCGCGGACGTCGGCGTCCGCGTCGTCGGCCGCCCCGGCGAGCGCGGCCCGCGCCGCCGGTTCGGCCCGGTGGGCGAGGAGCGACAGGACGGCGGCCTTGCGCACGTCCGCGTTCGGATCGGCGAGCGCCCCCGCGAGCGCCGGGACGGCGAGGCCGGGCGCCGCCGCCCGGAGCGCGGTCGCCGCCCCGGACCGCACCTGCCAGGCACGGTCGCCGAGCGCCGCCCCCGCCCCCGCCGCGTACGCCGGCGGGCAGCCGGTGCCCGCCAGGGCGGCCAGGGCGGCGCCCCTGACCAGCGGATCGGGATCGTCGAGCAGCGGCGCCAGCGGCTCCGGCGCCGGATTCCGTACGGCCGCGAGCCCACGGGCCACCGCGACCCGCACCTCGCGCGCCGGGTCCGCCGCGGCCCGCGCGAGCTCCCCGACCGCGTCCACCGACACCAGGGCCCGTACGGCCTGGACGCGCACCTCCACGGAAGAGTCCGCCAGCGCGCCCGCGTACAGCCCGGCGGCCCCGAGCCGCAGCGCCCGCAGGACCTCGAGCGCGGCGGCCCGCACGCCCGGATCGGACACGCCCAGGGCCTCCCGGAGGCCCTCCGCGAGCGCCGGCTCGGCGGGCAGCACCTCGACCAGCTCCCGCAGCGCCGCAGCGGCCGCGGCCCGGACCGGCGCCGCCTCGTCCCGCAGCCGGGCGGCGAGCACCGGACCGGTCCCGGCCGGCGCGGTCTCCCCGAGCGCGGTGACCGCGGCGGCCCGCACCGCCGGATCGGCGTCGGCCAGGTACGGGCCGAGCGCGTCCAGGTCGGGGGAGTCCTCGACGAGCGAGAGCAGCCGCAGCAGCCGGGGGTGGGGCGGCGCGGGCGCGGGGACCGCGGCCGGCCCGTCGACGGCGGCCGGACGGGGAGCCAGGGCCGCCGGGGCGGCGTCCCGGGCCCCGGCCGTGGCCACCGGCACGAGCGCCACCTCGCCGAGGAGCCGCTCGGGACCGCCGGGCGGTGAGAACTCCGGCACCGGCACGACGTACGGCTCGACCGGCCGGGCCGTGAACTCCATCGCCCCGGAAGGGGCCTTGCGCAGGTCCAGATGGTGCAGCCATCCCGTGTCGTCCCGCTCGGGATGGTCGAGCCGCTCGTGGTAGAGGCCCCACCGCGACTCCGTCCGGGCGAGCGAGGCCCGCGCCGCCATCTCGGCGCAGTCCCGGATGAACGACACCTCCGCGCAGCGCATGAGCTCGTGTGCCGTGCGGGCGCCCATCCCGGCGATCTCCGTCGACATCCGGTCGAAGGCCTCCACGGCCAGGGAGAGCTTCGCCCCCGTCTTCGGCGGCGCCACGTAGTCGTTGACGAACCGGCGCAGCTTGTACTCGACCTGGGGCTGCGGCGGACCGTCGGGGTTCCGCAGCGGCCGGTAGACGAGCTCGTGGGCGGCCGCGAGCTGCTCACGGTCCAACTCGCCCTCGTACGCCCGGTACCGGGAGGCGTCCTCGCCCGCCAGGTCGCCGAAGACGAACGCCCCGATCATGTAGTTGTGCGGTACGGAGGCCAGGTCCCCGGCCGCGTACAGCCGGGGCACGGTCGTGCGGGCACGGTCGTCCACCCGCACCCCGGAGGCCGAGTGCCCGCCGCACAGACCGATCTCCGAGATGTGCATCTCGATGTCGTGGGTCCGGTAGTCGTGCCCCCGGTTCTCGTGGAAGGTGCCCCGGGTGGGCCGCTCCGTGGTGTGCAGGATCGACTCGACCGCGCCGATGGTCTCCTCCGGGAGATGGCTCAGCTTCAGGTACACCGGCCCCCGGTCCGAGGCGAGTTCGGCCGCGAACTCGGCCATCATCTGCCCCGACCAGTAGTCCGACTCGACGAACCGCTCGCCGTGCCGGTTCACCTGGTACCCCCCGAAGGGGTTGGCGACGTAGGCGCAGGCCGGCCCGTTGTAGTCCTTGATCAGCGGGTTGATCTGGAAGCACTCGATCCCGGTGAGCGCCGCGCCCGCGTGGTACGCCATGGCGTAGCCGTCACCGGCGTTCGTCGGGTTCTCGTACGTTCCGTACAGATAGCCGGAGGCGGGCAGACCGAGCCGCCCGCAGGGGCCGGTGGCCAGGATCACGGCCCCCGCCCGGACGACGACGAACTCCCCGGTGCGGGTGTGGAACCCGGCCGCGCCGACGGCCCGGCCGTCCTCCGGATGGGTGAGTACCCGGACCGGCATGACCCGGTTCTCGATCCGGATCCGCTCCCGCATCTCGCGCCGCCGCAGCTGCCGGTAGAGGACCTTCTTCACGTCCTTGCCCTCGGGCATCGGCAGCACGTACGAGCCGGACCGGTGGACCTGCCGGACCGCGTACTCCCCGTGCTCGTCCTTCTCGAACTTCACGCCGTACGACTCCAGGCGCCGGACCATCGCGAAGCCGCGGGTCGCCGTCTGGCGGACGGTGGACTGGTCGACGAGGCCGTCGTTCGCCCGGGTGATCTCGGCGACGTAGTCGTCGGGTTCGGCCCGGCCGGGCACGACGGCGTTGTTGACGCCGTCCATGCCCATGGCCAGGGCGCCGGAGTGGCGGACGTGCGCCTTCTCCAGGAGCAGGACGTCCGCCCCGCGCTCGGCGGCGGTCAGCGCCGCCATCGTGCCGGCGGTGCCGCCGCCGATCACGAGCACGTCGCAGGAGAGCTCGGTCGCGTCGGCGAGATCGGGGACGGTCAAGGGGGTGTCCACGGGAAGCCTTTCTCAAGGGGTCTGGAGGGGAGCGGAGGGTCGGAGCGAGTCGAGGACGCGGCGGCGCAGCGCCGCCGTGGCGGGCGCGTCCCGGGCGTCCCGCGAGCGCGGATGCGGCACGTCCAGGACCTCGCCGGACCCGAACAGGACGACCCGGTCGCCGAGATGGAGGGCCTCGTCCACGTCATGGGTGACGAAGACGACGGTCGCGCCGGTGCCGCGCAGGATCTCCACGAGCAGGTCCTGCATCCCGGCGCGGGTCGTCGCGTCGAGCGCGCCGAACGGCTCGTCCATCAGGACCGCGCGGGGCCGCCCGGCGAGCGCCCGGGCCAGCTGGACGCGCTGCCGCTGCCCGCCGGACAGCCGGCCCGGCAGCCTGTGCGCGTGCCCGGCGAGTCCGACCCGCTCCAGCCACTCCTCCGCCGCTCGGCGCCGCTCGGCGCGCGGGACGCGGCGGATCGCGAGCGGCAGCTCCACATTGGCCCGGACCGACCGCCAGGGCAGCAGGGCGTCGTGCTGGAAGACGAAGGCCCGGTCGGCGCCGGGCCGCCGGACCGGCTCCCCGTCCTGGGTGACCCGCCCCTCCAACGGGGGCAGCAGCCCGGCGAGCGTCCGCAGCAGGGTCGTCTTCCCGCAGCCCGAGGGGCCGACCACGGTGAGGAGCTCACCGGGCGCGACCCGCAGTCCGACGGGACCGGACACGGCGGTCCCGCCCGGGTGACCGAGCCGGACGCCGTGCAGGGCGAGTTCCGCGCCGGTCGGCACGGCGGTGACGGGCGGGCTCGCGGTGGTCATGTGACCGGCTCCTTGTCGGGTACGGGCAGGGCGACGGAGGCCCGGGCGGCGGCGGAGTCCGCCGGGGCGCCCGGGGCGGGGCCCGTGAGGGCCTCGGGCCCGGGGCTCGTGGGCCCCTCCGGGGCTGTCGGGTCCGCCGTGTCCGTGCGGTGCGTGGACGCCGGTGCGGAGCCCGCCGAACGGGCCGGGCCGGTCGCGCCGCCCTCCGCGGCGCTCGGCAGCCAGGCGGTGACCCGGCGACCGAGCGCCTCGACCGCCGTGGAGGTGAGCCGGCCCAGGACGCCGATGGTGGCCATGCCGACGAACACCCCCGGGTAGTCCACGACCGTGTAGTCCTGCCAGGTGCGGTAGCCCACCCCGTACTCGCCGGAGATCATCTCCGCCGAGATCACACAGATCCACGCGACGCCGATGCCCACCGAGAGACCGCCGAAGACGCCCGGCAGGGCGCCCGGCAGGACCACCGAGAACAGCACCCTGACCCGGCCCCCGCCCATGGTGAGCACGGCCTCCTCCCACACCGGGTCCAGGGCCCGCACCGCGTGCCGGGTCGACACCAGGACGGGGAAGAACGCGGCGGCGCAGGTGATGAAGACGATGCCCTGCTCGTTGGTGGGCAGCAGCAGGATCGCGACCGGCACCAGGGCGATGGCCGGCACCGGCCGCACCACCTCCACCAGCGGGCCCAGGACGTCCGCGGCCCACCGCGACCGGGCGACGGCCGTCCCGGCGGCCACCCCGAGGACGGCCGCGAGCAGGAAGCCCAGCGCGATCCGGCGCAGGCTGTGGCCGAGGTCCTGCCAGTACGCCTCGGTCCCGATCCGGTCGGCGAGCGCGGAGGCCACCTCGACGACCGTGGGGAACTGCTCGAACCGCAGCCACAGGTTGACGTCCAGGGAGGTCAGCAGCTGCCAGACGCCGAGCGCCGCGAGCGGCGAGGCCACCCGGACCAGGCGGCGGCCCCAGCTCATGACGCGAGCCCCACGGCGTCCGCGTACCCGACGATCCGGGAGCCGGCGTGCCCCGTGACGTACCGCTCCGCGCCCTCCCGGGTCACGAAGGCGCGCCACTGGCCGCCGTCCTGGACCCACACCGCGCGGTCCGCGAACCAGAGCGTCCCGGTCACCGCGTCCGGCACGTACGCGGCCCGGACCGCCGCCCCCTTGACGGCCTTGAGGAGCGCCCCGGGGCTGTCGAAGGTACGGGTCGACTCCTGCCCCTTCAGCCAGAGCTCGGACCTGGCGGCGCCCGCCTTCGGGTACGAGGCCCCCGGGACCGCCCGCCGCAGCGGGGCCGCGTCGACGAAGGCGTCCACGTCGACGTCCTTCACCAGACCGGCCTCCGCCAGGACCGGCACGTCCTCCTTGAGCGCGGCGACCAGCTCCGGGCGGAGCGCCGGGTCGAAGGTGGCGATGCCCTGGGCGCCGTTGTAGAGGTAGACCACCTCGGCGGGCAGCCCCGTCTCCTTCGCGACCGACTCGGCGGACGCCACCGGACGGCGGCGCAACTCGTCCGTGGCCCGCCGCTGCGCGCGCAGGAACGCGTCGAGGACCTCCGGCCGCCGCTCGGCGAACCGCTCGCGGACGGTGACCCCGTGGAAGGTCGGCAGGTTCAGCTCGGCCCCGTCGTACAGCGCCGTCGCCCGGCCCTGGAAGGCGAGCAGACCGGGCCAGGCGACGAACTGGGAGAGCGCGTCGGCGGTGCCCGCCGCCAGGGCCGAAGCGCCCACGCTCGGCTGCTGGTTGACCTTGTCGACGTCCTTCGCCGGGTCGATCCCGGCCCGCCGCAGGGCCCGGACGAGCGTGCCGTCGGCGGCCGAACCGACGCTCGTGGACACCTTGCGGCCCTTGAGGTCCTTCAGTGTCCGCAGCGGCGAACCGGGGGCCGTGACCACGGTGTTGAGGCCGCCGCGCAGGTTGTACCCGGTCACCGCGACGAGCCGCGTCGGCTCCTTGAGCTGCTTGCCGCGCGCCGCGTTGATCAGCAGCGGGAAGTCGCCCATCGAGCCGATGTCGATCTTCCCCGCCGTCATCTGGGCGGTGATCGGGGCACCGGTCGCGTAGTCCTGCCAGACGACCCGGTAGGTGACGCCGTTCTTCCCGCCGCGCGCCGCGAGCTCCTCCTCGAAGTAGCCCAGGGAGCGCAGCAACGTGCCGGCGGTGACGGTGTTGATGGTCTTCGACTGGTAGCCGACGGTCACCGTGACCGTCTTCCCGTCCGCCGGATCGTCGGCCCCGCCGCCGCAGGCGGTGGCGAGCGGAAGGAGCAGGGCGAGCGGGAGGGCCAGGGCGAGTCTTCGTGCGTGCATGGGAGTTCGGCCTTTCACCGGAGCAGGTAGGGCATGTTGACGGTCACCGCGCCGGTGGGACAGCGGGCCGCGCACGGGCCGCAGTACCAGCACTCGTCCACGTGCATGTACGCCTTGCCGTCCTCCTCGCGGATCGCGAGCGAGTCGAGCGGACACATGTCGACGCACAGGGTGCAGCCGTCGATGCACTTCGACTCGTCGATGGTGACGGGCACGTCACCGCGCTGGGGGACCACAGGCATGGCTGTCTCCGGGAAAGGGGTGTACGGGGAAGCGGGGGAGGTCAGAGGGAGCGGCGGAGCACGCCGCTCATGGTGATGCGGTCGCCGCGGAACCGGATGAACTCCAGGTCCACCGGCCGCCCGTCGGGCAGACAGGTCAGCCGCTCCAGCATCAGGACGGCGGCGCCGCGCGGCGCCTGGAGGACGGCGGCGGAGTGCGCGTCGGCGTTGACGGCCTCCAGGGTGATCTCGGCGTGCCCGAGCGGCCCGCCGGTCAGCTGCTCCAGGAGCCGGAACACGTCCGTGTTCTCCAGGTCGCAGCCGAGGAGCTCGCCCCCGATGTCCATCGGGAGGTACGACAGGTCGAGCGAGAGCGGCAGCCCGTTCAGCCGGCGCAGCCGCTCGACGCAGAGCACGTCCGCGTGCTCGGGCAGGCCCAGCCGGTGCGCCACCGGCCCCGGGGCCCCGACCGGGCCCATGGTCCGGACCTCGTTGGTGACCCTGCCGTGCTCGTGCAGGGTCTCGGCGAGGCCCTGGAGCCGGTCGAGACCGTGCGGGTACTTCTCGCAGACCACCACCGTCCCGACCCCCGGCTGCCGGTCGACCAACTGCTCGCCGCGCAGCAGGTCGAGCGCCTGCCGGACGGTGTTGCGGCTGGCCCGGTAGTCGGCCGCGATGGCGTCCTCCAGGGGGAGGACGCCGCCGGGGAAGCCGCCCGCCAGGATCTGGTGGCGCAGCAGGTCGGCGAGCTGCCGGGCCTGATCCGCGCGCAGTCGCCGACGGCGGGCGGCGGCGACGGGGCGGGCGGCGGGAGCGGGTTCGGCGGGCATGGCACGGAACGTAGCGGCGGACCGGCCCCGATGGTGTTGCCGCAGTATTGCGCCACCTGACACCCCTTCCGTACGTCTCTGACCTGCGGCGACGGCGGCCAGTCGGCGAGATCCGCCACCTCGGCGCCCAGCACGTGGACAGCCGACTGCCCACCATGTGGGAGGGATCAGGCGGCGGGCCCCTGGACCTGGCCGCGGAGGGCCGTCGAGAGGTGGTGGTGCAGCATGCCGAGGACCGGCTCGTCCGGGGCGAACAGGCCGGCGGCCAGCTTCCAGTAGCGGGGGAGCACGGGGCTGTCGTCCAGGGCGAGCAGCCCGACGAGCCGGCGCCGGAAGTCCGGCGTGTCCTGCTCCCCGCGCGCCCGGGCGTAGGCGGAGACGAAACAGTCCAGGGCCCCGCCGTCCTGCGGCGCCCGCCCGGCCCGCACCTCGGCAGAGGCGAGCCCGTACGCCTCGGCGAGGCCCTCGTAGAGCACGACCGGACGGTACTCGCCGTCCGGGAGCGGCGGCGCGGGCCGGAACTCCGGCCGTTCGAGGCGCGGGTCGGTGACGAGCGCGTGCAGCCGCGCGAACGCGAGCACCTGCCCGGGACCCGGCTCCTCCGGAGGCCGCGGCACCACCGCGTCGAGAACCGTGGCCACCACCCGCCCCGGCAGCCGCACCGGCAGGGCCCGCCGCCAGAACCGGACCAGGGCGTCCGTGTCCGGAGGGGCGGGCAGCGCACCGAGCAGCCGCAGCCGCTGCGCGCGCTCCCCGGCGGCGCACTCCTGGAGCAGCCGCAGGGAGGCCTCCTTCCAGCGCAGCGCCACCAGCTGGGAACCCACGTCCCGCAACCGCCCCGCGACGGCCTCCTCCAGGACCGCGTCGGCCCCGTCCCCCTCCAGGACCCGCTCCACCTCGGGCACCGGCAGGTCGAGGGCGCGCAGCGACCGGATGAACCGCAGCCGGTCGAGCGCCTCGGCCCCGTACCTGCGATGGCCCCCGGAGCTGCGGACCGCCTCGGGCAGCAGACCGCGATCGGAGTAGAACCGCACGGTCTTGACGGTGACCCCCGCCCGCGCGGCCAGCTCACCGATGCTCCACAGACCGTCGGACGACACGGGGGTGAACCTCTTTCAGTGGGAGCCGATGATCTCCGGGCCCGTCCATTCTGCCGCGCGGCTCCCGACCGGCGGACTTGAATCTCCCGCAGGGGGAGTTCCTAGCGTGACCGCGAGACATCCCCGAGGAGTGACGAGGAGACGGTCATGACGGCTTTCGTGCTGGTGTCGGACGCCTTCACCGGTGGCTGGGTGTGGGAGGAGACCGCCGACCGGCTGCGGCGGGCGGGAGCGGAGGCGTACCCGGTGACCCTGACCGGGACGGGGGACCGGCGCGCCGAGGCCGGCCCCGGGACCGGCCTGGAGGCGCACGTCGAGGAGCTCGTCCGGCTGCTCGACGGGATCACGGCGCCCGAGGTGGTCCTCGTCGGGCACGGCTACGGCCTGCATCCGGTGTTCGGCGCCGCCGACCGGCGGGCCGGACGCGTCGCCCGGATCGTCTCCGTGGACGCGGGACCCCCGCGGGCCGGCGAGCCCGCCGTGCGTTCCGTACCCGACCCCGAGGTCAGGGAGCTGCTCGCCGGGCGCCCCGAGGCGGCGGTCCCGCCGCCCGCGCCGGGCACCTGGTCGCGGTGGGGGAGCGTCGAGGGGATCCCCGCCGACGCCCTCGCCCGGCTGGAGCGCGAGGCCGCGCCCCAGCCGGCCCGCACGCTCACCGAACCGCTCCGTCTGACCGGCGCCACGGACACCCTGCCGGCCACCGGCGTCCTGTGCGCCGCGAACGGGCAGAGCATCGCCCTGGTCGAGATGGCGGTGGCCTCGGGGCCGCCCCAGTTCCGGGTGCTGACCGAGGACCGGTTCCGCTTCTTCGAACTCGCCACCGGCCACTGGCCGATGCTCTCCGCGCCCGGGGAACTGGCCGAGGTGCTGCTCCGCGCGGCTGCCGGCGAGGGCCACCGGGTGACGGCGCCCGAGAGCGACCACGAGCAGCCGTCCCACCTCCTGCCCTTCCTCGTCGACGTGCCCGAGCGGCCGCGCGACCGCGTCGGACGGGTCGACCTCCACCTCCCGGACGCCGAGGGGCCCCGGCCGGCGGTCGTCTTCGTCCACGGCGGCCCCATCGAGCCCGACCGGCGGCCCACCCCGCGGGACATGCCGTTCTTCCTGGGATACGGCCGCTACGCGGCGGCCGCGGGCGTCGTCGGCGTCACCGTGGACCTCCGGCTCCACGGCCTCGTCGACTACCCGCAGGCCGCCCAGGACCTCGCCGACGCCGTCGAGCAGGTCCGCGCCGATCCGCGCGTCGACGGGGACCGGATCGCGCTCTGGTTCTTCTCCACGGGCGGGCTCCTCGCGGCGGACTGGCTGGCCGCGCCCCCGCCGTGGCTGCGGTGCGTGGCGGCGAACTATCCCGCCCTGGCGCCGCTGCCCGGCTGGGAGACGGTGGAATCCCGCTTCCGTCCGGTGGACACCGTGGGGACGGCGGACGGGCCGCCGGTCGTCCTGACCCGCGTCGGCCTGGAGCACGAGATCATCGCGGCGACCGTCGAGGAGTTCCTCGCCGCCGCCGAGAAGCGCGGCGCCGACGTCGAGATCATCGACGCACCGCACGCCCACCACGGCTTCGAACTGGTCGATCCCACCGACGAGTCCCGAGCGGTCCTGGAGCGCTCCCTGCGCGCGGTCCTCGTCCGCCTGCGGGACTAGAGGGGAGGGGAGCCCCCGGCCCGCGCGTCACCGACCCGTCGGCCGCCGCCCGCGCCGGGGGACGGAGTCGAGCAGGAGCCGGGTGTACGGGTGCTCCGGCGTCTCCAGGACGCGCGCGGTCGGGCCCGTCTCCACGGCCCGGCCGGACTTCAGCACCAGGACCTCGTCCGCGACGTGCCGGACCACGGCCAGGTCGTGGGTGACGAACAGATAGCCGATCCCCGACTCGCGGCGGATCGCGCCGAGGAGTTCGAGGATCTGCGCCTGGATCGACACGTCGAGCGCGGCGACCGCCTCGTCGAGGACGAGGACCCGGGGCTCCACGGCGAGGGCGCGGGCGATCGCCACGCGCTGACGCTGCCCCCCGGAGAGGCCCCGGGGCAGGGCGGAGGCCTCGCGCGCCCCGAGACCGACCTGGTCGAGGAGCTCGGCGACGCGGGCCCGGCGGCCGGCCAGATCGAGGGCGGTGTGGAGCCGCAGGACCTCGTCCAGGCAGCCCGAGACGGTCACCCGGGGATCGAGCGAGAGGTACGGGTCCTGGAAGACCATCTGGATCTCCCGGGCCCTGGCGAGCCGTTCGGTCCGGCCCCGGGCCCGCGTGGAGCGGTCCCGGCCGTCGAGGCGGACCGTGCCGCCGTCCGGGCGCTCCAGACCCACGAGCATCCGGACCGTGGTCGTCTTGCCGCTGCCGGACTCCCCGACGAGGGCGAGGCAGGACCCGGGCGCGAGCGCGAAGGACACGCCGTCGACCGCCGTGTGGTCCCCGTACCGCTTGCGCAGTCCGTCGACGACGAGGCCGTCTTCGAGCAGGACGGTCACAGCGTGATCCCTTCTTCGGCACGGTGGCAGGCGGCGAGCCCGTCCCCGTGGCGTACGAGCGCGGGCCTCTCCTCGGCGCAGCGCGGCAGCGCGTGGGCGCAGCGCGCGGCGAAGGAGCAGCCGGGCGGTGCCTCCGCGAGGGAGACGGGGCGGCCCGGGATGGGCCGGGGGGCCGGCGCGTCCGGTTCGAGACGCGGGGTGCAGGCGAGCAGGCCCGCCGTGTACGGGTGGCGGGGCGCGTCGAACAGCTCGTCCGTCGACCGGGTCTCCACGATCCGGCCCGCGTACATGACGTACACCCGGTCGCAGACGGCGGCGGCCAGTTCGAGGTCGTGGGTGACGAACAGCATGCCGGTGCCCCGCTCGGCCCGCAGCCGGGCCAGGATCGAGAGGACCTCGGCCTGGGTGGTGACGTCGAGCGCCGTCGTCGGTTCGTCGGCGACGAGGAGGGCCGGTTCGCTCGCGAGGGCCGCCGCGATGACGACCCGCTGGAGCATGCCGCCGGAGAACTGGTGCGGACGGCGGCGCAGGGCACCGCGCGGGTCGCGGATGCCGACCGCGTCGAGGAGTTCCTCGGCGCGGGCGGTCGCCTCGGCGGCGGGCGTCCCGGCCGCGCGCAGCCCCTCGGTGAGGAAGTCGCCCACCCGGCGCAGCGGGTTGACGGAGGCGCGCGGGTCCTGGAAGACCATGGAGACCTGCCGGGCGCGCAGCGCGGTCAGTTCCGCGCGGCCCATCGCGAGGACGTCCCGCCCCGAGACCCGGACCTGCCCTTCGGCGCGGGCGCCGGCGGGCAGCAGTCCGAGGACGCTGCGGCAGGCCACGGACTTGCCGGAGCCGGACTCGCCGACCAGCCCGACGGTCTCGCCGGGCCGCACCGTCAGGCTCACCCCGTCGAGGATCGGCCGGGCGGCCCGGTCGCCGGCCAGGCGGACGCCGAGGCGCTCGATCTCCAGGACCGGCGCGGTATCCGTGTGTTCGCGCATGCCGTTCACCGTTCCCGCTTCGCGATCCGGTCGGCGAGCCCCTCGCCGACGATGCCGAACGCCACCACGGCGAGCACGATGCACGCCGAGGGCGCGAGGGCCGGCAGCATCGCCCCCTGCAGGACGGCCGCCTGCCCCTCGTTGATCATGGCGCCCCAGTCGGCGGCCGGCGGCTGCACGCCGAAGCCGAGGAAGGAAAGGGCCGCCAGGTCCATCAGCGCGTACCCGAAGTTCATCGCGGACTGGGCGAAGACCGTCGGCGCGATGTTGGGCAGCAGATGGCGCGCGCAGACGGTCCAGCCGGACCAGCCCTGCACCCGGTACGCCTCGATGTACGGCCGGGCCTTCTCCTGCCGCGCGATGCCCCGGACGAGCCGGCCCACGTACGGGGTGTAGGCGACGGACATGGCGATGACGGGCGCGGTGAGCCCCGAGCCGACGACCGACACGAGCAGGATCGCGAGCAGCAGACCGGGGATCGCGAAGACGAGGTCCATGGAGCGGGACAGCAGGGTGTCCACCCAGCCGCCGCGCCAGGCCGCCACCACGCCGAGGAGGGTGCCGAGCAGGGTGGAGACACCGACGACGAGCAGCGGCCCGAGCAGCCCGGTGCGGGCACCGTGGAGCAGCCGGGACAGGACGTCCCGGCCCGACTGGTCCGTGCCGAGCGGATGGTCGCCCGTGGTGCCGACGAGACTTGCCGACAGGTCGAGGGTCTCGGGGTCGTACGGGGCGAGGACGGGTGCGAGCAGGGCGACCAGGACGAGCACGCCGAGCACCGCGACGGAGACCGCGAAGAGCGGCCCCTGGCCGAACGGGCGCAGGGCGCGCAGCCCCGGCCTGCGGTACGGCACCGCGGAGGTGGTGGAGGTCATGAGGAGCCTTCCCCGAGGGAGAGACGGGGGTCGATGAGCGGGGCGAGCAGGTCGACGACGAGGTTGACGAGGACGAAGGCCGCCACGCTGAGCAGGGTGATCGCCTGCACCACCGCGAAGTCCTTCGCGGTGACCGACTGCACGAGCAGCGAGCCGAGCCCGGGGACGTCGAAGGCGGTCTCGACGATCGAGGTGCTGATGAGGAGGCCGGCGAGCATCGTGCCGCCGACGGTGACGACGGGCCCGAGCGCGTTCCGCAGCACGTGCCGGCGGACCACGGACCGGCCCGCGACGCCCCGGGCGCGCGCCACCTCGACGTGCTCGCGCCCCAGTTCGTCGAGCATCGCCGAGCGGGTCACCCGGGCGAGGAGCCCCGCGAAGGACAGCGCCAGGGCGAAGGCCGGCAGGGTCAGCTGGTACAGCCGCTCGGAGAGGCCCGCCGGGGTCCCGCCGCCCGGTCCCGGGAACCAGCCGAGCTGCACCGAGAAGAGCGAGACCAGCGCGATGGCGGTCACGAACGACGGCGTGGCGGTGGCGACACCGGTGCCGATGAGCACCGCCCGGTCCGGGAGGCCGGGGCGCAGCGCGCCGAGGATCCCGGCCGCGACCCCGAGCACGGCGACGAGGACGGCGGCGTAGCCGACGAGCAGGGCGGTGCCGGTCAGCCGGGAGCCGATGAGCGAGGTCACGTCCTGGTGGTACTGGGCGGAGCTGCCGAAGTCGCCGCTCAGCACGCCGCCGAGCCACTTCGCGTACTGGGTCACCAGCGGGTCGTCGAGGTGGTGCTCCGCCCGCAGGGCCGCCACGGCCCCGGGGGTCGCGGGGCGGCCGTGCAGGAGGAACGACACCGGGTCGCCGGGGGCCAGGTGGACGGAGCCGAAGACCACCAGGGAGGTCACGAACAGCACCGCCGCCAGGCCGAGGAGCCGTCCGACGAGGTAGCGCGTCATCGCTTCGAGGCCCCGATCGTCGCGGCCCACGGGAAGTAGAGCTGGGCGATCCCGGTCGGGGCGCCGGTGATCCGCTTGCCGAGGAAGACCGAGTAGGGCGCCTCGTACACGGGGATGACGGGCAGCTCGTCGAGCGCGATCTTCTGGAGCCTCGCGGTGAGTTCGGCGCGCTTGGCCGGGTCCGGCTCGGAGTCGGCCCGGTCGAAGGCGACGTCGAACTCGGCGTTCGACCAGCGGCCGTAGTTCCCGAAGTCGCCGGTGCGCAGGTACTGGTAGAACTCCAGGGGGTCGGGCGTGTTGTCGTAGCCGTTGGTGATGACGAGGTCGAGGCCCTCGCGCGCGTCCGGGTCGACGAAGATGCTGCTGTACGCGTCGGGCGAGACCGGCTTCAGCACGACGTTGAGGCCGATCTGGCGGCCCGCGGCCTGGACGGCGTTCGCGACGACGCTGATCTCGGGCGCGAGTGTGCTGGTGACGAGGGTGACCGTCCGGCCCTTCGCGTGGGCCTCCTCGACGAGCTTCTTCGCGCCCTCGATGTCGTACGCGGGCTCCGGCAGGGTGTCGAAGAGCTCTGCCGTCTTCTCCGGGGCCAGCGCCCAGGCGCCGCGCGCGGCGGGGGCCTTGGCGGGGACGCCGACGCCGCCGGCCGCGGCCTTGATGATGTTCTTGCGGTCGAGGGCCATCGACAGGGCCTTGCGGACCTTGAGGTTGCCGAGCGCGCCGTGGAAGTCGAGGACCGCGAGGTTCGCGGCGGCGGTGTTGGGGCCGAAGAGGAGCGTGCCCCTGGTGCTGGAGCGCAGCTGGGCGAGGGAGGAGGACGGGACCATGTAGCCGCCGTCGGCCGAGCCGGAGAGGAAGGCGTTGGAGCGGGCCGCCGGGTCCTCGACGAAGGTGAACTTCACCTTCTCGGACTTGGGGGCGAGCGTCTTGTCCCAGTAGGCGGCGTGCTTCTTGAGGGTGATGCTGTCGCCCTGGGCCCAGCTGTCGAGGGCGTACGGACCGGTGCAGTTCAGCTTGCCCTTGGGGGTGCCGTAGTCCTTGCCCTCCTTGGCGAGGGAGGCGGCGCTGACGATCGTGCCGGGGGAGGCGGCCATCAGCTCGTGGAAGAGGACGTCGGCCTTCCCGAGGCGGATGGTGACCTCCAGGGGGCCGGTCTTCTCGATGGAGTCGACGGTCTTGAAGGCGGAGCCCCAGGGCGAGCCGGTCTTCGGGTCCATCTGGCGCTTGAGGGAGGCGACCACGTCGTCGGCGGTCATGGTGGTGCCGTCGTGGAACTTCACCCCGGGCCGCAGGGTGTAGACGAGGGTGCGCGGGTCGGGCTGCCGCCACTTCACGGCGAGGCCGGGCACGATCTTCAGGTCGGGCGTGACCCGCAGCAGCTGCTCGCACACGTTGGCGAGGACGGTGTTCGGCGGGTAGTCGTACGCGAGGGCGTAGTCCAGCGTGTACGGCTCGGCGTACAGGGACCAGGTGAAGGAGTCCAGGGGGCCCTGCGCGGGCGGGGAGGTCGGGCTGACCTCGAAGTTCGTGCCGCCGCCGGCCGCGGGCGGGTTCGTGGCGCCGGAACAGGCGCCGGTGGTGGCCGCGAGCGCGGCGGTACAGACGAGAAGCGCGATGGCTCTGGGCATGCGCATGGGGGACCCACCCCTTTACGGGTGTAGTGACGGGCTCGGGGGGATGGAGCGAGTATTGGTGCGGGAACGTTCCCGCACAAGACCTGCACCCGACTTTGCGGGAACGGTTTTGCAGAGGTCACGAGGGTGGCAGCATCAACCCCATGACCGAAGCTTCACGGCACGGCGGGCAGCCCTCGCCGCCCACCCCGCGCGTCCGCCTCGTCGACGTGGCCCGCGAGGCGGGCCTGTCCAAGACGACCGTCTCGGCGGCGCTCAACGGCACCGGCAGGCTCTCCCCCGAGGTACGGGAGAAGGCCCGCGAGACCGCGCGCAGAATGGGCTACCGGCCCAACGCCACCGCGCGCCATCTGCGCGCGGGACGGGCCCGGTTGATCGGATACGTGGTCGGCGAGTTCGCCGCCACTCCCTGGGCCACCTTTCTCGAGTCGCCGTACTTCGCCCGGCTGACCGGCGTCACCGCGGCCACCGCACTGCGCCGCGGCTACGCCGTGGTGCTGCTGCCCGCCGGCTCCCTGCAGAGCGAGTGGGCCGACCTGTCCCTCGACGCGGTGGTCGTCGCCGACCCCGTCGCCGACGACCCGGTCGTCGAAGGCCTCCTGGCGGCCGGCATTCCCGTCTTCACGGACCGTTCCGTCGAGGGACTCCCGGGCGCCTACTGGGTGGACGTCGACGCGGCCGGCGCCGTCCGCGAGGCCCTCGACCACCTCCACGGGCAGGGGGCCAGGCGGCCGGTCGTGGTGGTGCCGGACAGCACCACCCGCTTCCACGCCGAGGTGTACGCCGCACACCGGGAGTGGTGCGCCGCCCACGGCCTGCCGGAGCGGGTGGTACGGGTCGGGGAACCCGGCAACGCGCCGGTCGTGCGCGGCGTCGAGGCCGCCCTGGCCGCCGACGGGCGGGAGCGTCCCGACGCCCTCCTCGTGGTCGCCGAGGCGAGCCCGCCCCTCGTGCTGGAGGCGGCGCGCCGCCAGGGGTACGCGGTCCCGGACGACCTGCTTGTCGTCCTGGTCAGCGAGGACGCCACGGCCCTGCTCACCGACCCGCCGGTGACCACCCTGAGCCTGCGGCCCGAGGCGGTCGCGGAGGCCGGCGTCGAGCACCTCGTCGCGGTCCTGGAGCACGGCCGCCGGGAGCCCGCCGGGACGCTCGTGGCGACGCGGCTGGACGTCCGGGCCTCGTCGCTCCGCAGGTGAGGCCCGGTCAGACCGCGTGCACCAACTGCCCGCCCACGTACGTCCGCTCCACCCGGGCCTCGGCGATCTCCTCCGGCGGCCCGGTGAGGATGTCCCGGTCCAGGACGACCAGGTCGGCGAGGTGGCCGGGGCGCAGGCTGCCGGTGTCGTCGAGACCGTTCACGTGCGCGGTGCCCGCCGTGTAGGCGGCGAGCGCCGTCGTGAGGTCGAGGCGCTGCTCGGCGTAGAAGACCCGGTCGTCGGCGGCCTCGGGCTCGCGGCGGTTGACGGCCACGTGGATGCCCGCGATCGGGTCCGGGCTGCTGACCGGCCAGTCGCTGCCGGCGGCGAGGGTGGCCCCGGCCCGTACCAGATCGCCGAACGGGTACTGCCAGGCGGCGCGTTCGGGGCCCAGGAACGGGATGGTCAGCTCGTCCATCTGCGGCTCGTGCGCGGCCCACAGCGGCTGGATGTTGGCGATGGCTCCGAGCGTCGCGAACCGGGCCAGGTCGTCGGGGTGGACGACCTGGAGGTGCGCGAGGTGGTGGCGGTTGCCGCGCCGCCCGTTCGCGGCGATCGCGGCCTCCAGCGCGTCCAGGGCCTCGCGCACGGCCCGGTCGCCCAGGGCGTGGAAGTGGACCTGGAAGTCGAGGGCGTCGAGCTCGGTCACGTACCCGCGCAGCGCCCCGGGATCGACGAAGCTCAGCCCGCTGTTGGCGGTGGCGCAGCCGCAGCCGTCCAGGTACGGGGCGGTCATGGCGGCCGTGAAGTTCTCCGCGATGCCGTCCTGCATGATCTTCACCGAGCCGGCACGGAACCGGCCGAGGCTGAACTTCTCGCGGCGGGCGACCAGTTCGGGGATCTGCTCGGAGCCCCGCTCCCGGTCCCACCAGAGCGCCCCGGTCACCCGGGCGGTGAGCGAACCGTCGCCGGCGGCCGTCAGATACGCCTCCGACGGGTCGGTCATGCCGCCGAAGGAACCGAGCAGCGCGTCCTGCCAGGCCGTGATGCCGAGCGAGTGCAGCAGCTTCTGGGCGCGCAGCAGACCGGCGAGACGGTCCTCGGCGGTCGTGGCCGGCACCAGCCGGGCGACGAGCCCGATCGCGCCCTCCTGGAGCATGCCGCTGGGGGAGCCGTCCGCCTCCCGCTCGATCCGCCCGTCGGCCGGGTCGGGGGTGGCGGCGGTGAGCCCCGCGAGCTCCAGGGCGCGGGAGTTGGCCCAGGCGCCGTGGTGGTCCCGGTTCGACAGCAGGACCGGCCGGTCGGGGACGACGGAGTCGAGCAGCTGCCGGGTGGGCAGTCCGCCCTCGAAGCTCTCCATCGACCAGCCGCCGCCGGTGATCCAGGCGTGCTCCGGGCGGGCGTCCGCGTACTCCCGGATCCGCGCCAGGTAGTCGGCGACGCCGACCGTGCCGGTGAGATCGCACTCGGCCAGCTCCTTGCCGCCGGAGACGGCGTGGACGTGGGCGTCCTGGAAGCCGGGGAGCAGCAACTTCCCCGTCAGGTCGACGACCTCCGTGCCGGGCCCGACGAGGTCCCGGACCTCGTCGTGGCCGACCGCCGCGATCCGATCGCCGATAACGGCGAGCGAGGTCGCCCGGGTGCGGGCCGGGTCCGCCGTGAAGACGGGCCCGCGGGTGAAGACCAGATCGGCCGTGGTCATGGGCGCTCCAGAACAAGTGGTGTCGGTTGGTGGGCGCCATGCAAGCGGGCGGGCCGTTTACACGTCAATGGTGTTGACGTAAGGTCCGGCCATGTCCGAACGCGTGGTCCCCGAAGACAGGCGGCAGCGCCGCCGCCCCACCAAGCAGGGCGCCGTCCTCTCGGAGCGGCTCATCGTCGAGACCGCGCTGCGCCTGATCGCCCGGCACGGCGCGGAGGCCCTGTCGGTACGGAGGCTGGGCGCCGCGCTCGGCGCCGACCCCACGGCCCTCTACCGCTACTTCCGGAACACCGACGCCCTGCTCCTCGCCGTCGCCGACGAGATCATCGGCCGCGCGCAGGAGGGCTGGACGGCCACCGGCGACTGGCGAACGGACCTTCGCGAGCTGGGACTTCGCATCCACGGCTGCTACCAGGCCTACCCGCAGGCGGCGGCCCTCGCGGCCCACCGCACCACCGGCCGGCCGTACGAGACGCGGGCCGTCGAGCGGATCCTCGGCGTCCTGCGCTCGGCCGGCTTCCCGGACGCCCTCGCCGTGCGGATCTACCACGCCTTCGTCGACCAGGCCCTCGCCTTCGCGGCCCAGGACGCCGCCGCGCTCGCACTGCCGCCCGCGGCCCAGGAGAAGGAGGCGGAGGTCTGGCACGCGGTCTACGGCAGGCTGTCGCCCGACACCCACCCGAACATCGCCGCGACCTTCCCCCTGCTCGCCGCCGACATGCGCGACAGCGGCTACCCGTTCGCCCTGGAGCTCATGCTCGGCGCGGTGGCGGCGCTGCGGCCGCCGCAACCGGAACCCTGACGCGCCCGTCCTCTCCGGGGTTCTCACCTGCTCCGGCGCGGTGTCCCGTGCACGGCGTCCAGTACCAGATCCAGCAGCAGCTCGGGCCGCCCGTCCTGCTCGCTGTGGGCCGTGGACAGCGCGATCCCGATGACGAGTCGGAGGAGGTCGTCGGCGGCCAGGTCGGCGCGAGCCGTTCCGTGCCGCTGAGCTCGGGCGAGCAGGCCGGCCGCCACGTCCAGGATGCGCCGGTGGCAGTCGAAGCCCAACTCACCGGCTGATTCCATCAGGAGGGCGCTGCCCATGCCCTGGTTCACGCGGGCATGGGTGAGGAAGGCTCGTAGCCATTGCTCCAGGGCGTCGTCGGCGTCCTCCGAGGCGAGCAGCCGTTCCGCGTGTGCGCACAGCGTCTCGACGCGGTCCGCGAGCACCGCGGTCAGCAGGGCCGAGCGGTGGGGAAAGTGGCGGTACAAGGTGCCGGGGCCCACCCCCGCCCGGCGGGCGATCTCGTTGAGGGACGCGCCGGGCCCGGCTTCGGCGAACACTTCTCGCGCAGCCGCCACCAGACGTTCCCGGTTGAGGCGGGCGTCCGTGCGTTGCGGAGGCTCGGCCGGGGCGCGTCCCTGTCCGTTCGTCATCGTCCCGTCCTTCGGTCGACTCCCGGGATGGCAAACCGGAGAGGTTCTCCGTATTCTAGCCGACAGGAAACCGGAGAACCTCTCCGGAAAGCTCGCCTGAGGAGTACGAATGACTGACGACGCGCGGACCGGGCTCGGCCGGGTCGGGATCTGGACCTTCGCCTACGAGGGACATCCCGCCGGACGCGTACGTGAATCGGCCGCGGAGCTGGAGGAGTTGGGTTACGGAGCGATCTGGCACGGCGAGGCGTTCGGCCGCGACACGGTGGGCCAGGCGTGGTTACTGCTGTCGGCGACCCGCCGGATCACCGTCGCGTCCGGTATCGCCAACATCGCCTTCCGGGACCCCATCGGCATGGCCAACGCGACGCGCACGCTCGGCGAGGCCTTCCCCGGACGCTACCTGCTCGGCCTGGGCGGGCACCGGGTCGACGACACCGTGCACGAGGTCGACGGCTATCCCGTCCCGGCCCGGGGCAGGGCGCTCGCCACGATGCGCGCCTACCTCGACGCCATGGACGCCACCCCCGCCCACGGCCCCGTACCGGATCCGGCCCCGCGCCGTGTCCTCGCCGCCCTCGGCCCGAAGATGCTCGGACTGGCCGCCGAGCGCACCTGGGGCGCGCACCCCTATTTCGTGCCCGTCGAGCACACCTCGCAAGCCCGGACGATCATGGGACCGAATGCCTTCCTCGGGGTCGAGCAGGCCGTCGTCCTGGACCCCGACCTCGGCCGGGCCCGGGAGGTGGCCGCGGCCCACGTCGCCGGATACGTCGCGATGGCGCCGCACCAGCGCGCGAACGTCCGAAGGCTCGGCTTCGGCGACGAGGACATCACGGGCGGCCCGAGTCGCCGACTGGTGGACGCGATCGTCGCGTACGGCGACACCGAGGTGATCCGCCGCCGCGTGCGGGAGCACCTCGACGCGGGAGCCGACCACGTCTGCCTCCAGGTGCTCACCGCCGATCCGACCGCGCTCCCGGACCGGGAGTGGCGCGAACTCGCCTCCGCTCTCGTCGCATAGCGGTGGGGCCGCCGGCAGTGGACGCCGCCCGGGGCCCCGGACGGACGCCGGGGGAGGAGCGCATGCCCACGACGGGCGGAGCCGTCAGCTCGGGGGCACGGGGGAGAAACGGCCCACGGCCGCCAGGTCCGTGCTGATCAGACGCGCCGTCTCGCGCAGCGCCGGCAGCAGCGCCGTGAGGCTCTCCTCCGGGGTGGCCCGCCCCGCGTGCAGGGCCACGTTGACCGCGGCGACCACCCGCCCCGCACCGTCCGTGACCGCCACCGCCAACGAGCGGAGCCCCTCCTCCAGCTCCTGCTCCACCCACCCGTAGCCGCGTGCGGCGGTCGCCGTCACGGCCTCGTCGAGTCCCTCGTGGGTCGTCACCGTGCGCGGGGTGAGCGCCCGGGGCGTGATGCGGCCGAGCCGTCGGGCGCGTTCCGCCGCCGGCAGGGCCCCGAGCAGGACGCGGCCCATGGAGGTCGCGTACGCGGGCAGCCGGGTGCCGACGGTGATGTCGATGTGCATGATGCGGGTGCCCGCGACCCGGGCCACATAGCGGATGTCGTCCCCGTCGAGGACGGCGACGGACGCGGACTCGTGGACCCGCAGCACGAGGGCGACCAGGTGCGGGGTGGCGATCTCCGGGAGGCTCAGGCCGGAGAGGCGGGCGTAGCCGAGTTCCAGGACCCGGGGGAGGACCAGGAAGCCCTCGGGGTCCTCCCGTACGTACCCGAGATGGCGCAGGGTGATCAGGGACCGGCGGGCGGTGGCGCGGGGCAGTCCGGTGAGCCGGGCGAGCTCGGCGAGCCGGGCGGGCCCCCGGACGAAGCCGAAGGCGCGCAGGACGTCGAGACCGCGCGCGAGCGACTGGAGGAAGCCCGAGCCGAGCTCTTCCTTGAGTGCGGCACCGGCGACGGGCGCCGAAGCCGTCGGCGCGGACGTCGGTCCGGCCGGGGCAGGCGCCGTCTCCGCCGCTTCCGGGGCGTCGGCGGTCGGCGCGGACCCGGCCCCGGGCGCCGGAGCGCCGCTCGCGGGTGCGGCGGCGGCCGGTGCCGCCGCCAGCGCGGCCTCCATCGCCGTGACCGCGCGGCGCAGCGGCGGCAGGGCCTGGGCCGTGAGGGACGCGGCGCTGTGCCGGCTGGTGTGGCTGACGACGCTGACCGCGCAGACGACCGTGCCGTCCGGTCCCCGTACCGGCAGCGCGACGGCGAGCAGTCCCGGCTCGATCAGCTGGTCGTCCACGGCGAGTCCGGTCGCGCGGGCCTCGCGCACCCGGGCGAGGAACCCGGCCTCGACCTCCTCGGACGTGGGCGGCGCCCCGGCCGGCCGGGGCGGTACGGAGGGGAAGCCGGCGTCCAGGGGGTCCTTCGCGCGCCGGGCCCGCCACCGTTCGAGGTCCGCCGCGTCCCACCGCCCGGCGAACAGGGCGCCGGGCGCGCAGCGTTCGGCCGGCAGGAGGTCCCCGGTCCGGAAGGAGATCGCCATCGCCCGGCGGCGGGTGGCCTGGGCGAGGAAGCGGACGCCGTCGCCGTCCGGGACGGCCAGGGACACCGACTCGTCCAGCGCGTCGGCGAGGGCGACGGCGTGCGGTCCGAGGAGCTCCGGCAGCCCGCAGGAGGCCAGGTAGGCGTTGCCGAGCTCGGCGGCGCCGGGCGCGAGCAGCAGGTCGCGGCCCTCGGCCCGGAGGACGCCGAGGCGGACGAGGGTCGTCGCGACCCGGTCGACGGTGGAGCGGGCGAGCCCGGTCGTCCGGGCGAGGTCACCGGGCCGGTGCCGGACCTCGGGGCTCGCGGCCATGACGCGGAGCACGGCGAGCCCGCGTTCGAGCGGCCCGACCAGCTCGTCGGGCGCGCCGACCGCGACCGGTTCGCCGACCGCGTCCCGTTCGTGGACCGCGACCGGTTCGCCAGGCGCGTCCACGGCGTCGGGCGAGTCCAGGGCGTCGGGCGAGTCCACGGCGTCGGGCGCCACCGGCGCGTCGGCCGGGTCGGGTGCGTCCGGGGCCTCGATCGGCTGCGGCATCGTCCGGACTCCTCGGGGCGGTGGCGGGTGGAGCGGGCGCGGGGGACGCGCGGGGAAACCGTACCCGCGCCGTTGACACGGCCCGTGGCGCGGATGGACACTCACCCCCGCCAAAATTCTGAACTCAAGTTCAGCAGGCGAACACCCGCACCGTCAATCCCGAGTGAAACGGGTTGTTACATGGACAAAGTGGTCGCCAGTGCCGCCGAAGCGGTGGCGGACATCGAGGACGGCGCCTCACTCGCCGTCGGAGGCTTCGGGCTGAGCGGCGTGCCGGACGTGCTCATCCGCGCCCTGCACGCCCACGGCCCAGGAGACCTCTCCGTCGTCTCCAACAACTGCGGCGTCGACGGCGGAGGCCTGGGCATCCTCCTCGCCGCCGGCCGCATCAGCCGCGTCACCGGCTCCTACATCGGCGACAACAAGGAGTTCGCCCGCCGCTACCTCGGCGGCGAGCTCGAACTGGAACTCACCCCCCAGGGCACCCTGGCCGAGCGGCTCCGCGCCGGCGGCTGCGGCATCCCCGCCTTCTTCACCCCCGCGGGCGTCGGCACCCAGGTCGCCGACGGCGGACTGCCCTGGCGGTACGCGGCCGACGGCGCCTCCCGGACGGAGCCCGGGGAAGCCGCCGTCGCCGTCGCCTCCCCGCCCAAGGAGATCCGCGAGTACGACGGACGCCCGTACGTCCTCGAACACGGCATCACCACCGACTTCGCGCTCGTCCGCGCGGCCCGCGGCGACCGGCACGGCAACCTCGTCTTCGCCCGCGCCGCCCGCAACTTCAACCCGCTCGCCGCCATGGCCGGCCGGATCACGATCGCCGAGGTGGAGGAGCTCGTCGAACCCGGCGAGCTCGACCCCGACCAGGTCCACCTGCCGGGCGTCTTCGTCCAGCGGGTGCTGGCGCTCACCCCCGCCCAGGCCGCCGACAAGGGCATCGAACGAAGGACGGTACGCCCCCGATGAGCTGGACCAGGGACGAGATGGCGGCCCGCGCCGCCCGCGAGCTGACGGACGGTTCGTACGTCAACCTCGGCATCGGACTGCCCACCCGCGTACCGAACTTCCTCCCCGACGGCGTCGACGTCGTCCTCCACTCCGAGAACGGACTCCTCGGCGTCGGCCCCTACCCGTACGAGGACGAGGTCGACCCCGACCTGATCAACGCGGGCAAGGAGACGGTCACCGTCCTGCCCGGCGCCGCGTTCTTCGACTCCGCGCTCTCCTTCGGCATGATCCGCGGCGGCCACATCGACACCGCGATCCTCGGCGCCATGCAGGTCTCCGCCCGCGGCGACCTCGCCAACTGGACGGTCCCCGGCCGCGTGGTCAAGGGCATGGGCGGCGCCATGGACCTCGTCCACGGAGCCCGCCGGGTCCTCGTCCTCATGGAGCACACCGCCAAGGACGGCACCCCCAAGATCGTCCAGGAGTGCTCCCTGCCGCTCACCGGCCGGGGCTGCGTCGACCGGATCGTCACCGACCTCGGCGTCCTCGACGTCACCGAGGACGGACTCCGGCTCGTCGAGACCGCCCCCGGCGTCACCCCCGAGGACATCGTCCGCCTGACGGCGGCTCCCGTGAAGGTGGAAACCGCAGCATGATCCCGACCCAGCAGGACATCTCGAAGGAGATCGACGCCCGGCGCGAGGAGTACCTCCGCGCCGGCGAGACCCGGCACCACCCCGCCCGCGACTACCCGCCCTACCGCAGCAGCGCGCTGCGCCACCCCCGGCAGCCCCTGGTCGCCGTGCGCGACCCCGAGGCCGTCGAACTCTCCGGACCGGTCTTCGGCGCCACCGACGTCACCGCCCTCGACGCCGACCTCACCCGCGGCGGCGCCGGCGAACCCCTCGGTGAGCGGATGACCGTCACCGGGCGCGTCCTCGACCGGGCCGGCCGCCCCGTGCGCGGCCAGCTCGTCGAGGTCTGGCAGGCCAACGCCGCCGGACGCTACGCCCACCGGCTCGACCAGCACCCGGCGCCGCTCGACCCCCACTTCACCGGCGCCGGCCGCTGCCTGACGGACGACCAGGGCACGTACCGCTTCACCACGATCCGCCCCGGCGCCTACCCCTGGCGCAACCACACCAACGCCTGGCGCCCCGCGCACATCCACTTCTCCCTCTTCGGCAGCGCCTTCACCCAGCGGCTCGTCACCCAGATGTACTTCCCCGGCGACCCGCTCCTCGCCTACGACCCCGTCCTCCAGTCCGTCACCGACGACGCCGCCCGCGCCCGGCTCGTCGCCGCCTACGACCACCACCTCACCATCCCCGAACACGCCCTCGGCTACCGCTGGGACATCGTCCTCGACGGACCCGCCGCGACCTGGATCGAGGAAGGCCGATGACCGGCACGCCCACCCCCGCCCTCCCGACCCCCGCCCAGACCGTCGGCCCCTTCTACGGATACGCGCTGCCCTTCCCCGGCGGACCCGACCTCGCCCCCGCCGGGCACCCGGACACCCTCACCGTCCACGGCCACGTGTACGACGGAGCCGGCGCCCCCGTCCCCGACGCGCTCCTGGAGATCTGGCAGCCAGGACCCGACGGCGACCGCGCCGGCGCCCCCGGCTCCCTCCGCAAGGACCCCGTCACCGGCGGCCACGCCGGCCGCGACGGCGTCACCTTCACCGGTTTCGGCCGGGTCGCCACCGACGCCGACGGCCGCTGGGCGATACGCACCCTGCCGCCCGCCGGAGCCCCGTACCTCTCCGTCTGCGTCTTCGCCCGCGGCCTCCTGCACCACCTCTTCACCCGGATCTACCTGCCGGGACCGGCCGCCGAGACCGACCCGCTGCTCGCCTCGCTCCCGCCGGAGCGGCGCGCCACCCTGCTCGCGACCGGGACCGGACCGCGCACCCTGCGCTTCGACGTCCGCCTCCAGGGCCCGGAGGAGACGGTGTTCCTTGACTTCCGCTGAGCAGCCCGAGCGGCGGTACGAGGAGGAGCCGTACGGGGCTGGGTCTCCGGCACGGCGGTACGAGCACGAGGCGCCGCACGAGGCCGGCTTCCCGGCGCGGCGGTACGAGGAGGAGGAACCGTACGACGTCGGACTCCTCGCCCCCGTCCGCGCCGGCACCGACGTCGAGGCGGCCACCGGCGACCGCGCCTTCCTCCGGGCCATGCTCGACGCCGAGGCCGCCCTCACCCGGGCCCAGGCCGCCCTCGGCCACGCACCCGCCGAGGCCGCCGCCGCCGTCACCGAGGCCGCGTCCCGCACCGACCGGTACGACCCGCGCGCGCTCGCCCTGCGCGCCCGAGGCGGCGGCAACCCCGTCATCCCCCTCGTCGCCGAACTCACCGCCGCCGTACCGGAGGAGGCCGCACCCCACGTCCACCGGGGCGCGACCAGCCAGGACATCATGGACACGGCCGCGATGCTCGTCGCGGCCCGCGCCCTCCCCCTCGTCACGGCCCCCCTGCACCGCGCCGCCGCCGTCCTCGGGCGGCTCACCGCCGACCACCGCGACACCGTCATGGCCGGCCGCACCCTCACCCAGCACGCCGTCCCCACCACCTTCGGGCTCAAGGCGGCGGGCTGGCGCAGCCTCGTCCTCGACGCGACCGACCGGCTCACCGCCCTCACGCTCCCCGCCCAACTCGGCGGCGCGGCGGGCACCCTGGCCGCGTTCGAGCAGCTGGCCGACGCACCCGGCAGCGGGCCCGCCCTCGCCGAGGCGTACGCACGGGAACTCGGCCTCGCCGCCCCCGCCCTGCCCTGGCACACCCTGCGCACCCCCGTCGCCGACCTCGGCACCGCACTGGCCTTCACCACGGCCGCACTCGGCAAACCGGCCGCCGACGTGCTGCTGCTCAGCCGCACCGAGACCGGCGAACTCGCCGAGGGCGAGGGCGGCGGCTCCTCCGCCATGCCCCACAAGAACAACCCCGTCCACGCCACCCTCATCGCCGCGGCCGCCCGTCAGGCGCCCGCGCTCGCCGCCGTCCTCCTCGGCTCGCTCACCGCCGAGGACGAACGGCCGGCCGGCGCCTGGCACGCCGAATGGCAGGCCCTGCGCGAACTCCTCCGCCTCGCCGGAGGCGCCGCCCACCACCTGGCCGCGCTCACCGAGGGCCTCCGGGTCTTCCCCGGCCGCATGCGGGAGAACCTGCACCGCACCCGGGGCCTGGTGGCGAGCGAACGCCTCGCCGCGGAACTCTCCGCGCTCCTCGGCCGCGCCGCCGCCCGACGGCTCCTCGACGAGGCCTCCCACCGGGCCCTGACGGAGCGCCGCCACCTCGCGGACGTCCTCGCCGAGGCCCCGGAACTCACCGGCCTGGTCACACCGGACCACCTCAGGACCCTCACGGACCCGGCCGGCGCGACCGGCGCCGCTCCCCACCTCGTCGACCACGCCCTGCAAAGACGCCCCTCCGCCGACCGGAAAGGCCCCGCATGACACCCGACGCGACCACCGCCCCGACGGAAACGGCGGGCCCCGTCGCCGCGCCCACCCCGGCGGCAGCCGCCCCCGCCCCCACCCGGATGACGGCCGGGGCGTCGGAGCCGCCCGAGGCGGAGCCCGCCCCCGCCCCCACCGGACCAGGGCCCGCGACCCCCGCACCCACCCAGGCGGCAGCCGCCCCCGCCCTCCACCACCGGGTCGACGGCCCCGCCGACGCCCCCGTCCTCCTCCTCGGGCCCTCCCTCGGCACCTCGCTCGGCGTCTGGGACGCGCAGACCACCGCCCTCGCCCGGCACCACCGGGTGGTCCGCTGGGACCTCCCCGGCCACGGCGGCACCCCCGCCAAGGCGCTGCCCGACACCACGCCCGGGGCCACCACCGTCGCCGACCTCGCCGCCCTCGTCCTCGAACTCGCCGACCACCTCGGCGCCGAGCGCTTCGGCTACGCCGGCATCTCCCTCGGCGGCGCCGTCGGCGCCCACCTCGCCGCCCACCACCCCGAGCGGGTCACCGGCCTCGCCGTCGTCTGCTCCTCGGCCCGCTTCGGCGACCCGGAGGCCTGGCGCGAGCGCGCCGCGCTCGTCCGCGCCCGGGGTACAGCGCCCCTGGCCGAGACGATGGCCGCGCGCTGGTTCACGCCCGGCTTCGCCTCCACCGGGGCCGCCGACCGGCTCCTCGCCGACCTGCGGGCCGCCGACCCCGACGGCTACGCGGCCTGCTGCGACGCCCTCGCCACGTACGACCTGCGCGAGGCGCTCGGCCGGATCACCGCCCCGACCCTGGTCGTCGCCGGCCGGGCCGATCCGGCCACGCCGCCCGCCCACTCCCGCGAACTCGCCGACGGCATCCCCGACGCGGGCCTCCTCGAACTCCCCGGAGCCTCCCACCTGGCCCCCGCCGAACGCCCGCAGGCCGTCCTCACCGCGCTCCTCGGCCACTTCGGCGCCCCCGCCGACGACGGCAGCAGACACGCCCGCGGCATGGCCGTCCGCCGCGAGGTCCTCGGCGACGCGCACGTCGACCGGGCCGTCGCCCGGACGACCGCCCTCACCGCCGACTTCCAGGACTACATCACCCGCTGCGCCTGGGGAGAGATCTGGACCCGCCCGGGACTCGACCGCCGCACCCGCAGCTGCATCACCCTCACCGCCCTGGTCGCCCACGGCCATCTGGAGGAGCTCGCCCTGCACGTCCGGGCCGCGCTGCGCAACGGCCTCACCCCCGAGGACATCGGGGAGGTCCTGCTGCACTCCGCCGTCTACTGCGGCGTCCCCGCCGCCAACGCCGCCTTCGCCACGGCCCAGCGCGTCCTCGCCGAGGACGCGACCAGCTGACCCCCTCCGACCTCTCCTGGAGTCACCCGTGCCCCGCACCACCACCGTCGGCATCATCGGAGCCGGTCCCGCCGGCCTCCTCCTCTCCCACCTGCTCCACCGGCAGGGCATCGACAGCGTCGTCCTCGAACTGCGCGACCGGGAATACGTCGAGCGCCGCCAGCGCGCCGGCATCCTCGAACAGGACACCGTCGACGTGCTGCGCGCCTCCGGCGCCGGCGCCCGAATGGACCGCCAGGGCCTGGAGCACCACGGCATCGAGCTCCGCTTCGACCGCCGCTCCCACCGCATCGACTTCCCGTCCCTGACCGGCGGCCGCTCCGTCATGGTCTACGCCCAGACCGAGGTCGTGAAGGACCTCATCGAACTGCGACTGGGGGACGGCGGAACCGTCCTCTTCGAGGCCGAGGCGCTCTCCGTGGACGGCGCCGACACCGACCGGCCCACCGTCCGCTACCGCCACGAGGGCGCGGAGAAGACCCTGGAGTGCGCGTACGTCGTCGCCTGCGACGGCTTCCACGGGATCGGCCGCCGTTCCCTCCCCGAGGACCTGCTCACCGTGGTCGAGCGGACGTACCCCTTCTCCTGGCTCGGCATCCTCGCCGACGTCCCGCCCTCCTGCGACGAGCTGATCTACGCCCACCACGAGCGCGGCTTCGCCCTGCACAGCATGCGCTCGCCGCAGGTCAGCCGCCTCTACCTCCAGGTGGACCCGGACGACACCGTCGACGACTGGTCCGACGAGCGGATCTGGGACGAGCTGGACGCCCGCTTCGCCGTCGACGGCGACTGGACCCTGCGGCGCGGCCCCGTCACGGAGAAGAGCATCACCCCGATGCGCAGCTTCGTCGCCGAACCCCTGCGCCACGGCCGCCTGTTCCTCGCCGGCGACGCCGCCCACATCGTGCCGCCCACCGGAGCCAAGGGCCTCAACCTCGCCGTCGCCGACGTCACCCTGCTCGCCCGGGCCCTCACCCGCCACCGCACGCACGGCGACGAATCGGCCATCGACGCCTACTCGGAGACCGCGCTGCGCCGGATCTGGCGGGCCGAGCACTTCTCGTACACGATGACCACCCTGCTCCACGCCGACCCCGCCGAGTCCCGCTTCGACCGCGAACTGCGCCTCTCGCACCTGCGCTACCTGGCGGGCTCCGAGGCGGCCTCGGCCTCCCTCGCCGAGAACTACGTGGGATTCAGGACGGACTGACGATCCGTCGGCGCGTGGAAGGGGGCGGCCGCTTCGAGCGGCCGCCCCCTTCCACGTACGGACGGATCAGGCGAAGAAGCGGTACACCGCCTGGGCGACGCACGCCGGCTTGGTGACGCCGTCGATCTCCACGGTCAGGTCCACGACGACCTCGACCCCGCCCTTGACGTCCTCCACAGACACCACGCGGCCGTGCGCGCGGATCTTCGAGCCGACGCGCACGGGGGAGGGGAAACGCACCTTGTTGAGACCGTAGTTGACGGCCATCGACACGTCCTCGACCTGGAGCAGCTCGCTCCACATCGGGATGAGCAGCGAGAGCGTCAGATAGCCGTGGGCGATGGTGCCGCCGAAGGGGCCCGTGGCGGCGCGCTCGGCGTCGACGTGGATCCACTGGTGGTCGTCGGTGGCGTCGGCGAAGGTGTCGACGCGCGGCTGGGCGATCTCGACCCAGGAGCTGTGGCCGAGGTCGGCCCCGGCCTGCGCCTTGATCTCGTCGATGCCGTGGACGGTGAGAGCCATGGGGGGGGTACTCCTCTGAATCGGAAGGAAGAGGTCAGTCGCCGTAGCGCGCCCGGATGGGCGCCTTCAGCAGCTTTCCGGTGGCGTTGCGGGGGAGCTCGGGAACGAGGACGACGCTCTTGGGGATCTTGTAGCGGGCGAGCCGACCCTCCAGGTGGGTGATCAGCTCCCCTTCGGTGACGGTCGCCCCCGCACGGGTGACGACGACGGCCCGTCCCACCTCGCCCCAGCGGGCGTCGGGCACGCCGATGACGGCCGCCTCGGCGACGTCCGGGTGCCCGAGCAGGGCGTCCTCGACCTCGGCCGGGTAGATGTTCTCCCCGCCCGAGATGATCATGTCTTTGAGGCGGTCGACGAGCCGGACGTAGCCGTCCTCGTCCACGGTGGCCACGTCGCCCGACCGGAAGCGCCCCCCGTCGCGGAAGGCCGCGGCGGTCGCCTCCGGAAGGTTCCAGTAGCCCGGGGTCACGTTCGGCCCCGCGACGACGACCTCGCCCTTCTCGCCGGGTGCCGCCTCCTCGCCGGAGGGCAGCAGCACCCGCACGTCGGTGAAGAAGTGCGGGACGCCCGCCGAACCGGCCCGGCTCACCGAGTCGGCCCGGTCCAGGATCAGGGCACCGGGCGCGGTCTCCGTCATGCCGTACCCCTGGACGAAGGCGAGGTCCCGGTCGAGATAGGCGCGCGTGGTGCGGCTGGGCACCGGGGCGCCGCCGCAGAGCAGGGTGCGCAGACCGGTCAGGTCCGCGTCCGCCCAGCCCGGGGCCGCCGCCATCGCGTCGTACATCGTCGGCACGCCGAACATGCAGGTCACCCCGTGCCGTTCGATCAGCCGCAGGGCGCGGCCGGCGTCGAAGGAGGCCTCCAGGAGGACCGTGCCGCCCTTCAGCAGGATCGGCAGGCAGCTCATGTTGAGCGCCCCGGTGTGGAACAGCGGTGCGGCGACCAGGGCCACCTCGTCGCCGGCGAGGTCGGTGTCCACGAGGACGTTGAGGCTGTTCCAGACGATGTTGCCGTGGGTGAGGACGGCGCCCTTGGAACGTCCGGTCGTGCCCGAGGTGTACATGATGAGGCAGACGTCCTCGTGCCCCACCTCCTCGTCGACCGGCTCCGTCGACGCGGCCGCGAGCAGTTCCTCGTACGAGGCGCCCGGGCCGCCGTCCACGGCGAGGACGGTCGCGAGGGCGGCACCCGCCGCCAGTTCGGCCACCCGCGCGGCCGGCTGCCCGGCGTGCACCAGGACGGCGCTGCCCGAGTCGGTCAGCTGGTGGAGCAGCTCCGGTGCGGCGAGCCGGGTGTTGAGCGGTACGAACACCGCGCCGAGGAGACCGGCCGCGAAGAGCGTCTCCAGGTACGCCGGATGGTTGGGGCCGAGGAACGCCACCCGGTCGCCGCGCTCGACCCCGGCGCCCCGCAGGGCGTGGGCCAACCGGGTGCAGCGCTCGTGGAGTTCGGCGTAGGCGATCGCGCGGCCCTCGTACAGCAGGGCGGTGCGCCGGGGCGACCTGCGGTCGCGGCGGGCGGGCCAGGAGCCGATGCCCTGGTTGCGCATGGGGTACCCCTCAGTTTCCGGTGAGGCCGAGCAGCCGGGCCGCGTTCCCCTTGAGGATCTTCGGACGGACCTCGTCCTTGATCGGGAGCTTCGCGAAGTCGGCCAGCCAGCGGTCCGGCGCGAGCAGCGGGAAGTCGGAGCCGAACAGCACCTTGTCCTGCAGCAGGCTGTCGGCGTACCGGACCAGCTGCGGCGGGAAGTACTTCGGCGACCAGCCCGACAGGTCGATGTACACCTGCGGCTTGTGGGTGGCGACCGCGAGCGCCTCGTCCTGCCAGGGGAAGGACGGGTGCGCGAGGACGATCTTCATCCCCGGGAAGTCGGCGGCGACGCCGTCCACGTCCATCGGGTTCGAGTACTTCAGCCGGATGCCCCCGCCACCCGGGGCGCCCGCCCCGATGCCCGTCTGCCCGGTGTGGAAGACCGCGATCGCACCGGCCTCCTCGATCGCCTCGTACAGCGGGTACGCCATGCGGTCGTCGGGGTGGAAGGCCTGGATGTTCGGGTGGAACTTGAACCCCCTGGCCCCGAACTCCTCGACGAGCCGCCGGATCTGACGGACCGCCGACTTCCCCTTGTACGGGTCGACGCCGGCGAACGGGATGATCACGTCCGGGTTCCGCAGGGCGGCCTCGGCGATCTCCTCGTTCGGCACCGGCGGGGTGCCGGTCGCCGACTCCGCGTCCACCGTGAACACCACACAGGCCATCCGCCGCTCGCGGTAGTACGCGGCGATCTCCGGCAGCGTGGGGTGCCGGTGCTCCGCCCCGAAGTACGCGCCGGCGGCGGCGTCGAGCTCGGCGGAGAGCGACGCCCCGCCCTTCTCGGACACCTCGGCGTGGGTGTGCATGTCGATGGCGACGAGCGCGTCCACGTCCAGCGGGGACGTCGGGCCGTGGCCGCTCACAGCTGCGGCGCCGGGATGCCGAAGGTCTCCGGGGCGCGGCCGACGGTCACCGGCCAGGCGGCGGCGATGGCCTCGGCGCTCCAGCCCCCGTCGGCGTACGCCACCGACACCTCCCGCGGGTGCGACCACAGGGAGAGCTTGTCGCCGCCGATGCCGACGCACTGACCGGTCACCCCGGCGGCCGCGTCCGAGGCGAGGAAGGTCACCAGACCGGCGACGTCCTCGGGGGTGCCGAAGCCCTCGCCCTTGCGCAGGCCGTCGGGGAACGCGACGCCGTCCCGCTCCAGGGCCTCGACGTGCGGGGCGAAGACGGGGATCGTCCTGGTCATCGCGGTCGCGGCGACCGGGATGACGGCGTTCGCGGTGATGCCGGCCTTCGCCAGCTCCATGCCCCAGGTGCGGACCATGGCGGCGATCCCGGCCTTGGCGGCGGCGTAGTTGGTCTGCCCGAAGTTGCCGCGCTGCCCGGCGGGGGAGCCGGCGACCACGATCCGGCCGCCCTCGCCCTGGGCGCGCATCCGCTCGACGGCGGCGCGGACGCAGGTGAAGGTGCCGCGCAGGTGCACCTCGACGACGGTGTCGAAGTCCTCGTCCGTCATCTTCCACAGCACCCGGTCCCGCAGGACTCCGGCGTTGGTGACCATGACGTCGAGCCGGCCGTAGCTGTCGACGGCGCGGGCGACGAGGGCCTCGGCGGCCTCGGTGGAGCCGACCGGCACCACCTCGGCGACGGCCCGCCCGCCGTCGGCGGTGATCAGGCGTACGGCCTCGACGGCGGCCTCGGCAGCCACGTCGTTGACCACCACGGCGGCGCCGGCGGCGGCCAGCGAGCGGGCGTAGGCGAGGCCGAGTCCGCGGCCGCTGCCGGTGACGACGGCGACCTTGCCGGAGAGATCCGCATGGGTCATGAACGGGGGTCCTTTCCCGTGAAGGCGGTGCGGGGCGCGGGGGATCGCGACCGGACACGCACCGTCGAGCGAACAAGCTAGGCATTCTTTTGTCGGCCGTCAATGAAGTGCCGAATATTGAGGCGCGTTTCCGGAACCCGCCCTACGCTGTCCCCGTGACGCAGCCCGCCCCGACCGCCGAGACCGGAACCCCCGCCGAGCCCGGCTCCTCGCCCCGCCCCCAGTCCCTGATGCTGACCTTCTTCGGCATCCACGTCCTCGGCACCGGAACCGCCCTGTCCTCGGCGAGCGTGATCGACGCCTTCGCCCGGGTGGACGTCGGCGAGGACGCCGTCCGCTCGACCCTCACCCGCATGGTCGGCCGCGAACTGCTCGAACGGCACCGACGCGGCCGCCGCATGTACTTCTCGCTCACGCCCCGGGCCGCGGAGGTCCTCGCCGACGGCCAGGAGCGCGTCCACCGCACCGGCGCCGTCAACCGGGCCTGGGACGGCACCTGGACCCTGGTCGGCTTCTCGCTGCCCGAGTCCTGGCGCCGGGAACGCCACGACCTGCGCTCGCGGCTCGTCTGGGCGGGCTTCGGGCCGCTGCAGAGCGGCCTCTGGGTGGCCCCCGGCCGGGTGGACGTCGCCCCCCTCGCGACCGAACTCGGACTCGGGGACCGCATCAGGGCCTTCCACGGCGAGGCCGCCGCGCCAACCGAGGCCGGGCCCCTGCTCCGTACCGCCTTCGACGTCGACGCCATCGCCGACGGCTACCGCGTCTTCCTCGCCCGCTGGGGCGACGGCGCCGCCCCCGGCGAGGCGCGCGACGACCTGGGCCGGCTGCTCCTGCTCCACACCGACTGGCTCGACCTGGTCCGCCGCGACCCGCACCTGCCCGCCGAGCACCTGCCCGCCGACTGGCCCGCCGAGACCGCGGAGGCCCTCTTCCGCGAGCTCTCCGCCCGCTTCGAACCGGGGGCCCGACGGATCGCCGACGAGATCCTGGACCGCTGGGAACCGGAGGGGTAGCCGCCGGGGCGGCGCCCCCGGCGCTGAAGATTTCTCCACGGCGTTTCCGCAGGCGGAAGCGGTTCGCCTCCGTCGCGCCCGAGAGCGATCCATTGACACCGGCGCTCGCTTCCGCGTTTTCTTTGACACGTGTCACCAAGGCGAGGCCGTCCACCCTCGCAGCCCCCTCCCCACCGAAGGGACCACGCCCATGTCGTCGAAGTCGTCGACCCCGCGCAGAATCGGACTCGCCGCCCTGGGAGCCGTACTGCTGGCCGCGACGGGAGTGACCGCGTACGCCACCACGCCCGAGAGGACCGCCCCCCTCCCGCTCGCCGGGATGCGGATCCTGATCTCCAACGACGACTCGATGCGGGCGGCGAAGGCGAGCAACTCCGACGGTCTCGGCCTGTACGAGCTCCGCCGCGCGATGTGCGCAGCCGGGGCCGACGTCGTCGTCATGGCGCCCTGGCAGGTCCAGTCCGGCAAGGGCACCGCCGTCACCAACGGCGGCGTCCTCACCGCCCAGCGCCGCACCGCCCTGCCCGCCGGCTACGAGAACGACTGCGCCCAGGCGCCCTCGGGGGGAGCCGTCTACGGCGTCTGCCTCGCCGACGGCCACTGCGCCGCGGACTCCCCGTCCGCCACCCCGGCCGACACCGTCAAGCTCGCCCTCCGCGCCGGTCTCGAGGCCGAGGCGGGCTGGACCGGGGCCCCCGACCTCGTCCTCACCGGCATCAACTCCGGCCCCAACGTCTCCGCCCAGGTCAACGACTCCGGGACGGTGGGCGCCGCCGTCGCCGCCATCGACCAGAACGTCCCCGCCATCGCGTTCTCCTCGTCCGGCGACGAGACGAACACGTCCTTCCCGCGCGTCAACTACCGCGCCAACGCCGAGTTCGGCGCCCGCTTCGTCGCCGGCCTCAGGCAACGCGGCCTGCTCACCGCCGACTTCGCCCTCAAGGTCGACTACCCCGACGTCAGCACGGGGACGCCCGCCGGACCGCCGCGCTGGACACGGGTCGGCCACGGGCAGGCCGTCTGGCACGCCTACGAGCAGACCGGCGGGAACTCCTTCAGGATCGGCCTCGGCCTCTGCGGGGAGGCGCCGGGCGATCCGTGCACCGAGACCGTGAAGGACGCCGACTCCACCGCCCTGCTCCGCGACGGCCGCATCGCCGTGGCACCGGTGACCGCCGACCGCACCTACGGCGTGAGGGAACCGCACCCCGAGACGCTGCGGAAGATCCGCCGGTACGTCGAGCACGACGCTCCCCGCCGCTGACCCCCCGGAAGCCGGACTCGGCCGGACTCGGCCGGACAGGGCGGCTTCGCGTGCCGTCAGGGATGCGTGAACACCCCGGCCATGCGGGTGTCCGGGTTGCTGCTCATCCCGACGATCGCACCGCCGTCGGCACGGTTGACGCGCGCGTGCGCGCCCGCGTAGCCGTCGTCGGTGAGGAAGAACCCCAGCGCCGCGACCCAGTCGTCCACGGCCCCGGTCGCCGGGTCGTACACGGGCTCGGGCCGCGGCACGACCCGCTCCTGCGCCACGTAGCCGCCGCGCTCGACCGCGAGGTCCAGGGCCTTTCGCCACTCGGCGTCGGTGCACTCCCAGCCGACGAACGTGTCCAGGCCGCCGTACCCGGCCCCGGGCTTGAGGATGAGCCGCTCCCGCCGCTCCCGGCAGAGCTCGACCGACCCGGCGGGACCGGAGGCACGAAGCGCCCGGCTCCACGGCAGGACCCGTTCGATCAGGGCCCGCTCACCGGCGTCGAAGGCGTCGTCCGATCGCGGGTCGGAGAGGAGGGCGAGGGCGCTCTTGTGGGAGTAGAGGCCGCTCTCCAGCGACGTGAACAACACGGTCCTGCCCGCCTCGTGGGCGCGGAAGAACGGCTCCGCCACGCCCGGCCCCTCGGGGTCGTCGAGCAACTGGCTCGCCGCGAAGTTCCGAAGCACCAGGTCGAGCGGGGTGCCGTCCAGGGTGAGTTTCCCGTCGCCGCGCGCGCGTACGTCGCCGATCTCGCCGATCCTCAGGTCGAGGCCCTGCTCGGCCATCGCCTCCTGGGTGGCGCGCATCAGCCGTCCGTACGGGCCGACGCCGCCGCGCCCCTCGATCAGACCGATCACCGGTTCCGAGGAGCCGGACAGCGCGGGGCGGGCACGGTCGCGCAGGACGGCGGCCATCCGCTCGGCGATGTCCACATGGCCGAGGCCGTGCTCGCGCGCGAAGGCGGCGAACCCGGGGACCCGCAGCAGCGCCTGGTCGAAGACGTCCATGTCGAGGCCGCCGACCTCGCTGCCGAGGTTGAACTCCAGGAGCTTGAACGAGGTGCCGTCGTGGTACGCGTCGGCGCGCCCCAGCTTGGCGGGGACGCCCGAGCCGGCCCGGCGGAGCAGGGCCGCCAGCGCCGGTTCGAGCCCGATCTCCGCCGCGTACCGCTCGACGTCCCCGCCGAACAGCCGCTCCGGCAGCGACAGGAGGAGGTCGAACAGGCCCTCCAGGTCCCGCGCGAACGCGGCCGTCTCCGAGGCCCGGACGAACCAGGGCCGCGGCAGCAGGTGGGCCCGCCAGGCCTCCTCGAAGGCCGGTGGCAGTTCGGCCCGCGCGACGGCCGTCGCGAGTCCGCCGTCCCCGCGCAGGCACTCGTCCACGTATATCCGGCTCAGGTCGGTCATCGGCATCGCTCGCTTCTTCTGAAGAGATCGGGTACGGGCTCCGAGCGGCGAGCAGGTTACCTCAGTAGCCGATCCGTACTCCCGTGATCGCGTGACGGTCCGTCAATCCGCCGGTGGCGGCGGAGAAACCGACCAGGACGTTCTGGGGGAGCGTGAGCGCCACGTCGATGACCTGGGTGCCGTCGACCAGGACGACGAGGCGGCCGGCGGCGGTGACGTAGACGTCGATCACATGGCTGCCCGTACGCAGCGCGGGCACGGCCGTCGAGGTGGCCGCGTACCGCAGGGTGGTGCCCGAGCCGCCGGTCGCGACGCCCACGAAGTTCGACGAGGGCTCCCCGGTGTTGCGGTACGTGTCCAGGGTGACCGCCACTCCGCTCAGGCCGGCGAAGCCGAGGCCACCGCCTCCGCCGCCGAGGGCTCCGGCCGTCGTACGGGAGGCGTCGAGGAGCAGCAGCGCCAGCCCGTCGCCGCCGGTGCCGCCGGAGAGCGTGGCGGTGAAGCGGGCCCTGAGCCGCGCGGAGGGCACGGCGGTGGCCTGGACCGCCGAACCCTTCAGGTACGTCTGGGCCGGGGTCAGGACGAGCGTGGTGCCCGACAGGGCGGCGCTGCCGTTGTACTTCCAGCCGTTGGGGCCGGGCGGCGGGACGGCGTACGAGGCGGCGGTGATCGACGCGCCCCGCACGGCGTGGATGTCGGTCACTCCGCCCGTACCGCCGGTGAAGGCGAGCAGAGCGGCCGGGGGGAGCGAGGCGACCGTGGTCCGCAGCCGCTGGGTGCCGTCGACGGAGACCGTGACGGTCTTGCCGGTGACCGAGACGGAGACCGTGTGAGTGCCCGACCGCAGGTTCGGCACGCTCGACGTCGTCGACGCGTAGGTGAGGGCCGAGCCGCTGCCCCCGGTGGCGATGCCGACGAAGTTCGCGGACGGATCGCCCGGGTTCCGGTACGTGTCGAAGGCGACGGCCACGCCCGGGAGACCGGCGTAGCCGAGACCGCCGCCGACGCCGCCGAGCGCGGAAGGCGTGGTCCTCGCCGGGTCGAGCAGCGAGAACGTGAGGCCGTCGCCGCCGGTGCCGCCGCCGATCACCGTGGTGAAGGAGGCCTTCAGCCCGTCGGTGAGCACGGGCACGGGCCAGACCGCGGAGCCCCGCTGGGAGGTGCTCGCCTGGGTCAGCTGGAGGTCGTTGCCGGAGATCCGCGTGGAGCCGTTCAGCTTCCAGCCGCCCGCGCCGGGCGTGGGGACGGTGACCGTGGTCCCGGTGACACCGGACCCGGTCAGCGTCTCGTTGTGGGGACCGCTCCCGTCGTCGGAGGTCAGCTCGTACGCGGCCGTCGCCGCACCGATGGACGTGGGGGAGAAGGTGACGGCCTGGTGGACCACGTCGTCGGGGCCGAGGACCTGGCCCTCGCTGACCGGATTGGTGACGTGGAAGGGGGCCGCCGGAGGCTTCGCCTTGGTGAGGGTGAGGGGGATGTTTCCGGTGTTGCTGATGTCGAAGGTCTTCGTCACGGACTCGCCGACCTTCACCTGCCCGAAGGCCGTCGAGGTCGGCGTGATGGTGAGCTGCGCCCGCCCGGTCACGGCCGTGCCGCTCAGGGCGACGGACACCGTGCCGTTCGTCCCGGTGACGGCGAGCGTCCCGGTGTCCTGTCCGGCGGCCGTCGGCGCGTACGCCACCTGCACGGTGACGGACTGCCGCGGCGGGACGACCGTGCCGGCCGCGGGCAGGTCGGACGCGGTGAACGGGCCGCCGGGCGGCGAGACGGAGGAGATCGTCTCGCCGGCCGTCCCCGTGTTGGTGAACGTCACGCCGAGCGTCTTCCGCGTCGTCGTGGCCACCGTCCCGAAGTCCAGTGCGGCCGGGGACGCGAGGAGGCCGGGCCTCGTCCCGTACCCGGTGAGGCCCAGCGCGCTGTCGCCCAGATCGGTGGCGAAGGTCAGGGCCGAGGTGTCGGGCCCCGGTGCCGTCGGCGAGAACGACACCCGCACCGCATGGGTCTCGCCCGCCCGCAGCGTCCGGGGCAGACCCGAGGAGGACGCCGAGAACGCGCTGCCCGCCGGCGTGCTCACCCCCGTGATCGTCACGTCCCGGGTCGCCGTGACGGTCGCCGTCACCGTCCCCGTCGCCCCGACCGCGACCTCGCCGGCGTCCACCGGCTCACCCGTCAGCGCGGAGTTGGCGGGACGGCCGAAGGCCATCACGTGCCCGTCCCGCGTCCCCACGTAGACCCGTCCGCCGTCGGTGGCCGGCACCGCGAACTTCGAGGCCACGCCGATCGGCGCCGACCAGCGCAGCCGCAGCGCCCCGTTCACCGGCACGGCGTCGTACGCGCGCAGCTGCCCGTTGGCACCGTTCGCCCCGTCCGACGCGACGGCCCACACCAGCGCCGAACCCGGGTTCGTCCCCGTCGACGTCACCACCGGCGAACCCGAGGTGTAGCCGAACTGCTCCGCGCTGCTGCCCGTGTTGGTGAGCCCCGGGAGGCCCGAGCCGGTGAGACCGTACGCGAACGCCCGCAGCGGCCCCCGGCTGCCGATCGTGTACACGTAGCCGCCCTGCCCGCCGTACACCGCGGGATGCCCCCAGACGCCCTCGTACGGACCGAAGGTGCCGAGCACCTTGTCGGTGCCGCCGGGGCCCTGGCTCCGGCCGCCGAGGTCGTCCCGGTCCAGTAGGAACAGCCGCCCGTCCTTGCCGATCTGCACGAGCAGCCGTGGATGGCCGCTGGTCCCGAAGACCGGCTCCGGGAGGGCCACCGGGCCGCCCGAGCCCAGGTCGGTGTCGTTCAGATCGAGCTGCGGCGCGTCGGACGGGCTGAAGAAGTCCTGTGCCGACATCGTCCCGTCGCTGTTCACCCCGAGCCGGACCACCGACTCCGCCAGCTGGCCCGGCGGCCGGTTGCCCGGGCCCGGCGCGGGGGAGACCCCGTTGCCCGTCGAGAACAGGATCCGGCCCGGACCGTCGGAAACCAGACCGCCCCCGCTCATCCACACGCCCGCCATGCCGTTCGCGGAGGAGTCCTCGGTGGCCCACAGCGTCGTCCTGCGGGTCGAGGTGTTCACCCCCATGACGTAACCGACGTACGGCCCCCGGTCGCAGTGCGAGGCGAACGCCGCGTACACCGACCCGCCCATCAGCAGCAGCCCGGGCCGCTGAGCCGCGGTGTACGGGTTGAACGCCCGGCCCGGGTCGTTCACCGGCGCGCCCGCCACCTTCACGGGCCAGCCCGCCCGCTCGGCGCCCGTCGCCGGGTCGAGGGCGTGCACGTACCAGTTGGGGTGCTGGACGTCCGGGCCGTCGTTCACCTTGGCGGTGAGGTAGACGGCATTGCTCGCCGGGTCGTACACCGGCGTCGACGTGACCCCGATGTTCGGCACCAGGTCCCCGCAGGTGATGGCGGAGGCGGGCCAGGGGGCGCCGAAGTCCTTCGTCCAGCCGATGGCGCCGGTGGCAGCGTCGATCCCGTACACCTTGTTGTTCTCGGTGGCCGCGACCAGGGTGCGCCCCACGACCAGCGGCTGGGCGTAGACCTGGCCGTCGACGGTGGTGGAGAACTGCAGCCCGAAGTCCGAGCTGGACACCTGGTCGGGGGCGAGCCCCGGCTCGTCCCGGTCCCAGCCGGTGCGCAGGTCGTCGTGGGAGATCGTCGTCTGGTCGGCAGCGGCGGCCGGGGCGGCCGGTTGCCGGGGCCCGGCGGGCACGGCCGTCCCGACGGCCGCGCCGCCGAGGAGGCCCGCCGTGAGGGACATCGTCAGAAATCGGGCGATCGCTCTGCGTCGGCCGGCCATCTCTCCCCTTCACGTGGACACACGAGGACGAAGACCGGGACGCTCCGCCGGCCTCATCGTGAACCTGCCATCTGGCGCGGACGTCATCGTGTCGGGTTCCTCACCCCAAATCCACCTGAACGGCGGGGTCCGACGACCTTTCTCGCCGGTCCGTCATGTCCCCGGGCGTTAGCGGAACGTGAGCGAGACGTGAGTGGCACGCGGCAGGCTGGTGCGTGTCGGCAGGCCAGGGAGGGACGACCACCCGCCCGGCACGCCCGCCGACGCGTTCCGAGGAGCGGACCGGAACGAGCACCGAGGCGGGCGCCGTGGCGGCCGTCGTCCTGACGGGTGCCGTCGTGGGGGCGGCACCGGGCAGGACGGGGCGGGGCCGCCGGGAAGGCGGCGTCCGGACCGGCTCTGACCGGTCGGGACCCGGGACGGGCCGTGGGGGCCCGCCCCGGGCCCCGACGTGTCAGGGCCGCCCCGGCGCCCCGGCCGACGGGGCCGGACCGACACCGGCGCGTCCCTGGTGACAGGGCACAGAACGACGACTCCCCCTAATACCAGGAGACATCATGCGACGACGTACCTTCCTCAAGGGCTCGCTGCTGGGCGCGGCGGCCGCCGCCGTCCCGCTCGACACCCTGCTCGCCACGGGCGCCTCGGCGGCCGAACCGGCGCCGGTCACCTCCCTGAGCGCGCTCCAGAGCGCGATCGACCGTGCGGTCCCCGGCGACCGGATCGTCGTCGCCGACGGCACGTACACCGTCCCCTCGGGCGGCGCCATCGACGTCTCCGGGCGCAGCGGCATCACGATCGTCTCGCAGACCCGCGGCGGCGCCGTCCTGCGCGGCGAGCGCAGCTTCGTCCTCGACGGTGCGAGCGCCGTCACCATCAGCGGCTTCGCGCTCCGGCAGAGCGGCACCCTGGAGATCCCGGCCGGCAGCACGGGCATCCGGCTGACCCGCAACGACATCCGGTTCGCGGACGTGGACGGCCTCGACTGGGTCCTCGTGGAGGGCGACGACGCCAAGATCGACCGGAACCACTTCCACGAGCGCACCACCCAGGGCATCTTCCTCGTCGTCGACGGCCCCGGCACGACCGCCGTGGCCCAGCGCCTCCACGTCTTCAAGAACCACTTCTCCGACCACGGCTACACCGGCGCCAACGGCGGCGAGTCGATCCGGCTCGGCGTCAGCAGCAGGGCGCTGTCCACCGCGGACGCGATCGTGGAGTACAACCTGTTCGAGCGGTGTGACGGCGACCCCGAGGCCATCTCGGTGAAGTCCTCCGGCAACACGATCCGGTACAACACGATCCGCGCCAGCCAGGGCGGCATCGTGCTCCGCCACGGCAACGGCTCCACCGTCGAGGGCAACTGGCTCCTCGGCGGCAAGGAGGGCATCCGCCTCTACGGAAACGACCACCTCGTCGTGAACAACCACCTCGCCGGCCTCACCGGCCGGGCCCTGGTCATCGGCAGCGGCACCACGCGCGACCACCACGAGGGCGAGAGCACCGAGGAGCGGCGCGGCAACGACGCCTGCGACCGTGCGGTGATCGTGCACAACACCCTGCGCGGCAACAAGAGTTCCCTCTCGGGCGAGACCCGCACCTACGAGCCGCGTGACGTGGTCGTCGCCGACAACCTCATCGTCGGGGACAGCGGCAGCCTCGTCGCGCTGGGCGCGAACACCGGCTTCATCTGGCAGGGCAACATCCTCTGGGGCGCGGCCTCCGACGGCACCCTCCCCAACGCCGGCTACACCCGCGTCGACCCCCGCCTGACGCAGTCCTCCGACGGCGTCTTCCGCCTCGCGGCGGGCAGTCCGGCGATCGGCGCCGCGACGTTCACCACCGTGTCCGTCCCCGAGGACATCGACGGCCACGCCCGCGGCACGGCGCGCGACATCGGCTCCGACGAGTACTCGACCCTGGCACCGGTCCGCCGCCCGCTCACCCCGACGGACGTGGGCCCGAACGCCTCCTGACCCCTCTCCGGGGCGCGGTGCGCGCCGCACGAAGGCCCCCGTATGATCGCCAAGACCTTGATCGACTTTGCGATTTCTCGGGGGAACGTGCACGTGACCAGGTTGAGGACAGTCGTCGCCGCGGTCGTGCTGATGTCGGCGGCGGCGGGCTGTGGCTCCGGCGAACCGGCGGACGGCACGCGGCAGGCGGACAAGCCCCCGGCGGAGTCCTCCGCCGGGGGCACCGGACGGCCGAAGACCGAGAAGCTCGCCGCCGACCCCGGCACCCGCTACACCACCGTCGTCGTGCCGGCCATGGAAGAGCTCGTCTGCGACGAGGGCGACGGCGGCTTCCACTTCGGCAGCGACCTCGACATGACGGTCACCGGCGACGACGGCCTGAAGGAGATCGAGGACGACGGCGGGGACGTCGCCGACGAGGTGTCCTGCTTCGGCAGCCCGCGCAACGTCCTCCGCAAGGGCACCATGTCCGCCTCGGCGCCCGTCTTCACCGCCAGGACCCACCTGTACGAGAACGTCCCGGACCCGACCGCCTCCCTGAACCGCGTCTTCGACGCGTCCATGAACCTGGCGAAGGACTACGGCCGCAACCTCACCGGTGCCCCGAAGACCGTCACCAGCAGCTCCCTCGTCGTGAGGTGCCGGCAGAACGTCACCGACACCTTCCCCATGACGACCTGTCTCTGGGCGAACTACGGAGCCGTCGGGGTCCTGGACTTCTTCCCCTTCGACGATCAGTACATCCCGATCGACTCGGCCGCCTCGCTCACCCAGGACTTCGTCGCCGGCGCCCTGAAGAAGTAGGGCCCGGCCCGGGCGGTCTCAGGCTTCCCCGAGACCGCCCCGGGCGATGACCTCCGCGTACCAGCGGGCGCTGTCCTTCAGGGTCCGCCGCTGTGTCGCGAAGTCCACGTGGACGATGCCGAACCGCTTGCTGTAGCCGTACGCCCACTCGAAGTTGTCGAGCAGCGACCACAGGAAGTAGCCGCGCACGTCGGCGCCGTCCGCGAGCGCCCGGTGCACCGCCGCCAGATGCGCGTGCAGGTACGCCACCCGTTCCGGGTCCTTCACGTTCCCCGAGGGGTCGGCGTAGTCGTCGTACGCGGCGCCGTTCTCGGTGATGACCAGCGGTACGCCCGGCAGCTCGTCCCGCAGCCGGACCAGGAGCTCGTGCAGTCCGTCCGCGTCCACCGGCCAGTCCATGGCCGTGCGCGGCCCGGGCGCCGGATCGAACCGTACGTGCCGCTCGGCACCCGCCCACGGCGACGGCGACTCGGAGGTGCCGGCCGCGACGACGGCCGGGGAGTAGTAGTTGATGCCCAGCGAGTCGATCGGAGCGGCCGCCGTCGCCAGGTCGCCGTCCTCGACGAACGACCAGTCGGTGACGGCCGCCGTGTCGCGGACCAGGTCCTCGGGAAGCCGTCCGTGGAAGACCGGGTCGAGGAAGATCCGGTTGCCGACGGCGTCGATCCGACGGGCCGCGTCCAGGTCCTCCGGAGCCTGTGAACGAGCCCGTACGGCATGGAGGTTGAGGGTCAGGGACACCTCCGCCGAACCGGGCAGCACGCCGCGCAACGCCCGGGCCGCGAGGCCGTGCGCCAGGTTGAGGTGGTGCGCGGCGCGCAGCGCGGCGAGGTCGCTGCTCCGGCCCGGGGCGTGCACGCCGTTCCCGTAGCCGAGGAAGGCCGCGCACCAGGGCTCGTTGAGCGTGGTCCAGGTGGCGACCCGGTCGCCGAGCACGTCCGCCACGAGGTGCGCGTACTCGGCGAACCGGTACGCGGTCTCCCGGTGCGGCCAGCCGCCGACGGCCTCCAACTCCTGCGGCAGGTCCCAGTGGTAGAGCGTCGCCACCGGCCGGATGCCGGCCTCCAGGAGCGTGTCGGTGAGCCGCCGGTAGAAGTCCAGGCCCTTGCGGACGGCCGGGCCGCGCCCGGTGGGCTGGACCCGAGGCCAGGAGATCGAGAAGCGGTAGTCGGTCACGCCGAGCCGTCGCATCAGGGCGACGTCCTCGTCGGCCCGGTGGTAGTGGTCGGCGGCGATGTCACCGGTGTCGCCGTTGCGCACCTTGCCGGGCGTACGGCTGAAGGTGTCCCAGATGGAGGGGCCGCGGCCGTCCTCGGCCGCTGCCCCCTCGATCTGGTACGCGGCCGTGGCCGTGCCCCAGCGGAAGCCCTCGGGGAAGCGGAGAGGAGCCGTGCGGCCGGAGCGGGTGTCGAGCGCGGTCATGAGGGGGCAACTCCCTGGAGTGAGAGGGGTGGGGGAGGAGGCGGGGGAACGGCGGGCATCAGCCCTTGACCGCGCCCTGCATGATCCCGCCGACGATCTGCCGGCCGAGGAGGCCGAAGACGAGCAGCACCGGCAGGGTGCCCAGCAGGGTGCCCGCCATGATCACGGACTGGTCGTGGACGTAGCCGCCGCCGAGCTGGCGCAGCGCGACCTGGACGGTGGGCTCGGAGGAGGAGAGCGCGACGACGGGCCAGAAGAAGTCGTTCCACGCGGCCATGAAGGTCAGCAGGCCGAGCACGGCCATGCCGGGCCGGGCGATCGGCACCACGATCGACCAGAAGATCCTGGCGGTGGACGCGCCGTCGACCCGGGCCGCCTCGATCAGTTCGTCCGGCAGGGACTGCACCAGGTGCTGCCGCATGAAGAACACCCCGAACGCCGACACCAGGCCGGGCAGGATCACCGACTGGAGCTGGTTCACCCAGCCGAGCTCGGCGATCAGCATGAACAGCGGGATCACCCCCAGCTGCGGCGGGATCATCATGGTGCCCACGGTGACCGCGAGCAGCGCGCCCCGGCCCCGGAAGCGGAGCTTCGCGAAGGCGAAACCGGCGAGCGTGCAGCACAGGACCGTGCCGAGGGTGATCGAGCCGGAGACGAGGAGCGAGTTCAGCAGCGCCTTGCCGATGTCGGCCTCTTCGAGGACCGCCTCGAAGTTCCGCAGCAGGTGCGGACCCGGCAGCAGGGCCGGCGGGACCTTCGCCAGGTCGGCGTTGGAGCGGCTCGCGGCGACGATCGTCCAGTAGAACGGAAAGGCGGAGAACAGCACGGCGACGACGAGGATCGCGTACGCGAGCGGCCCGGCGTGCAGGGTGCGCCCCGCCCGCCGGGTGCCACGCGCGCGTACGGGCGCCGGGGGAGCGGGCTGCGGACCGGTGGACGCGGTCGGCTCAGCGGCCTTCGCCGGGGCGGTGGGCGCGGTCATCGGCCGGCCTCCTTGCGGGAACGGCGGCGCGCGATCAGGGCGTTGAGCCCGACGAGCACCACGATCAGCAGGAACATCACCCAGGCGACGGCGGCGGCCCGCCCCAGGTGGAAGAAGCCCCAGCCCTGCTCGTACATGTAGAGGCCGAGCGTCTGGTACTGGTGCGAGATGCCGCCCGAGACCGAGCCTTCGAGGAGCAGCGGCTCGCCGAACAGCTGGGTCGCGCCGATGGTGGAGACGACGACGGTGAAGAGGATGGTGGGCCGCAGCCCCGGCAGCGTGACGTGGAAGAACTGGCGCCACCGCGAGGCCCCGTCCATGGCGGCCGCCTCGTACAGCTCGTCCGGGACGGACTGCATGCCGGCCAGGTAGATCAGCGCGTTGTAGCCGGTCCAGCGCCAGATGACGACCGTGGACACCGCGATCTGCGAGGCGACCGTGTCGTTCTGCCAGTCGACGGGGTCGACGCCGACGAGGCCGAGCGCGTAGTTGATCAGCCCGAAGTCGCGGCCGAAGAGCTGGGCGAAGACGAGGGTGGCGGCGGCGACCGAGGTCGCGTACGGCAGCAGGACCGCCGTCCGCAGGAAGGTGCGGCCGCGCATCCGGTAGTTCAGCAGGTGCGCGAGCCCGAGGGCCATGAGCAGCTGCGGCACGGTGGAGAGCACGCCGATGGTGAAGGTGTTGCGCAGCGACACCCAGAAGTACTCGTCGCCGAGGAGTGCGGTGTAGTTGCCGAGGCCGCGCCACTCCTTGTCGCCGGGGGCCTGGAGCTCCACCCGGTACAGCGAGACGAAGGCCGTGTAGAGCAGCGGGAAGAGGCCGAACGCGGCGAACAGGGTGAAGAACGGGGCGAGATAGGCGTACGGCGAGACCGTCCGCCAGGCCCGCCGGGCGGCCCCCTGCCGGGCCGGCGGGACGGCGCGCGGCACGGCCGGTGCCTGGGGTGCGGTGAGGGTCACGAGGCGGCCCTTCGATGAGAGGTGGGGGCGGGGGGTACGGGACGGCGCCGGACGGGCATGCGCGGTGGCCCGGGGGCGTGCGCGGTGCCCGGCGGGCATGCGCGGTGGCCTGGCGGCCAGCTCCGCGTCAGCCGATGGTGTTCTCGACGCCCTTCCTGGCGTTGGACCAGGCCTTCTCGGGCGAGGTGCCCTTGCGCTCGACCTCGCTCAGCGCGTTGGTGATCTGCTGTGCGATGTTCTGGTCGTGCACGCCGAGGACCTGGACCGGGGCCGCCTTCGCCGCGTCGCCGAAGATCTTCCCGATCGGGGCGTCGGAGAAGAACGGGTCCTTCGCGCCGGCGACCTTGTCGATCGCGCCGGTGGCGGAGGGGAAGTTGCCCTGCTTCTCGAAGAGCCGGGCCTGCTGCTCGGGCGCGGTGAGCCACTCGATCAGCTCGTACGCCTCCTTCTTGTGCTTCGCCGCCCTGGGCATGGCCAGGTAGGAGCCGCCCCAGTTGCCCGCCCCGCCGGGGAGCGCGGCGACGTCCCACCTGCCCTTGCCGGCCTCACCGGCCTGGCCCTTGATGTATCCGAGCATCCAGGCGGGGCAGGGGATCGTGGCGAAGGAGCCGGCGGCGAAGGCCTGGTTCCACTGCGGGGACCACTGGTCGAGCTTGGCGCTCAGTCCGCCCTGCGCGGCCTCGACGGCGTGGTCCCAGGCGGTGCGCAGAGCGGGGTTGTCCTCCCAGATCAGCTTCCCGGAGGAGTCGTAGTACCGCTCCTTCTCCTGCCCGATCATGATCGAGTACAGGCTGCCGACGCTGTCGATCCACGCGCTCCTGCCGGGAGCCTTCGCCTTGTACCGCTTCCCGAGCTCCAGGTAGCCGTCCCAGGTGGCCCACTTCTTCGCCAGTTCCTCGCGGTCGGTGGGCAGTCCGGCCTGCTCGAACAGGTCCGTCCGGTAGCACAGGGCCTCCGGGCCGACGTCCGTGCCGAGACCGAGGACCTCGCCGCCCTTACCGGTGGCGGCGGCCCACTTGGCCGGGGCGAACCGGTCCTGGAGGGTGTCCGCCCCGTACTTCCTGAGGTCCTCGAAGCGCTCGGCCTGCTGCTGGGTGACGGAGGCGATCCGGCCGACCTCGATGCCCTGCACGTCGGCGAGGCCACCGCCGCCGGCGAGCCGGGTCTGGAGGGACTTCCAGTAGTCGGCCTCGTCCTCGGTGTCCGTCTGCTTGATCGTGATGCCGGGGTGGAGTCTCTCGTACTCCGCGTACAGTCCGGCCTCCTTGTACCCGAAGGAGCCGAACAGGTCCACGGTGATCGTGACCTCGCCCCCGGCGCCGTCCCCGGACGCGCCGTCCGTCGAACTTCCGCAGGCGGCGAGCAGGGCCCCGGTGAGCACGACCGCCCCCAGACGGGCGGCGGTTCTCCTGGCGGCTCGGGCGATGGGCATGGGAAGCCTCCTTGGCTGCGGTGGTCGAGCGAGAGCGGTCGTCGCACACGGACGAGAGCGAGGAGAGGTTCTGAGAGCGCTCTCAAGCCTGCGGGGGGAGCGTGCCCGTGGAGAGGGGTTTCCGTCAAGGCTCGAAGGCGTATCGGACGAGCGAGGGCGTCAACTCCCCGCTGTGTTCAATCTATTGACACGGTCGTTTCGCGGGTCTTACGTTTCCGGCGATCTGAGAGCGCTCTCACCCGCCCCTGTGTCACGTCCCCCATCCGCCGCGACGACATGAGGTGCTCCTTCATGCCAGCCCCCCGCAGCAGGCCGGCCGCAGCGCTGGTCCTGGTCTCCGCCCTCGCCGCCCTGGGACTCGGCCCCGCCGCCGGTCCCGCGGCGGCGGCCACCGTCCCGGTGGGCGCCGGAAGCTACTCCGACACCCGCCCCTCCGGCACCTCCGGCCCCACCACCAACACCGGCACACCGGTCACCCCCAAGGTCACCCCCGCCGCCCAGGGCAAGCCGGTCCCCACCAACGACTGGTGGTCCTCCCTCGCCTTCCAGCGCTACGGGGACAACCCGTACTCCACCCCCATGTACGGCCACCCACTCACCTACCAGGCCGTCGCCGGCGGCCTGGAGATCGGCTACCCCACCAGCCCCGCGATCGTCGGCGACGGACGGCAGTACGAGTTCGCCCACAAGCGCGACCTCACCCTCGGCCTCACCGGCCTCAACTCGCCCGACACCAAGGCCGACGCCTGGTCCGACTGGACCGTCACCCCCTACTGGTCCGACGGCACCCGCACCCTGCGCACCACCATCGGCCACGGCCTGCCCTTCGTGTACGCCAAGGGCAGCGGCGGCGACGCCCGGATCACCACCGCCGAGGCGCCCGCCGTCTTCGCCGACCAGGGCAACGTCCTCGGCATCACCGTCGCGGGCCACCACTACGCCCTCTTCGCGCCCACCGGCACCGACTGGAACGTCTCCGGTACGACCGTCACCGCCGGCCTCGGCGGCAAGGACTACTTCTCCGTCGCCGTCCTGCCCTCCACCGACGCCCTCGCGACCTACCGGAAGTACGCGTACAGCTTCGTCACCGGCTCCACGGTGAACTGGAGCTACGACGCGGGCACCGTCCGCGCCACCTACACCCTCACCACCGAGGCGAAGGAGGGCACCGAACGGGGCACCCTCCAGGCGCTCTACCGGCACCAGTGGCTGCACACCGCCGACCCGCTCACCCCGTACACGTACGTCTCGCCCCGCGGGACCATGAAGGTCCGCGAGTCGGCCTCCTTCACGACCTCCCAGCGGGCCGCCGCCACCCTCCCCGCGCTCCCGGGCGCCGGCGTGGACCCCGCCCGGCTGCGCGGCCACCTGAACGAGGTCGCGAACTCCGCCGACCCCTTCTCCGGCGCCGTCGACACGTACTGGACCGGCAAGGCGCTCGGCAAGCTCGCCCAACTGGTCCCGCTCGCCGACCAGATCGGCGAGGGCGCGATCCGCGACAAGCTCCTCGGCCTGATCAAGAGCCGCCTCCAGGACTGGTTCACGGCCGGCGGCGCCAACGAGTTCTCGTACGACCGGACCTGGAAGACCCTCACCGGCTATCCGGCCTCCTACGGCAGCGACACCGAACTCAACGACCACCACTTCCACTACGGCTACTACGTGTACGCGGCCGCGATCGTCGCCCAGTACGACCCCGCCTGGGCCGCCGACTCCGCGTGGGGCGCCATGGTAGGGACCCTGATCCGGGACACCGCCGACCCCAGCCGCACCGACAGCGCCTTCCCCTTCCTCCGCGGCTTCGACGTCTACGCCGGACACAGCTGGGCCAGCGGCCACCAGGGCTTCGCCGCCGGCAACAACCAGGAGTCGTCCTCCGAGTCGACGAACCTCAGCGCCGCGCTCGTCCTCTGGGGCTCGGCCACCGGCGACACCCGGCTCCGTGACCTCGGCACCTATCTGCTGACGACCGAGGGCGAGGCCGTCGCGCAGTACTGGTTCGACGCCGACCAGCAGGTCTTCCCCGCCGCCTTCCAGCACGACACCGTCGGCATGGTCTGGGGCAGCGGCGCGGCCTACTCCACCTGGTGGACCGCGAACCCGGAGGAGATCCACGGCATCAACGCCCTCCCCGTGACCGGTGGTTCGCTCCAGCTCGGCGGACACAAGGACTCCGTGCGGCGCAACATCGCCGAGATGGAACGCGAGAACGGCGGCCCCGCCGTCGAATGGCGCGACATCCTCTGGGAGTTCCAGTCCCTGGCCGACCCCGGCGCCGCCAAGGCCAAGTGGGACGCGGGCAACGCCGGATACACCCCGGAGGCGGGGGAGTCCAAGGCCCACACCTACCACTGGCTCACGGCGCTCGACACCCTCGGTGCGCCCGACGCGACGGTCACCGGATCCATCCCCACCTCCGCCGTCTTCACCAAGGGCACCACCCGGACCTACGTGGCCCACAACCACGGCACGACCGCCCGCACGGTCACCTTCTCCGACGGCAAGTCCCTCTCCGTACCCGCCCGTTCCACCGCGACCGGCACCGGCACCGGCGGCTCCGACCCGGACCCGGGGCCCTCCACGGGCAACACCTTCCAGCTCCGCACCGGCGGCGCCCTCACCACGGCCACCGGAGCCACGGCGGGCAGCGACACCATCGCCTCGGCGCAGGGCGCCAACCACGACGGCACCCCGTACCGGCCCCTCGTCTACGAGGCCAGGGGGATCAACGGCACGCTCAGGAGCGGAGGTTCGACCGCCTTCCGCCTCCAGGTGGACGCCGGCACGACGGTCGGACTCGGCCAGCAGGCCCGCGTCAGCTACGACCTCACCGGAGACGGCACCTTCGACCGGACGGAGACGTACCAGTACTTCGCGACGGACCCGGTCACCGGCTGGGAGGAGTACGGCCAGTCCCGCGGCCTGAAGTCCGCCACCGGGACACTCGGCGACCTGCGCGGCGGCACCGTCCGGCTGGAGGTCTGGAGCGCGATCGGGAACGGCGACTCACGGCTCCAGACGGGCACGGACCGGTCCGTCCTTGTCATCCCGTACGACTGACCCCCGCGCGAGAGGGCGGCGGGCCCGAGAGCCACTCGGGCCCGCCGCTTTCCCCGTAGGAAGTCAGGCGGAGGCGCGCCGGACCAGCGAGGTCGGGGTGATCACGGAGGCCGGGACCCCGGGCCCCGTCCCGTCGAGCAGTCGCATGAGCAGCTTCACCATCAGCCGGCCCATCCCCTCGATGTCCTGGTGCACGGTGGTGAGGGCCGGAACGGTCCTGTCGACCACCGAGGCCATGTCGTCGAAGCCGACCACCGCCACGTCCTGCGGAACCCGCACCCCGCGCTCCCGCAGGGTCCGCAGCGCCCCCGAGGCCATCAGGTCGTTGGCGACGAACACGCCGTCGACGTCGGGTCGCCGGTCGAGGAGCTCCGCCATCGCGCGGGCCCCGCTCTCCTCCGTGAAGTCGCCCCGCCGGAGCAGCGCGGGATCGGCGTCGAGGAGGACGTCCCGATAGCCGTGGATCCGGTCGATCGCGGACGTCTGGTCGGGGGGACCGGAGATGTGCGCGATGTTCCGCCGGCCGAGCTCCACCAGATGCCGCACCGCCTCCCTGGCGCCACCGCGGTTGTCGCAGTCGACGAAGGGCACGGCCGGGTCGATCCCCGGGGCGGGCCGCCCGCCGAAGACCACCGGGATGCGGGCCCGCTCGATCACGGACGGCAGGGCGTCGTCGCTGTGCAGCGAGAACGCCAGCGCGCCGTCGACGTGCCCCCCGCCGAGGTAGCGCGAGATCCGCTCGTGGTCCCCGGGCCCCTCCACCCACAGGAGCACCAACTGGGAGTCTTGGGCGGTCAGTTCCCTGCTGATTCCGCGCACCTGCTGCTCGAAGAACGGGTCCGAGAAGATCCGGAACTCGGGCTCGGCGATGATCACGGCCACGGCGCCGTTGCGCCGGGTGACCAGGGTGCGGGCCGCGTGGTTCGGCACGTATCCGAGCTCCTCGACGGCCCGGCGCACCTTCTCCACCAGCGGAGCACGCACACCCGCGCCGCCGTTGACGACCCGGGAGGCCGTGGCACGGGAGACTCCGGCGCGGTCGGCGACGGCTTCCAGCGTGGGACGGGGCCCCGTGCTCTGCTCGGGCAAGGCGTGCGCTCCTCTGCTGCGTCGGCTGTGCGGGGCGTGCGGTGGGCGGGTCCGCTGGGTGGCGCGCGGTCCCGCGCGGATCAGGATATCTGTGGCCGCCACTTTTTGAGAGCGCTCCCAGAACCTGCGAAAACCTCGTTGCCCCGTTCCCGGGCCGGTACTAGCGTCGGGGCCTCACGACGTGTAGCTCAGCAGTGGAGCACCGGGCTCGGGACCCGGAGGGCGCGGGGGCGGAACCCGCCACGTCGGCTTATGGACGCACACGCTGACAAGCAGCCGCCGCACATATCGGGTTCCTACGCCGAGGGTCGCCTCGCCAGGGCCTTCGTCACCGCGCTCACCGACGCCGACCCGGCCACCCGGGCCCGTGCCGGGGAACGGGCCCGCGGCTGGCGCCGCGTCCTCGCCGGGACGGCCGCCGGAACACTCCGCATCGGCTCCCGCACACCGGTGGAGGGCCTGCCCGCCTGGGTGACGCTCGAAGTCCTGCACGGCGGCTTCGCCACCGGCGCCCCCAGCGCCGGCGGCCCCCTCCAGCCGTACGAGACGGAGGCCGCACGCAGGGCGGGCGTAGCGGAGGACCGGGAGGCGCTCTTCGCCCACGCCCTCACCGAGGAAGGGCTCACGGAGCTGTGGGCGCTGCTGGACGGCGCCCGCTACGAGATCGCCGTCCCGGAGGAGGCCGCGCTGCTCACCGTGGCCTGGCTGGTACGCGCCGGGGAGGCCGACGCCGCCCTCGAACTCGTCGCCGAACTCCGCCCGTTCGCGGGGCGGCTCCGGTTCACCCCACGCCCCTGTGGCGCCCCGGCACCGCACACGGGCGCCGTGCACCGCCGTACCGTCGCGGACGCCGGCGCCGCGCTGGCTCGCCGCGGCCCGAACCGCGCCGTGGAAGCCCAGCGCGAAGCACTCGGTGTGTGGGGCCCCTTCGCGGACGAACTGCTCCGGCACTGGCTGGAGACGGCGGGTCCCGACCACCGCGTGCTCGGCCACGAACCGGGCGACGACTGGCACGAGCGCGGCGCCGCCCTGCTCGTCCGCTACCGGCGGCTGTCCCGCGAGCACACCCTGTGCGGCGGACACCGCGACCCCAGGAGCAACCTGGGGATCCTGCGCGGAGCACTGGAGGAGGCGACGGCCGGACGCCCGCTCGACGCGCGGCGCGTCGGACTGCTGCGGCACGCCGCCGCCTCCATGGTCCGCAAGCGGGGACTGCCCGGATCGGAGCGGCACACCGCGCTGCGCGGCGCCCAGGCGGCACAGGCCGCGCTGCCCTCCCACCAGGACCTGGCGCACCTCGTGGCCGACCGGCTCGCCGGCCTCCCACAGGACACCGGCGCCGCCGACGTCACCGCGCTCGTCGCCCCGGTGACCGAAGCCGAGCAGCGGCGGTCGGGCCTGCCCGCCGGGTCGCCCGTACCGCCCGCGATCCGCCGCGTGGTCGAGGGAGCACGGAGCGCGCCGCTCGCCACGCTCGTGGAGCTCGGAGTGGTCCCGTCCGCCGAGGTGATGGCCGAACTGGTTCCCCAGCTCGTCGCCGTCGAGACCGCGGCGGTCTACCGGGACGGGCCGCTGCGCGCCCTCATGGCCGCGAACTACCGGGCGTTCCGCAACCGCCGCTCGCTGCTGCTGCTCGACCTGGCACGGCAGGTCGGGCCCGAGGAACTCCCGTGGGTCCGCGCGGTGTCGGCACAGCGCGGCGAGGACGCGCGCGCGGAGCGCTCCGCGCACGCGGCACTGCGGCAGCTCGGCGAGGTGGCCGTGGACGGCTTCCCCGGCACCCTGCTGCCCAACCCCCTCGTCCGCGAACTCGCGGTGCTCGCCCGCCGGTCCGGCCTCGACGCCCCGCTCGTGGAGGAGCTGGCCGCCGACATCTTCATGGGCACCTTCAGCCCGAAGTTCCTGGCGACCGCCGCGGTGGCCGCCGAACTCCTCGGCGGGGGAACGCTCTACGAGCGGTACTACGGCATCGACTACACGGCCGTCCTCGCCCTGGCCGGGCAACGGCCGGGCCGCACGACCGTCCGGACGGCACCAGGATTCGCCGCGCTGTGTCACGAGCGGGCGGGCCGGCCCTCCTCCCACGGCGTGGCCGCCAACGGCATGGTGATCGAGCAGGCGCAGATCCTCACGACGCACAACCTCGCCACCCTCGTCCACCGCGTCGGCATCACCCCCGCCTCGGGATGGGCGGACCTGGCCCGGCGCTGCTTCGCCACGGTGTGCCGTATGACGGGCCGCGCGCACCACGAGCCGCGCCCGCTCGGCACGATCAAGGATGCGGCGTACGCCTGGCGGCAGATGCTCTTCCACCTGTCGCTCTGCAATGACGAGACGGCGGCGGCGGTACTGGCCCGGCTGCCCGACGAGACGGCTCGCCACCCCGCCCATGTGGCCGCCCGCCTGGCACCGGCCCTGGAAGGTCTGCGACTGGTGGCGGAAGGGGGCTCCTTCGCGGCCGACGGCACCGCCGACGCCGGGCGGGCCCGCCGGCTGACCGGTTGGAGCACCACCGGCCACTGGCTGAGCCAGGACCCGGCCCCGCCCGGCCGGAGGTGAGCCGACGTCAGGCCCCTGTCTTCCGAAGGGGGGAAGGGAGCGGGGCCTGACGCAGGTACCGTCCCCTGGGGCTGGGGCTGGGGCTGGGGCTGGGGCTGGGGCTGGGGCCGGAGCCCGGGGCGGTGTCAGTGGGGCGTGCGACGATCCTGGGCATGATCGTCTCGCTGGATGCCCTGCTGCCCACCACCGGTACGCACGTGTCGACCACCTACGTCGACTGGGTCACCGCCCATGACCCGGGCGCGGTCGAGGTCGCGCGCGGCCTGGTCCAGGAGATGGGTGCGGAGGTCAACCGGTCCTGGACGAAGCCCGGCGCCGTCGTCGACGTGATGGCGCGGCGGGCACGACAGCTGCCGCCGGCGCACCTGCCGTGGTTCTGGGACACCGTGGGGCACCGGCTGATCGGGTACGGGAGCCGGCCGGGCGGTCGGGCCTACGCCGCGGCGCGCGCGGCCGAGGCCCAGCACGGGCTCCCGGTGGACCCCGCCTACCGCCGGGCCAACGGACTGCTGTTCGCCGAGGGCGGCGCCATGCCCGCCAAGGAGTTCGGCGCCCACCAGCGATTCCTGGCCGAGACGCTGGAGCCCGCGGCGGCGCACACCGCTCTGGAGGCGTTCCTGACCGCGTGGGCGGCCTCGCCCGCGGATCTGCCGGCGGATCTGGTGCGCCGGGTCCGGGCCTCCGCCAGGACGGCCGACCTCGGGGACGCGGAGGTCGCCCGCATGGTGGGCACGATCCTCTCGGCCACCCGGAAGAAGGCCGTCCCGGACGCCCTCCTGACGGCGGCCGGGCCGATCCTGACGGCCCATCCGCCGACGGACGCGATCGCGGCCGGCCTGCTGGAGGTCTTCCCCGACGGGGTCACCGACGGCGGCGCATGGCTGCGGCTGCTGATCGGCTGCGGTGCGACGGAGGCGATGGAGACCGGACGGGTCGTGCCGGAGGGCGGGCTCCACCACTGGCTCGGCACCTTCGTCCGCATGTACCAGTACGCCCTGCAGTCCGGCGGCGGGGTCGCACGCCGGCCGCTGCCCGCGGAACTCCTCGACCTCATCGGCCGCTTGGGGCCCCGTCTGCGGGCCGAGGGCGTGCCGGTGACGCTGCACACCACCCGTCACCACTACCAGGGCTTCGACGCGGACGTCCTCGACGCCTGCCTGGCGGTCGGGGTCGCGGTCGCCGACCCGGGCCCGGACGTCCGGATGCGCTTCTGGGGCGAGAGGTCCCGGCGCGACCTCGCCGCGCTGGCCGCCGACCCCGTGTTCGGCCCCCGCCTGGAGGGGACCGTACACGCGAACCTCCTGCCGAACTGGTCCATGGCGCGCGGCCGCCGGCCCGGATCGGCCGTGACGCTCCTCCCGGGGAACGAGGGCATCGCCCATGAGGTGGCCGGACGGGTCGGCAAGCTCGTCGACACCGTCGGAGGCGGCGGCATGGCGGGCGCCGAGGAGTCCGTGGCCGAGCTGGAGACCCTCCTCGACCGGCCGACCGTGACGGCGCTCGGCGGTGTCGCCGAGGCCCTCGGCGCGGCGAGCGCGGCGGGCGCCCTGCACCGCTCGCTGGCGGCCGGTCTGCCGGAGGAGCTGGCCTGGCCCGTACTGGAGTCGGTGTACGCGGAGTTCGCCGCCGCGGCCAAGGCCGAAGCCGCGGACGACCCCGACTCCGCCGCGGACTCCGATGCCGACCCCGACTCCGCCGCGGACTCCGATGCCGATGCCGATGCCGACCCCGACGCCGCCGTCGCCGGACCCCTGCCCGGGGTGGCCGGAGTGACCTGCACCTGGCCGGTGCTCACCGTGTTCGGGGCCGACCGGGCGGTGGCCGTCGACCCGGACGGCGTCCGGGGCTCCTGCCGGTTCACGGTGCCGGGGGACGCGACGATGTACGCCGTCCACTACGTCGGCGGGTCCTTCCTCGTGAGCTGGACGGTCAAGCCGAACCCCTACTTCTGCGACACCGCGTACTGGGCGGACCGGCCGGAGGCGCCGTTCACGCCGGACGAGCCGGGCGGTCTGGTGCCGTTCGGCGGGAAGCTCGACGGGGCCTACGGCTTCCAGTTCGAGACCGCCGACGGAGGAGGCCGGCACGGCGGCCTGCGCGCGCTGCGGCCGGGCGGCACCGAGGGCATCGACGGGAACGAGCTGCAGCTCGGGGACGGCTCCCGGATCTGGACCAACGGCGTGTACACGAGGAACCCGTGGGAGCTGGTGGACCCGGTCACCGGAGAGCCGCGGGGCGGCGCCGACGTGCCCGACTTCCCCGGCCGCCCCGCGCGTGCGGACCCGGCGACGGAACCGTCCGAGGCGGGCATGGCCCTGGCCGCCGGGGCGCTCCATCTCGCCCCGCTGCCCGCCGGTCTGACCGACTCCCCGCTCGGCAGCAGGGACGGCCTCGTCGGGACCCGGATCCTGTTCCGTACCCCGCACCGCGACCCCGCGCCCGACCGCTATCTGGTGCAGAGCGTCGACGGGCGCACGGCCCGGTTCGCCATCGACCGGCAGGGGCAGAAGCCCTGGGCGCTGTGGGCGCCGCCGGAGGGCGCCGTGGAGGACGTGGTCCTCGCCGAGGCCGAGACGCGGACGGGCGTACGCGCGTACGCCGCCGACGGCGTCCTGCTGTGGGAGCTGGACGGGCACCACTCGCCCCGGCACCCCCGGGTGAAGCCGGCCCGGCGGGTCACCCCGTCCGGGGGCGTGGCCCTGCCCCCGGCCTTCTGGTACCTGCTCCGGACCCGGGACGCCGCCGGGTCGCGGGCGCTGCGGACCGTGCCCCGGGAGACGGCGGACACGCTGCTCACGGCCGCGTCCGACAGCGCGGCGGCCCTCCGCGGGGCCGTGGCACGGGAGCTGCCGGACGTCACCGATCCCGTCCTGGTCGAAGCCGTCGTCGCGGTGGCCGAGCGGGCCGCCCGGGTGGAGGAGCGGCGGCGCGCCCTGCACCGGCGCGTCACCCTCCTCGCCGAGGCTCCGCCCGTGCGGCTCGGCCGGTCCGCGCCGGACACCGAGCTCGTCCCCGCGCTGTACGGCCTCGTCGACACCGGCGAGCCCGATCGGTGGCGGCGTACCCCCGACGTGGCACTGCCGGCGACGCTGACCGCGCTCGCCGCCGACGGCGCCTGCCTGGCCGGGACCATCGCCGAGGAGGTGCGCCGGCTCTCGCCGCCCGCGCCGCCGCACGACTGGTCGCAGCTCCTCGGCACGATCGACGCCGTCGCCTGGCGGGCGGCGGTGGCCCCGACCCCGGACGCGGAGCGGACCGCCCTCCTCGCGCTCCTGGACATCTGGGCCGACCAGCCGTTCGCCCGCGCCGGCAGCCGCTGGTGGGCGGGGCGGATGTCCGGCCCCGGGTTCGTGAACCACCTGCGCGGGGACGGCACGGCCGTCGCGTCCGCCGGTGTACGGGACGGCGGTGCGGAGTGCTGGTTCGTGGCGCCCGTCGCCGAGAACCCGCACGCGGACCCGGTCCCGGGCGTGGCCCGCGAGGTACGGCACGTGCGCGTGGAGCGGGACGACGCCGCGCGGCTGCGCGCCCTCGTGGCGGCCGTCGACACCCACGGGCCGGTCCAGGTGCCGGAGTCGGCGGCAGCGCGCTTCGCCGAACTGACGGGCGTACGACGGTCCGTGGCCCGGCTCGTCGTCGCCGGGCTCGTCGGCCGGGCCGACCGGGAGGAGGACCGGGCCCTGGTGCGCAAGGCCCCCTACGAGGCGACCGCGCTGACGGCCGAGTCGTACGAACGGCTGCGTACCCGGCTCGACGGCGCGGGCCGGAGGGCCGTCCTGGCCGCCGCCCTGCCCGACGACCCGACCGAGCTGTGGCGGCCGGGCGGCGTCGAGGCGGCCGTGGAGCGGATGGCCGGCGTGTGGCGGGAACTCCTCGGGGCCCGGCCCGCCGTGGACGACGAAACGGCCGACGCACTGGAGGCCGACCTCGGTCTCGCCGATGTGTGGGCCCGGCGCCTCGCCGGGGGCTACGACGCCGCCGAGGACGCCACCGTGCCCGCGGCCGGCTGGGAGCTGGCGGCGACCCGGCAGGGCAGGGGCGTGGAGGTCAGGGCCGTACCGCCGGCCGGGGCCGAGCTGCCCTGCCGCACCCCGGTGGGGCTCGCGCTGACGGAGATCGCGAGTGCCCTCGTGTGGGCGTGGACGGACCGGCCCGTCGGCGATCCGGCGCTGGCCGGGGCGCCCGCCCTGTACGAGCGGCTGCGCGCCGAGCTGGACCGCCCGGAGCTGCTGCTCGAACTCCCCGAGTACTGCGTGAAGGACACGGCGGAGCGGATCGCCGAGCGGTTCGGTCCCCGGCGGCTGCCGGTGGCCGCACACCCGGAGAACCGGGCCGATCCGGTGACCGCGTACGACTCCGGACCGCTGGTGGTGTGCGCCCCCTACGGCACCGCCTTCCTGCGCCCCGCCGCCGTCACCGACCCCGGGACATGGCGGGAGGTCCGCGAGGTGACCGACCTCGCCGAGGACCCCGACCGGGTGGCACCGCTCCTCGCCGACGGGGGGCTCGCGCGGATGATGAGCCGCGCCCTGTCCGGAGCCGTACCGGCCGGCGGGTACGAGGCCGATCCGCGCCTGTCCTGTCCGGAGCTCGTCGCCCGGGTGGCGGCGAGGCTCGGCGTGGGCGGGGACGCGGCGGCCCTGTACCTCCAGCTGGCGACCCTCGCCGCGCCCACCGACCGGAACGTACGCCGGTGGAACGGCTGGTCGACCAAGCGGCACACGGAGGTCCGGGCGGAACTCCTCGCCACCGGTGCTGTCCTGGAGGCCAAGCGGGCACGCGCCGGCCGGACCCTGTTCCTGCCCGGCGACTGGACCGAGCTCAAGGCTCCGCACCTGCCGCTGGAAACCGTGAAGCTGACGACCCACCTGGTGCGGCCGATGTGGGACAAGTGGATCCGCTCCCCGTTCGTCCGGGTGCTGCCGACGGCTCCCCTGCACGAGATGTTCGAGGAGGCCTGGGAGCGGATCTCCGACTCAGGTCACTAGGGGGTGTCCTGCCCCCTGACGGATCCCGGCGGCAGAATGTGGCGGACGGACGATGCACCGCCCCCCGACGGCCTGTCGTCGGGGGCGCGCAGTCGGAACGACGACGCCGCCCCGCCCACCGCAGGGGTGGACGGGGCGGCGTCGCGGAAGGGTTCGCCGGTCAGCCGGCGGCGGCTCCGAGCCGGACCTCCTGGTCGGCGTCCGCCCGGGGCGCCAGCGTCTTCTGCGCGAGGAGGCCGAAGACGATCCCGAAGACCGCCCACAGCACCGCCTGGACGGCCAGGGAGGCGAGCCTGAACTCCCAGAGCAGCCCGGCCGGGAAGCCCGTGGCGACGGCGTCCTCGTTGTCCGGCAGGACGGCGAAGGCGACCGCCGTCACGACGACGAAGCCGGCGCCGGCCGCCAGGGTGGCGTTCCAGTTCCCCAGGCGCGGCGCGAGCCGCCGCCCGGCGATCAGGGCGGCGATCCCGAGCAGCACGCTGAGCAGGATCATCAGGAAGAACAGGGTGGTGCGCTTCCCGATGGTGTCCGGATTGCCGACGGCCGGAGGGGTTGCCGGGTACTTGAGGAACGGCACCAGGTAGACGGTGGTGAACGCGGCGGCGGCCGTGAGCGCCGCCGTCGCCCGGGGGCTGAAGCGGCCGACGCGGCCCAGCGCGAAGGAGAACGCCAGGGACGCGATGCCGCCGAGCGCCACGCCGTAGACGAGGACGCCGGTGGCGAGGCCGAAGGTCGACTGGGCGGAGCGGCTGATCCCCTCCTCCTCTTCCCCGGCGGCCTCCACGGCGACGGTGTCACCGCCGTGGCCCGCATGGGACCCGTGGCCGGCCGGGGCTTCCCCGGCGGCCTTGGCCTCCTCCCCGGCGGCCTTGGCCTCCTCCCCGGCGGCCTTGGCCTCCTCCACGGCGATCGCGCCGTTCACGGGGGGCTCGCCCACCGCATAGGCCACGGCGAAGGCGAACAGCCCCGCGATCAGGCCCGCGAGCATGCCGCGGACCAGCAGGGATCGGACGGTTGAGGCGTGCATGTGCCGGTCGCCCCTCAGTGGCAGGGGAAGCCGAGCAGGTGGCGTCCGTCGTGCACCCACTCGTGCACGTCGGTGCCGGCGATCAGCGAGGTGGCGCCCTGCTCGGCGCCGACGAAGTACAGCGCGATCAGCGCGAGGAGCCCGACGAAGAAGGCCCAGGGGAGCACCGCGCGCACGGGCAGCGGAGCCGGTACGGCGACGGAAGGGGCGGAAACGGCAGCGGAGACGACGGCCTCGGCCATGATGGAACCTCCTGTTGGGAACTCGCGTCCCAGACGGTGGTGCAGGACGACGGTCCACGGGTCTGACTCGCCGTGACGTCACCCTGGGGGCGCCGCGGCTCACAGTGGCGCGACCGTGCCGGATTCTCACCGGGCTTCCGTCTCGCCGTCGTCACGCTGTTCAAATGTCGCCTGACCGTACCGCGCGGGGGAGCCGCCGCCAAGGGTGTGAGGCCTGGATCACCTTCGTACGCCTCCGGGTAGAGTCCCGCGCACCACTCCGGCCACCACGGCCCCGCCCGTCGCAAAGGATCCCGATGACAGTCCGGTTGACGCTGATCTCGCCCGCGACGGGCGAAGCGCTCCGCGAGGTGCGGTTCGACGACGACGGCCCCCTCGACCCGGCGGGCATCGCCCGCGCCGAGGCCGTCGCCTCCGCCGTCGACCCGTCCCCGCGCGCGTACGCCTCCCCGTCCCGGCGCTGCCGTGGCACGGCGCAGGCACTGGGCCTGCGCGCGGAGCCCCTCCACGAACTCGCCGGCTGCGCCATGGGCCGATGGCGCGGGCAGACCCTGGAGGCCGTGGCCGCCGCCGAGGAGGCCGGGGTCGCCGCCTGGCTGTCCGACCCGGCGGCCGCCCCGCACGGCGGGGAGTCCCTGCGCGAGCTGCGCGTCCGTGTCGGCGCCTGGCTCGACGGCCTCAAGGAGGGCTCCGGCCGCGTCACCGCCGTCGCCGAACCGGACGTGATCCGCGCCGCGATGGTCCACGCCCTCGCGGCCTCGGACGCGACGGCCTGGCGCCTGGACGTCCGCCCCCTGACCGCCGTCCACCTCAGCGGCCGTGCCGGGCGCTGGAACCTGCGCCCGGGCGAGCCGCTCGTAGCGCGACGGTAGACGCCCCGTCAGGCGGGGCCCCGGTCAGGCGGGGCGCTTCCACTCCCGCAGCAGGAGATAACCGAGGTACGCCCCGCCGACGGCCATCGTGTACAGGCCGACCGGCAGGTTGTCGAAGAGCGGCAGCTGCTGGGCGGCGAGGTCGGCGAGGACCAGCAGCAGGGCGCCGAGCAGGGTCGACATGACCAGGTGCGGGCCGCCGCCCCGGGTGACCCGCTTGGCGATCTGTGGTGCCGTCAGGGAGACGAAGGCGATCGGTCCGGCGACGCTGACCGCGCCGGCGGAGAGGACGATCGACAGCGAGACCGCCGCGGTCGCCGTGCGGGCCGGACGGGCGCCCAGGCCGGTCGCGAGGTCGTCGCCCATCTCGCCGATGCCCAGCGGCCGGGCGAGGAGCGCGGCGAGCGGCAGGCAGACGAGCAGCACCAGCCAGATCGTCCGCGCGTCGTCCCAGGAGCGGGCGGACAGGCTTCCGTTGATGTAGGCGGTCAGCGCGCTCGCCTTGTCCCGCTCGACGGCGTAGACCACGTACTGGGTGAGGGCCGTCGACATCGCGGACACACCGATGCCGGCCACCACCAGGCGCCCCGGATTGCGGAATCCCGACCCCGTGGAGAAGTACACGACCGCCATGGCGGTCACGGCACCGAGCAGCGCGCCGACGGGAACCGGCACGAGGTCGGGGAAGAACAGCGCGGCGGCCGCCGCACCCGCCCCGGAACCGGCGCCGAGCCCGATGACGTCGGGGCTGCCCAGCGGGTTGCGGGTGACCGACTGGAAGAGGGCCCCGGACAGGCCGAAGGCCGCGCCGGTGGCGATGGCGACGACGAGCCGCGGGCCGCGCAGCCGGTTCAGCACGAAGGCGTTCTTGCCCCTGACCTCGCCCGCCAGCGCCGACGGAAGGTCGGCCAGGTCGATGCCGAGGCGCCCCAGGGAAAGGGTCGCCACGGCCGCCCCGAGAAGCAGCAGCAGCGTCACCGCGGCGGCGATCGCGGTGCGGCGCCGTACGGGGACGGCGATCCACGGGCCGATCCGCACAAGGCTCCGGCCCGCGGGCCGTGACGCCGTCACGGCCGGGGTGTCGATCCGCTCGGCGGTCTTCATGCCGCTCCCCTCATGCGACGGACGGCGAACAGCAGCGCGGGCGCGCCCACGAAGGCGGTGACGACGCCGACCATGAGCTCCTGCGGGCGGAGCAGCACCCGGCCGATGACGTCGGCGAACAGCAGCAGGGCGGGTCCCGCGAGCGAGGTGAAGAGGATCTGCAGGCGGAAGTCGGCGCCCACGAGCACCCGGACGAGGTGCGGGACGGCGAGCCCGACGAAGGCGATGGGGCCGACGGCGGCCGTCGCGGCGGCGCTGAGCAGCGTCGCCGCGAGGAGACCGGCGCCCTTGACGCGGGCGGGGCTGATGCCGAGGGAGGCGGCCTTGTCGTCGCCCATCGCCATGGCGTTGAGCCCCGGCGCGAGGAGTACGGCGAGGACGAGGCCGACGGCGGCGAACGGCAGGACGGCCCAGAAGGCGTCGAAGCCGCGCCCGCCGAGCGAGCCCACCACCCAGTAGCGGTACGTGTCGAAGACCTGCGGCCGGGACAGCGCGACGGCCTGGATGAACGCGGCGAGGACGGCGGAGAGCACCGCACCGGCGAGCACCAGGCGGACCGGCCCGCTGCCGCCGCCGGCCGTGCCGACGAGGTGGACGACCACACCGGTCGCCAGGGCGCCGGCGAGGGCCCACCAGATGGTCTCGCGCTGCCCGGAGGCGCCGAGGAACGCGGTCGCGGCGACGATGGCGGCGGACGCGCCCGCGTTGATGCCGAGAAGTCCCGGTTCGGCGAGCGGATTGCGGGTGATGCCCTGCATCAGCGTGCCGGCGACCCCGAGGCAGAGGCCCGCGAGCAGGCCGAGCGCGGTGCGTGGATAACGGCTCTCGACGACGGTGCGGAGGTAGCCGTCGCCGTCACCGGTGACGACCCGGAGGACGTCGGCGGCGGACGTCGGCTTGCTGCCGAACATCACGCTGGCGAGGACCGCCAGGGCGAGCAGGACCAGGCACAGGGCGGCGGCTGCGAAGTGCCGGGCAGGGCCCCGCCGTACGACGGCGGGGCCCCGGCCGATCCGGGAGAGAGTGGTCACGCCGGGGACCCGCTGCTACTTCCCGGCCTTGGCGACGGCCTTGTCGATCATCGGGAGGTACCGCTCGATGCTGTACGGCACCGTCAGCGGGTTGATCATCGACGAGGCGGTGACGAAGGGCTGGTCGTTGCTGTGGACGAGGGCGCCCTTCTTGACGGCGGGGATGGCCGCGTACAGCGGCTGCGCCTCGATCTCCTTGCGGGACTTCTCGTCCGTGTAGAAGGTGAAGGCGATGTCGCTCTTGGCGAGCTTGTTGGCGTTCTCCAGGCCGATGAGGGCGGAGTCGGTGCCCTCGGTCTCCTTGAAGGTGTTCACGACCGGGTCGACCTTGAGGCCCAGCTTGGAGACCATCGCGACGCGCTGCTCCTCGGGCTTGAAGACGCCGAGGGTGCCGGGGCCGGTGTTGTAGATGTACGAGAACGTGACGTTCTTGTAGTTCGGGCGCGTGGCGGCGGCGTCGGCGAGCTGCTTGTCGATCTTGGAGGTGAGCTCCTTGGCCTTCTCCGGCCGGCCGAGCGCCTTCGCGACGATCTCGATCTGCTGGTCCCAGTCGGTGCTCCACGCCTTGTCGGGGTAGGCGACGGTCGGCGCGATGTCCTTGAGGAGGTCGTACTGCTTCTGCGTGATGCCCGACCAGGGGGCGAGGATGACGTCGGGCTCGAGCTCGGTGATGGCCTCGATGTCCAGCTCCTCGCCGCCGTCGAACTGCGTGGGCAGCTTGGCGCCGGACTTCGTCACCGCGTCGTGGATCCAGGGCAGGTAGCCGGTCTTGTCGCTGCCCCACGGGTAGCTCTCGATGCCGACGGGGACGTCGCCGAGGGCGATGGCCGTCTCGGCCGAGCCCTGGCCGAGGGTGACGACGCGCTTCGGCTTCTCCTTGATGACGGCCTCGCCGAGCGCGCTCTTGATGGTGACGGGGAACGCGCCCGCCGGAGCCTCGGCCGACGTGTCCTTCGCGTCGTCCTTTTCGTCGCCCGAGCCGCACCCGGTCACCATGAGGCCGAGCGAGACCGCGGCGGCGCCCGCCACGAGAACGCGGCGGCGGAGGGGGGTGAACACAGAAGGCATGGCGGATCCTTGTCTCCGGGCAGAGGTGTGCTGACGCCCCGCCCGACGCCCCTCCAGACATGGGAATGCCGAGGCAGCGGCCATCGCGAGGCGCTTGTTAGGTGAGCCTAACCTATCCCCGTCCGGTGTGGAGTGCCAGGTCCGGTTCGGCAGGGAGCGTCGGCTGCCGACCGCCCGGCCGCCGTGTGAAGCGCCGTCAGGCGGACGCCTCCCACGCCGTCGTCAGGCCGTCCAGCCACGCCGGCGGCAGCTCGGCGGCGTCCCACTCCTCGTGCAGGTCCGCCGGGGACGTGGCGAGCCGCTCCAGGACGGCGACGCTGGTGGGGGAGTGGATCAAGGAGTACCGGCCGTGGATCGCGATCGCGCTGCCCGGCCCGTACTCGGCGTACAGCCGCTCCAGGCGCGCGCGGTGGGCCGAGGTGAACTCGGTGAGCCGGCCCGCGTACCCCGCCCGCTGACGCGAGCTCATCGTGCAGAGAAGGGCCCTCAGCACCTGCTCGGTGACCTCCGGGTCGAGATCGGAGACATCGGCGAAGGAGAGGTAGAGCGGAGTCACCGCCACCTTGGTCCGCTCCAGCTCCGTCCGCCCGACGGGCGGACGGTCGTCCGGAGAGGCGGCCGACGGATCCGAGGCGACGGCGTGCCTCAGCGCCCGCTCGGCGACGGCGCCCAGCTCGTCGGCGACGGCCCGCGCCCCGTCGAGCCAGCCGGAGGCGTACGGCTCGCCCTTCCCCTCGGGTGCGCTCCGCCCGGCCGCGCCGACCTCCTCGTACGCGAGGGCCAGCGCGCCCGCCTCGACGAACCCGATCAGCTCCTCCGCGTCGCCGGACCAGACGCCCGCCCGGGCGAGCAACTGGAGCAGCGTCCTCTTCGCGTTGAGGACACTGGCCTCGTCCAGCTGCTGCCGTCCTTCTCCGGCGGTGCTCACAGGATCCTCCTCGTCGTAGGGACGGCGCGGTGCTTCGGCCACACGGAACGCTCCGTTCGAGCCTACGCAACACCCGTCGTCCCGACGCACCCTTCCCGCCCGCGCCGCGCCCGCGTCGACGGCGGAGAAGACCGGGGCGTGAACGTTCAGCGTCGGTACACGCGCAACTCCGCCACCTCGTACGACATCTCCGACGCGTCCGGGTCGGGCGCCGGGTGGTACCGGCCCGCGCAGACCGACAGGTTCACGATGAGATGGGCCCGCCAGGAGCGCCCCACGCCCCGGCGGTCGTCGAAGACGCGGGCGCCGTTGACCCACCACACGACGGATCGCGCCCCGAACTCGACCCGCAGGTCCACCCACGCGCCGGGCCTGACGGCCGGGTCCCGGAAGTAGAGGTACCGGCCCCGCACCCGGTTCGACAGCTCCAGGAGGTCCGGGTTGTCGGGGTGGTACTCGAAGACGTCGACCTCCTGGCCGCCGTCGAGCCAGGTCCAGATCGCCGGCCAGGCGCCCGTCTCCTCGGGCAGGCGCACCCGGGCCTCCAGGACGTCGCCCGCCCGCACCTGGAAGCCCTCCGCGCTGCCCTCCGTCGTGAGCAACCCGGCGTCCCAGAAGCCGTCGCTCCTGCGGGTGGCCCGGAACGTCCCCGTCCGGCTGTACGAGGGGTCCTCCACCAGATGATCGAGCTTGTTGTCGCCGGGGTTCGTCGGCCCGCCGTCGGGATAGGCCCACGAGCGGCCCGCCACCCACTGCTCGACCGAGGAGAAGTCCGCGTCGAGGACGAGGTCGGCGGGGGTCGACGCCGGACCGCCCCCACCGGAACGCCCGCCGCCCCGCCGGAGCCGGTCGAAGAAGTCCCTCAGCACGGCGCCACCCCTTTCGCGCGGACCTCCGTCGGCCCACGGGCAATCTGCCCCGCCTCGCCCGGCGCACGCGTGGAGAACGGTCGATTGGCGACAAGTCGTCACCGACGACGCCGGGCCGGGCAGTGCCGACCGCGACGCGGCCCGGCGCTCTCGGCCTCACCGGGACGGCGGCACTCGAACGCGTCCCGGAAGGGGTACGTATCAACGCCGTCGGCCCCGGTCGCATCGACACCCCTCTCCTCGCCGGACGCGGCCGGGAGGCGTACGGGGCCCGCGCCGCCCGCCGAGCCACCGGAAAGGACAACGCCGTGAAGGCACTCCAGTACCGCACCGTGGGCGCCCCGCCCGAGGTCGTCACCGTCCCCGACCCGGAACCCGGGCCCGGTCAGGTGCTCCTCCGGGTCACCGCCGCCGGCGTCTGCCACTCCGACATCGCCGTGATGAGCTGGTCCGCCGACCAGCTGCCCTTCCCCCTGCCCCTGACCCTCGGTCACGAGGGCGTCGGCACCGTCGCCGCGCTCGGCCCCGGCGCCGAGGGGTTCGCCGTCGGCGACTCCGTCGCCGTGTACGGCCCCTGGGGCTGCGGCACCTGCTTCATGTGCGCCCAGGGCAAGGAGAACTACTGTCTGCGGGCCGCGGAGCTCGGCATCAGGCCGCCCGGTCTCGGCGCGCCCGGCGCCATCGCCGAGTACATGATCGTCGACAGCCCGCGCCACCTGGTGCCGCTCGGCGACCTCGACCCGGTGCGTGCCGTGCCGCTCACGGACGCCGGTCTCACCCCGTACCACGCCATCAAGCGCTCGCTGCCGAAGCTCGTCCCCGGCAGCACCGCCGTCGTCATCGGGACGGGCGGGCTCGGCCACGTCGCCGTCCAGCTGCTGCGCGCCATGACCGCGGCCCGGGTCGTCGCCCTGGACGTCACCGAGGAGAAGCTCGCCCTCGCCCGCGCCGTCGGCGCGCACGACACGGTCCTGTCCGACGCGGCCGCCGCCCCCGCGGTCCGCGCCCTGACCGGAGGTCGCGGCGCGGAGGCGGTGCTCGACTTCGTCGGCGTCCCGCCCACCGTGACGGCCGCCGGCGCGATGGCCGCGGTGGAGGGCGACGTCACCATCGTCGGTCTGGGCGGCGGCGCCCTGCCCGTCGGATTCGGCACCCTGCCGTACGAGGTCTCCGTCACCTCCCCGTACTGGGGGACCCGCGCCGAGCTGATCGAGGTGTTCGACCTGGCCCGGACCGGCGCCGTCGACGTCCACGTCGAGACGTACGGCCTGGACGAGGCACCGAAGGCGTACGAGCGCCTGCACGAGGGACGGATCAACGGCCGGGCGGTCATCCTCCCGAACGGCTGACCCCCGGCGCACGCCACTGCGCCCGCGGCTTCCGCGACCACCGGGCCGGCCGACTCCCCGTCGGGCACGCGCCCGGTGACGCCCGGTCAGGGGGCTGGTCGTTCCAGCGGCAGCGGCAGCGGCAGCGGTCCGGCCGGCCGGGACGGTCGGACGCACCCCGGTGCCCCGGGGCGCGGCACAGGGCGTCACGACACGGCTCCGCGCCCAGGACGGACGCGCGTGTCCGGACCGCGGCGCAACGATCTTCACCGAGGCTCGTTGATCACGTCATGAAGAACGCCGACACCGGGCGACGCGCCCGCCTCCTCGCCTCGACCGTCGCCGCCCTGCTGCTGGGTGTCGCGAGTGCGCCGAGCACGTACGCAGGCCCCGCCGCCCAGGACTGTCCGGCGGCGGAGATCTTCGCGACCGACAACACCGCGATCATCACGGATCCCGACGACCCGAGGCTCGACACCCGCCTCACCCGCTTCGGACACGAGGTGCGGCAGGTCATCCGCGCCCACGGCGCACGTCCGGGCGGATCGGAGCTGCTGGACGGCGTCTTCTGGTCCGAGGAGCTGAAGCAGGCGACGTACGAGCGGTCCCGCGAGTTCGATGTCGAGAGGGTCGGCCGCGACGGGCTCCACCACATCGCGGGCGTCGTCGCCAAGCAGTACGACCAGGAGGCCGTCCTCACCTTCCGCTGCCTGCCGCGCACGTCGCCGGAGACCGACGCGGTCGAGATCGAGGTCCCCGGCGTCCGCGTGAGCGGCCTGCGGGAGGCGCTCGCCGCGGACCCGGAGGCCCGCGACAAGCTGGGCGGCGGCTCCGTCACCCTCGACGGCCGGCTCGTCCTCGTGGCTCCGGTCGACGGCCTGCCGCTGGCCCGCAGGTTCACGACCGCCCTCGGCGCCGACTGGGACCGGGCGCAGGTGCGGTACGGCGACCGGGAGTTCGTGACCGGTGCGGAGTGAGACGGGGCGCCGCTATCCGGTGTACGTTTCGAACTCGGCCACCTGAGGTGCTCCGTTCGAGCCCGTGATCTCGAAGGTGATCTTGCTCAACGAGGTCCGGGGGAACGTGATGGCGCCCGCCCCACTGCCCGAGGTCAGAACGGCTCCCGTGTCGGCGTCGACGACCCGCCAGGATCCGATGCGGCCCGTGGCACCCGCCGTCTCCCGGACGACGATCACCGAGAGGGCGGTGGGGGCGGCCCACTTGATCGATACGGAACCGGTCGTGCCGGCCGGAGACCAGTAGGTGCTCATGTCGCCGTCCCGCACGTTGCCGTAACTCGTGCCGGTGGCCTTGCCGGAGCCGTCCGAGCCGGCTCCGAGGCTGAGGTTCGTCCCGGTCGGCGGGGTGGGTGTGGGGGCAGGGGTGGTCACCGTGGGTGTCGGTGTCGGTGTCGGTGTCGGTGTCGGCGTGGGCGTGGGCGTGGGCGTCGGCGTCGGGGTCGGGGTCGGGGTTGGGGTCTGGGGCGAGCAGCTGCCGTCCGAGACCAGCAGGCCCTTGCCGGCCCCCGCCGTCCGGCTCACGACGGCCGGTACGCAGGCCGCGTCGTCGAGGGTGTAGGCGTACGGGATGCTCACCGTGGTGTTCGACCGCGGGTCCGGTCCGGCCGGGTGGTACTCGCTGCCGGGGCTCGACCAGGTCACGTTGTCGAAGACGTTGCCGCCGACCTGCCAGTGGCCGGCCGCGTCGGTGTAGAAGGTGCCGAGGACGTCCTTGGAGTCCTCGAAGTAGTTGTTGTCCACCTTGGCGTGCGCACCGGCACGGGAGTTGATGCCCGACTCGTTCAGGTGCAGATAGTGGTTGTCGTACATGTGGGCGGTGCCGCCGCGCAGCAGGGGGGCGCGGGAGTCGATGTTCTCGTACAGGTTGTGGTGGTACGTGATGAAGCCGTTGGAGAGCTCCGTCTCGCTGGAGCCGACGAGCCCGCCACGGCCGGAGTTGCGCAGGACGCTGTAGGAGAGCGTCACGTACCGGGTGTTGTCCTTCATGTCGAAGAGGCCGTCGTAGCCTTCGGACTCCCCGCCGGACGCCTCCAGGGTGACGTGGTCGACCCAGACGTTGCGGACGTCGCTCTCCATGCCGATGGCGTCACCGCCGTTGGACGTGGGCGAGCCCGACTTCTTGACGTTCCTGACGGTGACGTTCTGGACGATGATGTTGCTCGACTCGCGGATGTGGATGCCGAGTTGGTCGAAGACGGCGCCGCTTCCGACGCCGACGAGCGTGACGTTGCTGATCTGCTTGAGCTCGATCACCCCGTCGGCGGTGTTGCAGCCGGTGCCTGACACCTTGGCGGTGTTGGCGTGGTTGATCGTGCCTTCGACCTCGATGGTGAGCGGGGTGCTGGTGGTGGGGCGGGCGCACAGGGCGGCGTGGATCGCGGTTCCGGTGGCGGCCCGTACCGTCCGCCCGCCCGCGCCGCCGGTGGTCCCGCCGTTCTGGGTCGCGTAGCCGGTGGCGCCGCCGGTCGCCGCCGCGGCCTCGGGCAGTGACAGGACCGCGCCGGTCGCGGCCACCAGTGCCGTCGCGGCCAGCGCCGCCTGGAATCGTCGTGCGACTGCTCGTCTCATGCTCGTCTTCCCTTTCGCGTTCGCGTGCCGGGAGATACCCGGGAGGGCTGTGCAAGGAGGAATAGAAAGCGCTTTCTATCGTGAGAATAGGGGCGCCTGAGGGAGAGTGGCAAGGCTTCGGGTGGCGGCGGAATCGGCCGCGGACGGTAGGCGGACGGCATGCGATTCCGGCCATTTCCGGGGCGGAACCGGGCGGCCGCCTTGTCCCGGTACGGCTGATCAAGTAGCGTCGCCCGTCATGAACACCGGACCGGCGATACGCCATGCACAGACGGGCGATCCGGTGGAAGGCTGATCGCTCGGCGGGTGCGCGACAGGCACCCCGAAGGTTCGGCACGAGGACCCCCCAGTGCGCCAGCACTGCGAATCCCCTTCACGTGTCGAATCAACAGCGAGGTCATCCACATGGCAGTCACGTTCAACCACACCATCATCGCGTCCAAGAACCGCGATGAATCCGCGCGGTTCTTCCGCGAGTTGCTGGAACTCCCCGAGGCGCCCTCCTGGGGGCCCTTCCTCAACATCCAGCTCGCCGACGGCGTCCTGCTCCAGTTCGCCGAGCCCCCGGTGGACATCCAGATGCAGCACTACGCGTTCATGGTCGACGACGAACTGTTCGACCGGGCGTACCAGCGCCTGTGCGAGCGCGACATCGAGCACTGGGCCGACCCGCAGATGCGGCGCCCCGGTGAGACCAACACCGAACACGGCGGGCGCGGGGTCTACTTCAAGGACCCGTCCGGGCATGCGATCGAGCTGATCACGCGCCCGTACCTGTAGCCCGGTAGGTCGGTAGGTCGGTAGGTCGGTAGTCCGGGGCGTTTCCTCCGATGCCGGAGGAAACGTTCGCGGGGTGGCGGGCCGGGATGTCCCCGGCCCGCCACCCCGCACCCGGTGCCGGCCTCGTCAGGCGAGGAACTCCCCGTCGCGGGCCACGACCACACCACCGTGGACGACCATGTCCCGGCGCGGCATGTCGACGACGACCTGCGGCAGGCACTCGCCGCGCACCAGGACGAAGTCGGCCGGGGCGCCCGCCCGGAGGTCGGCGTGCGCGAGGCCCATCACGTCCGCGCCGCCGTGGGTCGCGACGCGGTAGCACTCCGACAGCTCGTCGTCGAGGCGCACGTCCGTCACCCAGCCGAGGATGTGCGCGCGGTGCATCATGTCGGCGTCGCCGAACGGGCTCCACGAGTCCCGGACGCCGTCCGAGCCGAGCCCGACCCGCACGCCGTGCTCGCGCAGCCGGGCGATCGGAAGCACCAGGGAGTCCGAGGGTGCGACCGTGGTGAGGGCGATGTCCTGCTCGCCCAAGTCCGTCGCGATGGCGCCCAGTTCACGGTCCGTCAGGCCCGGAAGGCAGAAGACGTGGCTGACCGTGACCTTGCCGGCGAGGGAGAGGGCACGGGTGCGCTCGACGATGCCGCGCATCGCCCGCATGCCCTTCTCGCCGCGGTCGTGCAGGTGGATGTCCACACCGACGCCATGGCGGTCCGCGATGCCGAAGACGACGTCGAGCTGCTCGTCGAGGGCCTGGTCGAAGCCGATCGGGTCGATGCCGCCGATCATGTCGATGACCCCCTCGCGCGCCGCCTTCTCCAGGAGCGCCGCCGTGCCCGGGGTGCGGATGACGCCGTGCTGCGGGAAGGCCACGATCTGGACGTCGAGGGCGTGGCGCAGTCGCTCGCGGGCCTCCGCCACGCCCTCCACACCGGCCAGGCCGTAGGCCGGGGCCACGTCGGCGTGGGCGCGCATGCCGCGGGTGCCGCGGGCGACGGCGTGGCTCATCAGGCCGTAGGCGCGCTCGGCGACGGGGCGGCGCTGGCTGCGGAACAGCTCCACGTCCTGCGCGACGTAGTCGGCGATGCCGGAGGCCGGCCGGCGCGACACCCAGGAGCCGCCCCAGGTGGTCTTGTCGGGGTGGATGTGCGCGTCGACGAGGGACGGGAGGGCGATCCGGCCGCCGCCGTCGACGACCTTCGCGTCGTGCGGAGCGGGGCCGTCCGAGATCCGGCCGTCGACGACGACGAGGTCCGTGGGCTTCGCCGCGCCGAACGGGCGCACGTTGCGGAACACGACGGTCCTGTCGCGGCGGCCGGGGCGGGCCGATGCCGCGGCTCCGGTCGCGGCCGGAGCGGTCGCCGCCTGCGCGGTCCCGGCCGTGGCGGCCGCCGTGGCCGTGGCACCGGCGAGGGCGGCGGCACCGGCGAGCATGGTGCGGCGGGAGAGGGCGGAGGAGGTGGACGGGGGCTGCATGGGGGCTCCTTGGGAGGGGTGGGGCGGAGTGGGGACGGGGAAGGTCGTCGGGTGGTACGGGGTGAGGCGCAGGCCCGGCCCGGTTCGGGGCCCGGGTGGCGGGCCTCGGCCCGCGACGGGCGGGCCTTTTGCCGCGCCGGGTTGTGGTGCTCCGCCTGCGGCGGGGTACGCCTCCATGGCCCAGGGTGTGGACGCTCGCCCGTTGCGGGCCGCGTCCTCCCGGGCTGGGTTGTGGACGCTTGCCCGTTGTGGGGCGCGCCCTCGTGGTTCGGGGTGCGGGCGCTCGCTCGCAGGGGCTGCGCCCCCGCCGCACCTGGTTGTGGGCAGGCGTTCCGCGGGGCGGAACGGGTGGGCACAACCCCACGACGGCGCCGCACGCCGGGTGCGGGTCCAGGCGCGGAAGCCTGGGCCCGGCAAGGGGCGCCGTCCCGTGTGCCCACCCTCCCCCAAGCTCTCGGCTTCGCTCGAGCAGGGGGGACCCCCTCGCCCCAGCGGGACGATTGCCCACACGGGGGGTGGGTGCGCCGCCCTGGCAGGCGCAGCCCGCACGGCGGGCGGCGGAGGGCACCGCCCCGGCAGGCGCGGCCCGCACGGCGGCGGGGGCGCCGTCCCGGCAGGCGCGGCCCGCACGGCGGGCGGCGGAGGGTACCGCCCCGCAGGCGCGCGCCCACACGGGCGGGGGCACGGGCCCGCCGGGCGCGCTCACACGGCGGCGGGCACTGCCCCGCCGGGCACGGCCCTGTGCGGCGAGGGCACCGCCCCGCCGGGCGCAGCCCGTACGGCAGGTGGCGGGTCCCAGTGGGAGGGGCACCGCCCCGCCGGGCGCAGCCCCGCGCGGAGGTGGCGTGGGGCGCTGGCCCGCCAGGGGACCGGGCGCCCGCCCGGTGGGTCAGAGGGGGAGGCCCGCGCGTATCACGCGGGTCGGGTGCTTGAGGAGGGTCACGTCGGTCAGGGGGTCCCCCGGTACGAGGATCGCGTCGCCCGCGTAGCCCCGGGCGAGGCGGCCCACCGTGCGGTCCACGCCCAGCAGGCGGGAGGCCCCGGTGGTCGCGGTGCGGATCGCGTCGAGCGCGGACAGCCCCGCGGCGCGCATGAGTTCGACCTCGCGGCCGATCGGGCGCACGGTGCCGCCGGACGAGTCGGTGCCGGCGGCGAGGGGGACGCCGAGTTCGTGCGCGGCGAGGACGGCCCGCTTCAGCACGGGGAGGTAGGTGCGGCCGCGCTCGGCGAGGATCGGGTTCGTGGACTCCGCGAGGCCGGCGATGGCGGTGAGGGTGGGGGTGAAGTACGTACCCCGGCGGCGCATCTCGCGCAGGGTGCGCTCGCCGACGAACGCGCCGTGCTCCAGGGAGCGGATGCCGGCCGTGACGGCGTCGTGGCAGCCCTGCTCGCTGTAGCTGTGGCACAGGACGCCCTTGCCGCGCCGCCGGGCGGCGGCGACGATCTCGGCGAGCTGCTCGTACGAGTACACCTGGGCCAGCGGGTCCTGCTCCGGCAGTCCGGCGCGCTCGTTGACGCGGGTCTTGATGACGTCGGCGCCTCGGGCGAGGTTGACCTCGACGACCCGGCGCAGCGCCTCGGCCGAGCGCACGCCGTCCTTGAGGCGGGCGAGCGGGGTGAGGTCGGGGTCGGCGAGGACGGTGTCGCCGAGGTCCGGGGTGACGAAGACGCCGGCGGCCGTCAGGCGGGGTGCGAGTGCCGGGCTGTGCCGGGCGAGTTCGCGGACGGCGATGTCCTGGTAGAAGGTGGTCGATCCGCTGCGCGCGCTGGTCGCGCCCTGGCGGACGGCGTCGCGGGCCTCGGCGGCGGTGCTGAGGTGGATGTGCGCGTCCACCAGGCCCGGCAGGACCCAGTGGCCGTGGGCGTCGAGGGTCGCGGCGCCCTGCGGCACGGCGACGGCGCCTTCGCGGCCCGCGGCGCGCACGGTCCCGCGCTCGATGACGACGACGGCGTTCTCGGTGACCTCGCCGGTGGCGGGGTCGAGGAGCGTGCCGCCCCGGATCACGAGGTCGCCTCCGGTCGGAGTTCTCCCACCCGGGGCCGCGCCCGTCGGAGAGGCCGTGCCCGTCGAGGAGACCGCGGCCGCCGTGCCGGACGCGGCCACGGTGCCGGCGAGCGCGGCCGCACCCGCGAGGACGCCGCGGCGGGTCACCGAGGGGGAAGGCGGCGGGGTGGCTTCAAGGCACATGGGAGCTCCTTGGGGGAGTGGGCCGACGGCGGCTCCCCGTTTTGTATACCAATTTTGGAAAGGTGGGCAAGGGTGAAGATCTGATCGGGAGCTTTGGCTGTGTCGTGCCGTGGGATAGGGGTTTCGTGGTCCGTGATTTTGGTATACGAATATCTCTAGAAGGTCGTTCCGCTTCCGCGGGGGCCCGGATATTCGGGTGCGCCGGACCCGCCCCGATGGTGCAATCGCCCGATGGGACGAGCGACATCCATGACGGTCGACCGCGGGCAGTTCGCCGACGCGGTCACCCCCTGGGAGGAAGAGGCCTGGCGGGCGGAAGCACTCGGCTGGTCGGAGCGGGAGCTCGGCCGGCACGGCCTGGAGGAGACGGGGCCCCGTGACGTCAGGGTCCGGCCCTGGTCGATCCTCGTGCGGTTCCGGACCGGAGCCGGCGAGCGCGACGCGGTGTGGTTCAAGGCGAGCGCCCCCGACGCCGCCTTCGAGGCCGCCCTCGGCGGAGCGCTCGCCGACTGGGTGCCCGAGCACGTCGTGGCACCGTTCGCGGTCGACGCGGAGCGCGGCTGGTCGCTCCTCCCCGACGGCGGTCCCCTCTTCCGGGACGTCCTCGACGCCGGCGGCGCGGGGCCGGATGCCTGGGCGCGGGCGCTCGGCCAGTACGCGCGGATGCAGCGGGCGCTGACCCCGTACGCGGACCGGATGACCGCCCTCGGCGTGCCCGGCGGCCGCACCGCTCAGCTGCCGGAGATCTTCGACGGTCTCGTCGAGGGCAACGCAGCCCTGGACCCCGACGCCCGCCGCGCCCTCCGGGACCGGCGACCCCGGCTCCTCGACTGGTGCGCCGAGCTCGACGCGTACGGGATCCCGGACTCGCTCGACCACTGCGACCTGCACGACGCCCAGCTCCTCGCCCCCGCCGCCGGCCGCTTCACCTTCTTCGACTGGGGCGACGCCAACGTCGCCCACCCCTTCACCAGCCTGCTCGTCCCCGCCCGCGCCGTCCGGGAGCGCCACGGCCCCGAGCATGTGCACCGGCTGCGCGACGCCTATCTGGAGCCCTGGACCGACCTGGGGCCCTCCCTGCCGGAGCTCCGCCGCGCCGCGGCGCTCGCCACGCGGCTCGCCGCGCTGGGCCGGGCGGTCTCCTGGTTCCGCCTCTTCCCGGGCACGCCCACCACGGGGTGCGCGGAGGCGAGCGCCCACTGGGTGAACGAACTCTTCGCCGAATCGGTGGTCCTCTGACCCCACGGTTCCCGGCCTGCCCGGCTTTCAGCCCCTCTCGGTGTAGTGGAAACGGGTCCACAGAGGCAGCGCGAACCAGCAGAGCAGGTACCAGGCGAGGACGCCGGAGACGAGCCAGGGCACGTACGCGTCGTGCGTGACCACCCGCAGGACGAGGAAGAGGGCCGATGTCAGGGTCGCCAGGAGCAGGACGAGACCGATGAAGGTGAGGCGTGAGGCCCAGACGACCGCCTGGGGTTTGATCCGCCGTCCCGCCACGATCCGGTGGAAGGCGACGGGGCCGATGAGCGCGCCCGTGGCCAGCGATCCGAGCACGATCGTGATGACGTAGATCGTCTTGTCGGTCTGGTCGAGACCCTGGAAGTGCGGGGTGAAGGCCACGGTGAGGAGGAAGCCGAGGAGGATCTGGACGCCGGTCTGCGCCACCCGGATCTCCTGCATGAGGTCCGTCCAGCGCCGGTCGGCCCGTTCCTCCTCGGTCTCGTCGCGGCCGTGGCGACGCCCGTCCCGCCGATCCGGCTCCGCCTCCATGAGGTCTTCCGTCTCCTTCCCCGGGGGAGCCCGGTGGTCAGGCGCGGCCCGCGGCCTTCTGGCTCCGGCGGGACAGCGAGTCGACGACGACGGCGGCCAGCAGCACCGATCCGGTGATCATGAACTGGACGGCATTGCTGACACCCATGATGTTCATGCCCGATTGGATGGATCCGATGACCAGCGCGCCGAGAAGGGCGGACCAGACCGAGCCGCGCCCGCCGAACAGGCTCGTGCCGCCGATGACGGCCGCGGCGATGACGTTCATCAGCAGGTTGCCGCCGCCGGAGGTCTGGCTCGCGGACTGGATCTGGCCGGCCAGGAAGATGCCGCCGACCGCCGCCATGGTGCCGGAGATCGAGAAGACGGTCATCCGGACGAACGGCACGCTGATGCCGGCCCGGCGCGCGCCCTCGATGTTCCCGCCGACGGCGAAGATCCGCCGCCCGTAGGTCGTACGGCGCAGCACGAAGTCCAGGACCACCAGCAGGATCAGGAAGATGAGGAGCGCGAGCGGAAGCCCTTGGTACTGGTTGAGGATGTACGCCGCGACGAACGCGATCGCGGCGATCACGGCCGTACGGAGCACGATCTCGGCGACCGGCCGGAACGGCACCCGGGCGGCCCGGCGGCGTCTGGCGTCCAGGAGCGAGGCGGCGAGGAAGAGCCCGACCCCCACGGCCGCGGTCACGTAGGCCGTGGCGGGGCTGTGGAAGATCGTCGAGTAGAGCTTGGAGACGATGCTCTCGCTCGGGATGTTGACCGTGCCGCTGCTGCCCAGGATCTGGAGCATCAGACCGTTCCAGGCGAGGTTGCCCGCGAGGGTGACCACGAACGCCGGCACGCCGACCTTCGCGAAGAAGAAGCCGTGGATGAGCCCGACGGCCGCTCCGCCCGCGATGGCGACGAGGAGCGCCAGCCATTGGTTCATGCCGTTCAGGACGTTGAGCACGGCGAAGATGGCGGCGCACAGGCCGCTGACGGAGCCGACGGAGAGGTCGATCTCGCCGAGCAGCAGGACGAAGACGATGCCGACGGCGATCATGCCGGTGCCGACGATCTGCTGGCTGAGGTCGGAGAGGTTCTGGGCCGAGAGGAAGGTGCTGTCGAGGCTGCCGAAGACCGTCCAGATGATGATCACGGCGATGACGACGGGCAGCGACCCCAGCTCTCCGCTGCGCAGCTTGCGGCGGAACTCCCCGAGGTACCCCTTCAGACCCTCCTCGCGCACGAGCAGCCGGGTGTCCACCGCGGGCATCGACTCGGACGCCGGTTCCTGGGCGGCGGCGTCGCCGGGGGCGCGGTCCCGTCTCATCGCTCCTCCTCCCGCTTGCGGGCCTGGCGGCGGGTGACGGCGCTGTCGGTGGCCCCGGTGATGGCGGAGATGATCTCCTCGGTGGTCGTGGAGCGCTTGTCGAAGAGGCCGTTGTTCCGGCCGAGGCGCATGACGGCGATGCGGTCGGCGACCGCCATCACGTCCACCATGTTGTGGCTGATCAGAATGGTGCCGAGACCGTGCTCGCGGAGCCGCTCGACCAGGTCGAGGACTTCGGCGGTCTGCTCCACGCCCAGGGCGGCGGTGGGTTCGTCCAGGATGACGATCTTCGGGTCGCCGATCAGGGAGCGGGCGATCGCGACGGTCTGGCGCTGGCCGCCCGAGAGGGAGGCGACCGGGATCCGGACGCTGGGGATGCGGATGGAGAGCGTGTCGAGCAGTTCGCGCGAGCGCTGCTCCATCCGCACCTCGTCCAGGACGCCGAAGCGGCGCAGTTCGCGGCCGAGGAAGAGATTGCCGACCACGTCGAGGTTGTCGCACAGGGCGAGGTCCTGGTAGACGGTGGCGATGCCGAGGTTCTGGGCGTCGTGGGGCCGGTGGATGCCGACCGGTCGGCCCTCCCACTCGATGACGCCTTCGTCGGGCGGGTTCACCCCGGCGATCGACTTGACGGCGGTGGACTTGCCGGCGCCGTTGTCGCCGACGAGGGCGACGACCTCGCCGGCGTGGACCTCCAGATCGAAGTCCTTCAACGCCTGGACCGCGCCGAACCGTTTGGAGATCCCCCGCAGGGTGAGCACGGCTGGCTCTGGCAAGGGAACCGCCTCCTCCGCTCGCGCGAACCGCTCCGCGGCTGTCCGCCGTCGTCCGCGGCTATTCGAGACCGGCGTCCTTGCAGGCCGCCGCATAGGTCGGGGTGCAGATCTCCTTGACCGTGTAGAGCCCGTCCTTGACCACGGTGTCCTTGATGTTGTCCTTGCTCACCACGACCGGGTCGAGCAGCCGGGCCGCGACCTTGCGGTCACTGTCGCTGGTGACGGTGGTGGGAACCAGGTCGGACGGCAGCTTCTTGCCCTCCGCCAGGTTGACGGCCATGGTGGCCGCGATGTCGGCCTCCGGCTTGTACGGCTTCTCGACCGTGATCGTCTGGGTGCCGATCAGGATCCGCTGGATCGCGTCGAGTTGGGCGTCCTGCCCGGTCAGCGGCACGTTGATGCCGGCCGCCTTGAGGGCGGTGGAGATGCCCGCGGCCAGTCCGTCGTTGGCCGAGTAGACACCGACGATCTTGTCCTTGCCGAGGGAGCTGATGGCGCCGGACATCTGCTGGTTGGCGTTGTTCGGGTCCCAGTTGGGGGTGTCGTACTCCTTGCCGATCTTCACCTTGCCGTCGAGGACGGAGTGCGCTCCGGCCTTGAACTCGGCGGCGTTCGGGTCCGTCGGCGACCCGTTGTGCATCACGATCTCACCGCTCTTGGCCTTGTCGCCGAGCGCGGCGAGGAGCGCCTTGCCCTGCAGCTCGCCCACCTTGTGGTTGTCGTACGACACGTAGGCGTCGACGGGACCCTGCGCGAGGCGGTCGTACGCGACGACCTTGACGCCCGCGTCATGGGCCTTCTGCACGGAGGACTGGATGGACTTGGCGTCCACGGCGTCGAGGATGAGGACCTTGTCACCCTTGGCGAGCGCGGTGTTGACCTGCTGTTGCTGGGTGGTGGCGCTCTCGGCGGCGTTGTAGTAGTCGATCTGGGCGTCGGGCGCCAGTTCCTTGATCTTCTGCTCGATGTAGGGCTTGTCGAACTTCTCGTACCGGGTGGTCTTGCTCTCCGGCAGCAGCAGACCGATCTTGATGTCCCCCTGCTTCTCGCTCCCCGCGCCCAGGGCCGTCGCACTGGTCGCCATCACTCCGAGGGAGAGGGCTGCGGCTCCGGCCAGGGCTATCGCGCTCCGCAAAGTACGGGTCATGGGAGGCTCCTTTCGTACGCTCCCTCTCCCTCACCTCGTGAGCGTGGGAACGAGGACGTACATATGGCCTATATATCGACATTAGCGGCAACCTGAGGACCGGCAAGCGGGTGAGTCCCGCGGTCGGCGGGTGGCCTCCCCCTGGATATAACGCTCGTCATAGCCTAGCGTGCCCCTCGCTTATAACGATCGTCATAACGGGATGACGTCGACCGAGCGAGGAGGAGCCATGCACGTGATCCCACCGCACGTCCTCACCGGGGGTCCGACCGAACGGAACCGCGCCGCCGGGACGGAAGGACGGCGGGCCGATGCGTGAGCTGACCTACGTCGCGCGCCGCACCGTCGAGTGGCGCGAGGCCCCCGACCCCGCGTGCGCTCCGCCGGCGAGGCGATCGTCGCGCCCGTGGCCGCAACCTCCTGCGACGTGGACTCCTCCGTACTCGCCGGGCACGGGTTCTTGGATCCGCCGTTCGCCCTCGGCCACGAGTGCGTGGCCCGGGTCACCGACATCGGCGACGGCGTCACCGGCGTCGTCCCCGGCGACCTGGTCGTCGTGCCCTGGTCCATCAGCTGCGGCACCTGCGGCCCCTGCCGGGACGGGCTGACGGCACACTGCACCTCGGTCCCGCACATGGCCATGTACGGCGCGCCGCTCGGCGGCACCTGGGGCGGACTCTTCTCGGACCTCGTCCACGTCCCGTACGCGGACGCCATGCTGGTCCCGCTGCCGCCCGGCCTCGACCCGGTCGCCATGGCCTCGGCCAGTGACAACTGGTCCCTGTCCTGGCGCCTCGTCGCCCCGCACCTCAAGGCCCGGCCCGGAGCGAGGGTGCTCGTCGTCGCGCGCGGCAGCATCGGCCTGTACGTGTGCGACATCGCCCGTGCCCTCGGGGCCTTTGACGTCCTGTACGTCGACCCCGACCCCCCGCACCGCCGGATCGCCGAAGGCTACGGCGCCCGGACCGCCGAGACGCTCGAACCCGTCCGGCACGGCTTCGACCTCGCCGTCGAGGCCACCGGCCGGGTCGACCAGCTCGCCCTCGTCCTCGGCTCGCTCGCCCCCGAGGGCGTCTGCGAGTCCGCGGGCAACCACTTCCGCCCCGGCGAGCTGCCGCTCCTCGACACGTACCTCACCGGCGTCACCCTGCGCATCGCCCGCGACAACGTCCGCGCCCACATCCCCGACGCGCTCGCCCTCGCCGGCTCCGGCGCCGTCGACCCCGCCCGGGTCGTCTCCGACGTCCTCGACTGGGAGCTGCTCCCCGAGGCACTGCCCGAGAGGCACCTCAAGCCCGTCTTCGTCCGCGACGCGAGCTGAGCGCCCGCCGCTCCCGGTCCGGAGCGGGCGGTCAGGGCGGCGCGGGGCCGGTCGCGGTGTCGGTGGTGCGCAGAAGGCGCAGGAAGGCCTTCAGGCCGGTGATGATCTCCTCGTTGTCGGTGAGGCGGTTCACCGTCGCCTCGAACTCCCGGGCCAGCGCGGCGATCCGCCGGTCGGTCTCCTCGGCGCGGTCGTGCGCCGAGAGACCGACCGCGTCGACCGTACGGCGCAGCTCGGCGAGGGCCCGGTACTGCTCCTCCGCCTTGCCGTCGAGCACCGTCGCACCGTTCTCGAGCGCGGCGACCCGCTCGCGCAGCGCCACCACGTCGTCGCGCGGGTACGTCACCTCCCGGAGCAGCAGGCCGAGCCGGCGCCGCAGCTGCCCGAAGTACGCGCCGGCCGGCCGGAAGACCGTACTGACGAGGAAGAACCCGGCACACCAGTAGCCCGCCGCACGGCCGGTCGCGGCGGCCACGGCGAGCGCCGCGCCGGCCGTCGCCACGTGCCCGGCGACGGCGAGCCGCAGCATCACCCGCGCGATGCGCCGCGCCTCGGCGTCCCGCTCCCCGGAGACGACGAGGCCCTTCTCCCGGCTGACCGCGATCTCCGCGAGCACCGCGTGGGCCCGGAAGTACAGGTTCCACGGCGCCGTGAGGAGCAGCAGGAGCCAGAGCAGCCCGAGGACGCCCGCGCCCACGGCCAGCACCGTCCCCGGCGGCGCCCCCACCGCGTACGCCAGCACCAGCGCCCCCACCGCGAGTCCCGCGGCCACGAACGCGCCCACGACCTTGCTCATGCGGCCCCCCTCCGAACCGGTCCACCCGCCTGCCGTCATGCTCCCGCCGGGACCGGATTCCGGCATGAGTACCGCTACTCAGATCGAGGCTGGCGGGGCGTCGCCGGGAGTGGGACGATTTGTACGAAGCGACTACGGGCCCGCGTCGGCGCATCGGCTTCCGGCGGGGTCTTCCGTCGAACGAAGAAGGCGACATGCCTGTCATCACCGAAACCATCGACATCTCCCGCAAGCCCGCGGAGGTCTTCTCCTACGTGACCGACCCGACGCATCTGCCCGAGTGGCAGGAGAGCGCGGTCTCGGTCCACAAGATCGGCGACGACCCCTTGGCGGTCGGCTCCAAGGTCGCCGTCACCCGGCGCCTCGGCAAGCGGGAGTTCACCTCGACCATGCAGGTCATCGAGTGGGAGCCGCCGAGGCACTGGCACGTGCACGGCATCGACGGCCCCGTACGCGGCGACGTGCAGGGCACCATCGAGCCGCTGGACGACGGCGAGCACTGCCGTCTGACGCTCTCCCTCGACTTCGAGGGGCACGGCGTCGGAAAGGCCCTGGTCCCCCTCGTCGTCCGCCCGCAGGTGCGAAGGGAGATGCCGAGGGACGAACTGACCCTCAAGGGCATCCTGGAGAGCGGCACGACCGGCTGACGGCGGGGGACGTCACTCCGGGGACACCGGCCGCTCGAAGAAGGTCTCCAGGGACACCGTCGCCTGCGTGCCGCTCACGCCCTCGATCGCGTACAACCGGCGCAGCACGTCCTGGAGTTGCACCGTGGTCGCGGTGCGCACCTTCACCAGGACCGAGGCGCTCCCGGCGATGACGTGCGCCTCCTGGATCTCGGGGATCGCGGCGAACGCCGCCGCCGAGTCCCCGATCCAGGCGGACGAGTCGACCATGACGAAGGCGAGCACGTCCTGTCCGAGCGCGGCGGGATCGACGTCCACGGTGGTGCGGCGGATGACGCCGCGCTCCCGCAGCTTCCGCACCCGCTCGTGCGCGGCGCCGGCCGACAGACCGACCGCCTTGCCCAGCACCGCGTACGCCTGCGTGGCGTCCCGCTGCAGCTCCGCGAGCAGCGCCCGGTCGATGGCGTCCAGGGTCCCCTCCGTCATTCCCGGCTCCCCTCCGTCGTTCCCATGCCGGAAACATACGTCAGTAGTGACTGTTCATCGCCGTGCGGACCTCGGCGAGGGTCGCGTCGGCGATCGACCGGGCCCGCTCGTTGCCCTCGCGCAGGACCCGGCGGAGGTACGCGCGGTCCCGTGCGTACTCGGCGCGGCGGGAGCGGATCGGCGCCAGGTACTCGTTGACCGACTCCGTCACGGTCCGCTTCAGCGCGGCGGCGCCCGCGGAGCCGATGTCGGCGGCGACCTCCTCCGGGGTGCGGTCCTGGCAGAGGGCCGCGAGCAGCAGGAGGGACGACACCTCGGGGCGGCCTGCCGGGTCGTAGGAGATGTGACGCTCGGAGTCGGTCTTCGCGCCCTTGACCAGCCGGGCCGTCTCGTCGGCCGTGGCGGCCAGGGCGATGGCGTTGCCCCGGCTCTTGCTCATCTTGGTGCCGTCCGTGCCGAGCAGCAGCGGGGCGTCCGACAGCAGGGCGTCGGGCTCGGGGAAGACGGCGCCGTAGCGGTCGTTGAACCGGCGGGCGACGGTCCGGGTGATCTCCAGGTGCGGCAGCTGGTCCTGGCCGACGGGGACGAGGTTCGCCTTGCAGAACAGGATGTCGGCGGCCTGGTGGACGGGATAGGTGAACATCAGGCCGCTGACGGCGGACTGCCGGGAGTGGGCGATCTCGTCCTTGACGGTGGGGTTGCGGTTCAGCTCCGCCACCGACACCAGGCTGAGGAAGGGCAGCAGCAGCTGGTTCAGGGCGGGGACGGCGCTGTGGGTGAAGACCGTGCTGCGCTCAGGGTCCACACCGATCGCGAGGTGGTCGAGCACCAGCTCCTCGACGTGCTCGGTGAGGTTGTCCGCCACGTCGCGGTCGGTCAGGACCTGGTAGTCCGCGATGATCACGCACAGCTCCACCCCCAGGTCCTGGAGCCGGACCCGGTTGTGCAGGGTGCCGAAGTAGTGCCCCAGGTGCAGCCGCCCGGTGGGGCGGTCGCCGGTCAGGACGCGGAAGCGCCCCGGGTTTTCGCGGATCTGCCGCTCCAGGACCGCGCTGCGGGTCCGCGCGGCGGTCGTGCCCAGGGCGTCGTCGGTGGCGGGGGCGGTGGGGGCGAGGATGGTCATGGCGTCTCCTGGTGTGGGTCGGTGGCGCCGTCGGGACGACAGGACCCATGAGCCGGGAAACGCAAAAGGGCCGTTCGTCCGAACGGCCCGGTCGTGCGCGAGTAGTGGCCGCTCCTAGGAGGAGCGCCACCAGCTGAGGCACGACGACAGATGCATGGAGCCAGCATAGCGCCCCGCGGCCGGGACCACGGGGCGTTTCGAGCAGGACCCGCCGGGAGCCGTCAGGACAGCAGGACCGGGAGGTCGAAGAGGTCGTTCTGGGTGACGACCGGCTTGTTGCGGAGCTCCTCGCGCGGCACCGCGAGGCGCAGCTCCGGGAAGCGCCCGTACAGGGCGGGGAGCGCCACCGACGCCTCCAGGCGGGAGAGCGCCGCGCCCGGGCACACGTGCGGGCCGTGACCGAAGGAGATGTGCCGGTTCGGCGTCCGCGTCACGTCGAACTCGCCCGCCGTCGGACCGTGCTGCTCCTCGTCCCGGCCGATCGCGCCGAACGACACGATCAGCGCCTCGCCCTCGGGCAGGATCCGGTCACCGACCTCGATGTCCTCGGTGGCGAAGCGGATCAGCACGTGCGAGGTGGGCGTCGACCAGCGCAGGGTCTCCTCGATCACGTTCTCCCACGGCACCTCGCCCTTGAGCACCAGGGCCCGCTGCTCCGGGTGGGTCTCCAGGGCGACCACGGCGTTCACGATCAGGCTGATCGTCGTCTCGTGCCCGGCCGCCACCATCAGCTGGAGGGTGTTGGTGATCTCCTCCGTGGTCAGCCGGTCACCGCCCTCCGACGCCTCGATCAGTGCGCTCGTCAGGTCGTCACCCGGATTCTCCGTCTTGCCCGCCACGATCCCCGCGAACAGCGTGCCCAGGTCCGCCATCATCTGCGGCACCTCCTCGGGCGGCGTCTGCGTCGAGAAGAACTTGTCGAACAGCGCCTTCATCCGCGGGTGGTCGGCCGGGTCGACCCCCATCAGCTCGCCCACCACGTTCATCGGCAGCGGGTACGCGAACTCCGCCTTCAGGTCCACGACCTCGCCGGACGGCCGCTCGGCCAGCCGGTCGAGCATCCCCTCGGTGAGGGACTCGATGCCCGCCCGCAGCCGCTCCACCCGACGCGCCGTCAGCGCCTGCGCGACCAGCGAGCGCAGCCGGCGGTGCTCCTCGCCGTCGACGGTCAGCATCGACCGGCCGGGGTTCGCGAGACCGATCAGCGGCCAGTCCAGGGGTATCTCGCCGCGCTGCCACGCCCCCCAGACGTCGATGTCCTTGACGAGACGGGCGTCGGTGAGCAGCTTGCGCGCCTCGGCGTGCCGGGTGACGGCCCAGCAGGGCACCCCGCCGGGCAGGACGACACGGGCCAGCGGACCGGCGGCGCGCAGCCGGGCGCTCTCGCCGTCGAGGTCGGTGACGAACGGGTCGAGGGCGATCGCATCGGTGCCGGACGCGGCGGTGTGGTCGTACGGGCAGCTCATCCGAGGGCTCCAAGGGCGGGGGTCGGGGTGTACGTCACGGGGAGCGCGGTCAGACCGCGCAGCCAGGGGGAGGGGCGGCGGGCGAGGGCGCCCTCGGCGACCGCGAGGTCCACGTCCGGCAGCCGGTCGAGCAGCACCTCGATCCCCGTCCGGGCGATCGTCTCGGCGACCTCCTGCGCGGGGAACGGGCAGCGGTGCTCGCCGTGACCGAAGGAGAGGTGGGCGTTGTTGCCACCGGTGAACGCGCCGGAGTCGGTGCGCACGTGCGGATCGGAGTTGGCCGCGGCCAGGCCGAGCAGCAGCAGGTCGCCGCGGCCGATCCGCCGCCCGCCGAGGTGGGTGTCGCGCGAGGCCCACCGCCCGGCGACGTTCTGCGTCGGGGTGTCCTCCCACAGGACCTCGTTCATCGCCTCGCCGACGCTGTGCCGGCCGCCGGCGAGCGAGGCCGCGAACCGGTCGTCGGTGAGCATCAGGCGCAGCGAGTTGCCGATCCAGTCGGCGGTCGGCTGGTGGCCCGCGGCCATCATTACCATGAGGTCCTGGGCGACCTCCTCGACGGTGAACCCGGCGGTGTTGGCGAGCATCCGGGAGGCGACGTCGTCCCCCGGCGTCTCGGCCTTGGCGGCGAGCAGCGCGAACATCGACTCGGCCAGGTGACGCTGGCCCTCCAGCGCGCCCTCCTGACCGTTGATCATGTCGTTCATGGCGGTGACGAGCGCAGGGCCCTGCTCGTCGGCGAAGCCGTAGCAGCTGGCGAGGACCCGCACCGGCAGGAGCATCGCGTACTCGGCGATGATGTCGCAGGAGCCCTTGCCGCACAGCCCGTCGATGAGCTCGTCGGCGAAGCGCTCGGCCCGCTCCCGCAGGACGAACGGGTCGATCGCCTCCAGGGCGTCGGAGACGACCCCGGCCCGCTCGCGGTGCCGCTCGCCGACCGTGTAGAGGATGGACGGCTGCTTGCGGCCGATCATCGGCAGCAGCGGCCAGTCCGCCGGGATGGCGTCCCACTGGTTCCACAGCTCGGAGTCGCGGGAGAAGAGCACCGGGTCGCTGGTGACCTGGTGCAGCTCGCGGTAGCCGAGGACCAGCCAGGCGGGCACGTCCCCGTCGAGCAGGACCGGGGCGACGGCCCCGTGCTCGCGTCGTATCTGCCGGTACAGCTCGGTGGGGTCGGTCTGGAACCGGGGGCCGCTCAGCGGGACCGGCTGGGGCTCGGGGAGGGTCACGGGGTGGGCTCCGGGATCGGGTGGGGGGTCGGTCGCGAGGCCGCGACGACGGTCCGCAGGTGTTCCACGAGCGAGATCAGCACCTGCTTGCTGGACTCGCGCGACCGGGCGTCGCAGAAGACCAGCGGCACCTCGTCGGCGAGGTCGAGGGCCTCGCGGATCTGGGCGGGGGTGTGGGCGGGGCCGCCGAAGTCGTTGCAGGCGACGACGAACGGCGTGCCGTGGTGCTCCAGGCGGTCGATCGCGTACCAGGAGTCGGCAAGGCGCCGCGTGTCGACGAGGACGACCGCGCCGAGCGTCCCGGAGAACAGCCGGTCCCACAGGAACCAGAAGCGCTCCTGGCCGGGCGCCCCGAACAGGTAGAGGACGTTGTGCGCGTCGAGCGAGATCCGGCCGAAGTCGAAGGCGACGGTGGTGGCCGTCTTCGCGGCGACGCCGACGGTGTCGTCGACGCCCTCGCCGGCCTGGGTCATGGTCTCCTCGGTGTTCAGCGGACGGATCTCGCTGACCGAGCGGACCAGGGTGGTCTTGCCGACTCCGAAACCGCCGACGACGACGATCTTCAGTCCGTTGTCGGCGGTGCTGTGCAGGGTCCGGCGCTGTTCAGAGGTTACGGAGTCCAACGAGCACCTGCTCCAGGATGTCGTGATCGGGAAGGCGGTACGAGGCGCGGGGGTGCCGTGCGCTGATCCGGCCGGTGTCGTGAAGATCGGCGAGGAGGATCCGCGTGATCGACACCGGCAGACCGAGCCCCGCCGCCACCTCCACCACCGCCGTGGGGAAGCGGCACATGCGCAGGATCGCGGCGTGCTCGGACTGCATGCCGGCGACCGGATCGCTCTCGGAGACCACGAGCGTCACCAGGTCGAAGGCGTCGGACCCGGCGCGGCTGCGACCGCCGGTCAGGGTGTAGAGCCGGTCGGGAGAGTCGTCCCGGCCCGGCCTGCCGCGGCTCATCCCCGGGGCCTCGCGACCAGGTACTCGCCCAACTGCTCCACCAGCTCGGACATGTTGTGGCCCACCAGCCCGGCGTCGGCGTCCTCGTCGGCGACCAGCGCGAGGTGGGCGCCCTCGCCCGCCTCCACGATGAACAGGATGCCGCCGTAGAACTCGGCCATCGCGGAGCGGACCCCGCCCGTGCCGTCGCCGAACTCCACGGAGGCACCGTGCGACAGGCTCTGGATGCCGGCGGCGATCGCGGCGAGCTGGTCGGCCTGGTCGACGGAGAGCTCGGGGGTACGGCAGAGCTTGAGGCCGTCACGGGAGAGCACCAGGGCGTGACGGGTGCCCGGGGTGCGTTCCAGCAGGCCCTCCAGGAGCCAGCTGAGCTTCTCGTCGGTGGTGGTGCCGGTCATGACGGGGTGCCTTCCGGGTGCGGGGAGTTCGAGGACGGCGGCGGGGTCCGCGGTGCGGACGGCCGGCCGTCGGCGGGATCGGACGGTACGACGGGGGTGGCCTCGGTGGGAGTGGCCTCGGCGGCGGTGCCGCGGACCGCCTGGCGGAAGGTGCCGAAGCGCGTGGCCGCGCCGGCCGCGGCGCCGGTGCGCGGGCCCGCCGCGCGCGGCTTCACGGCGGCCTCCGGCCCCTCGGGGTGGGCGGCGGCCATCGCGCGGCCGCGACGGCGACGGGGCAGACCGCTCTCGCCGAACCGGGGGTGCTCGCCGGTGCTTTCGGCCGGGCTGTCGTGCGTGGCCTCGGGCTCGACGGCCACGGCGGGGGCCGCGTCGGCCGGCGTCTCCGGGGGGACCGGCGCCGACAGTCCGCGGCCCGTCACGGGCGGCAGGACGGCGGCGGGCGCGGCCGGCGGCTCGACGGGCGCGTGGCTGATCAGGTCCTGGGGCAGCATCAGCAGGGCGCCGGTGCCGCCGCGCGCCGAGGGACGGAACGACACGGTCAGACCGTGCTTCCGGGCCAGCCGGCCGACGACCGCCAGGCCGAGACGGGTGCCGGAGAGACCGGCCAGGTCCTGCGCCGTCGAGCCGACCGCGGCCTCCGCGCGGCGCAGCTGCACGTCGCTCATCACCAGCCCGCTGTCCTCGACCGCGATGATGACCCCGGCCGGGACCTCCTCCACGTAGACGTGGACCTCGGCGGTGGGCGGCGAGAAGTTCGCCGCGTTGTCCATCAGTTCGGCCAGGGCGTGCATGACGCCCTCGGCCGCGTGCCCGGCGACGGCCGCGTCGCTGCTGGAGTGCAGCCGCACCCGCTGGTAGCCGCCGATCCGTCCCATGGCGCCGCGGAGGATCGACTCCATGACGATGGGGCGGGCCCAGCGACGGCCGGACCGGGCGCCGGTCAGCACGGCGACGGAGTCGGCAAGCCGCCCGGCCTGCGCGGTGCGGTGGTCGAGGTGGAGCAGGTCGGCCAGGACGTCCTCGTCGGCGTGCCGGTGCTCCATCTCCCGCAGGTCGGCGAGCATGCTCGTGGCGAGGGCCTGCATGCGGCCGGCCGCGTTGGCCGCGGCGGCCATGGCGGCGGACCGGCCGGACTCGGCGCGGCGCAGCTCGGCTTCGAGCCGCCGCACCTCGGCGGCCCGGTCCGCGGTCAGTTCGGCGGTCCGGGCGGTGTGGGCGCGGATCAGCTCCTCGGTCCGCGCCCGGTGGGCCGCCTCCGAGGCGGCGGCCTCCGTCTCGTACCGCTCCTTCGACGCCGCCGCCTCGTGCGCGAAGTCGGCCGCGTGCCGGGCGGCCCGGGCCTCCTGGCCGGCGAGTTCGGCGGTGAGGGCCTCGACCCGCCGGCTCAGGGAGCGGGAGGTCCGCCCGTACCAGGTGACCGCGAAGGCGGCGGCCGCGAGGAGCAGGACGCCGCCGCCGGCGAACCAGCCGAGTGCGGGACGGATCCCGGCCGGCGCCGCGGCGGTCGCCGCGACGGCGAGCGCACCACCCACGGCGGCTGTCAGCAACGAGGCGAGCAGGGCAGGGCGGAAGGGGGTGGACGGCGCCGACATCAACCAGACTCTCGAGAACAGGCACGCGGGGTGGGGAGTCGTAACGACGGCACTATAGATCCGATCTTGATCGGTTCGGAACCTCCCTTGATCGGATCGGTATTCAGGTCACGGAATACGTCATCAAAAGCGATCAGCTCGACGACGCCGAGGGAGCCGCGTTGCGCCACACCGTCAGATCGAGCGTCATGTAGGTGCTCGGCGAGTCCTCCGGGGAGAAGGCCTTGACGGTGAGCAGACCGAGATGGCCCGTACCCGTCGTGATGCAGACCTGACGGCCCGGCGACAGTTTGTTCACATAGATGTTCTGGGTGAACCGGGTCTCCGCGCGGCACGCTTCGAGGGAGCCCTCCTGGCCCGGGTCGAGCAGGACCAGATTGCCGCCGCTGCTCTCGGCGTCGAGGTAGCCGCCCGTGTCGTAGGAGAGTTCGTAGTTGTTGTCCTCCCCGTCCTGCGGGCGCACGTTCTCGTCCCCGAGGGTCAGGTGGTAGCCGGCCGTGAGGTCGATGTCCTTGTACGTGGCCGCCTGCGGGGCCGGCGCCGTCGAGGGCTTCGGGGCCGAACTCCCGCTCCCCGTCCCCGTTCCCGTTCCCGTCCCGGTCCCCGTGCCCCCGGAGCTCCCCGTGCTCGCCGAACCCTTCCCGCCCGGCTTCTCCCCGGCGTTCGAGGACGCCTGCCCGTCCTTGTCCTTCAGCACGACGTAGGCGGTCGCGCCGCCCGCGACGGCGAAGGCGAGGACGGCGGCCAGGGCGATGACGAGACCGCGCCCGCCGCCCTTCTTCCGCTGTTGGGGCGGCTGCGGCGGCTGGTGGCCCGTCGGCCCCGGCCCGCCCGGCCAGGGCTGCTGCGGGTACGTGGGAGCACCGGGGCCCTGCGTCGGCGCGTACGCGTAGGCGGGCGCCGGAGCGGCGGCCACCGGGCCCGTCGGAGCGACCGGGCCCGACGGGACGCCGGAGACGGTGCTCGGCGGCGGGCCGTAACCGGGCGGCGGGGTCGACGGCGCGGAGGGCACGGCCGGCGCCGTCGGCGAGTACGCCACCGGCGGTGCGGACGGCGCGGACGGCGCGACGGTCGGCGGCGGGGGCGTCTGCGGGGGAGCGGGCGCCGCCGCCCGGGCCGTGATCTCGGCGGAGACCGCGCCCGGCAGCCAGTCCTCGGGCCGGCGCAGCACCGTCGCCGCGTTCGCGGCCTGGCAGAGCCGGATGATCTCGGAGAGCGTCGGCCGGGCCTCGGGTTCCTTCGCGAGGCAGCGCGTGACCAGTTCGGTGAGCCGCTCCGGCACGCCGCTCAGGTCCGGCTCCTCGTGCACGATCCGGTACAGCACCCCGTGCCCGGTCCCCTCCCCGAAGGCCGGGACGCCCGTCGCCGCGTACGCCGCGACCTGACCGAGCGCGAACACGTCCGTGGCCGGGGTGACCGGCCGGCCCGCCGCCTGCTCGGGCGCCATGAACGACGGCGTCCCTATGGTGACCCCACTGCCCGTCAGGGAGGTCGCGTCGGCGGCGTACGCGATGCCGAAGTCGATGACGCGGGGCCCGTCGGCGGCGAGCAGCACGTTCGACGGCTTCAGGTCACGGTGCACGATGCCCGCGCCGTGGATGACGTGCAGGGCCTCGGCCATGCCCGCCACGAGCAGCAGCACCGTCTCCACGGGCAGCGCGCCGTGCGCCACGACCGCGTCGGCGAGCGACGGCCCCGGCACGTACGCGGTGGCCAGCCAGGGCTGCGCGCCCTCGGGGTCCGCGTCGATGACGGGCGCGGTGAACAGCCCCTGGACGCGCTGCGCCGAGCGCACCTCCTGGGCGAACCGGCGGCGGAACTCCGCGTCCTCGCCGAACTCGGGACGGATCAGCTTGATCGCCACCGGCCGGCCGCCGGGCGTGTACGACAGGTACACCTTGCCCATGCCGCCGGCGCCGAGCCGGGCCGCGAGCCGATACCCGGCGACCGTCGTCGGGTCGTCCGCCGCCAGCGGCTGGAACACTTCGGAACCGCCCCGACCCGCTTGCTGACCGCCCATGAACCCATGTCTCCCCACGCAGAACACCGTTTTCCGGAGGGCACCCTACCGGTGGGACACGCCTTCGGCCGCGTCCGTGGTGACCTCCGCGTCCGTCAGCCCGGCGCGCTCCGCGAGCGCACCGCCCTGGAAGCGGCTCTCCGCGCCCAACTCCTCAAGGAGGTCGGCGATGTGACGGCGACAGGTCCGCAGCGACATCCCCATGCGCCGGGCGATCACCTCGTCCTTCGCGCCCTCGGCGAGCAGCCCCACGAGCGCCCGCCGCAGACTGGGGCCGACCTCCTTGTACGCCGCCTCGCTGGTGCCCCGGAAGGGGACCGCCCCGGACCAGTGCTGCTCGAACACCCGGCAGAGGTACGCCACCACGTCGGGGTCCCGGACGAGGACCGCCCCCTCGCCCGTGCCGCCGTCGGCGCGCCGGGGCAGGAAGGCCACGGTCCGGTCGAAGACCACGGCCCGGTCGGGGAGTTCGGCCGCGGTGCGGTACTCGGCACCGGCCTCGGTGAGCCGCTCCACGTACCCCTGGGTGGACAGGCTGGTCCGCGCCGAGTGCTGGTACAGCGTGCGCATCCGCACGCCCCGGCGGAGCATCGCCAGGTCCCGCTCGACGGCGTCCCCGAGTCGGTGCGCGGCCCGTCCGCCGCCCGGCTGGATGCTGAACACCTCCTCCCGGCAGCGCGCCGACTCCTCGGTCAGCATCGCGGAGGCGGACGCCATGTCGGGCAGCACGTCGAGGCCCTCCCGGCGCCCCTGTTCGTGCCGGGCGGCGCGGTAGCGCGGCATCAGGGAGTGCAGGTCGTCACGGAGCGACTGGGCGTGCGCGGCGGCCCGCGCGAGCTCCGCCTCCAGCGGCCCGACCACCTCCGCCGCGGCGGCGTCCGGGTTCACCGGGATCAGCTCCTCGGGGCGGCCGGGTGCCGGTCGCAGAAGACGGAGCCGCTCCAGGGTGCGGCAGGCCGCCTCGACCTCGTCCCGGCTCAGGCCGAGGGCCGGAAGCCCGTCACGAAGTCCGTCCGGAAGCCCGTCCGACGGACGGTTCGGGAGGCTGCCGCGCTCCAGTACGTACGCGAAGACGGCGACGGCCCCGGCGTCCAGTCGAGGCATTCCGTCCACATCCACCCCAGTAGTCACACGTTTCCCCCGTGATGCGGCCCTGCTACTTCCGTGCCATGCAGGGTATTGCCAGGTCATGGCGCTGGACCAAGCGGGCTCGCCGGGATGAACTGGGGGTGTCCGGCCGAGGGAAACCCCATCAGGCCGACATACGGCGTGAACCCGCCAGACACGGAGCTTCCCGCCCGCCCTCTTCTCTCCCGAACCAGGAGCCGCACCATGTCCGTTGTCGTCCGCTTCCTCCTCCTCGCCGTCCTGCTCGCCGGCGGAGTCACCGCCGCCACGGCCGACGACGCACCGGAGACGACGACGCGGACGGTCGCCGGGAGCCCCATGGACACCAGCTGGGGCGACGAGTACGACCGGCCCGTGCAGTAGGAACCGCCCGGACCCCCTGCTCGTCACCCATGCGAAACGCGAGGACGAAGAGCGTGTCGTCACCCACCGCGCATTCCCCGTCCGGTCCCGGCCCCCGGCGGCCGCGCGCCGAAAGCCCCGCCGACCGGGCCCTGTTGCCCGACCTCGTGCGCGCCGTGATCGCCCGGCACGCGCCCGAGCCGACAGGACCGGCGCGGGCGGACTGGAGCGTCGAACCCGGTGAGTTCTGGTGCCACGTCGTGCCCGGCGGCGCCGTCGGACGGGCCCAGGGCTGGAAGCTCCACGTCCCGGCCACCCCGCTCTCGGCGCCCCTGGTCCTCACCCGGTCCGCCGAGGTCCTCGTGGCCCATCGCGCCGCCTTCAAGTTCGCCGGCAGCCCGGCCGGGGTCGCCGCGCTGGTGTCCGGTCGCTTCGCGCGCGGCGGGAGCGGCAAGTTCCTGACCGTGTACCCGGCCGACGACGAGCAGCTGCGACGGCTCGCCGAGGAACTCCACCGGGCCACCGAGGGGCTGCCGGGCCCCGCCGTGCTCTCCGACCGGCGCTACCGCCCCGGCAGCCAGGTCTTCTACCGGTACGGCGTCTTCAAGGGCGTCCGGGAACTGACGGCCGACGGCTCCTTCGCCGCCCGCCTCACCGACCCCGACGGCCGGCCGGTCGCCGACGAGCGCAACGCCTGGTTCAGCCCGCCCGCCTGGGCCGGCGACCCGTTCCCCGACCGCCCCGTCGCACCCGCCCGCAGCACGGCCACCGCCAAGCCCGTCCTGCTCGGCGACCGCTTCCTCGTACGGGGAGCGATCCAGCACTCCAACAAGGGAGGGGTCTTCCGGGCCGAGGACACCCGCACCGGCGCGCAGGTCGTCGTCAAGCAGGCACGGCCCCACGTGGGGGCCGGACTCGAAGGCCTGGACGTCCGGGACCTGTTGCGCCGCGAGGCCGCGCTGCTCGAACGGTTCGGGCGGGCGCACCCCGACAGGGTCCCCGGCCTCGTCGAGGTGTTCGAGCAGCAGGGCAGTGTCTTCCTGGCCACCGAATCGATCCCGGGGGCGACGCTGCGGCGCACCGTCGCCGAGCACCTGGCGCGGCACGGCGACGCCTGCCCCGACGACCGCACGGCCGACTCCCGGGTCCGGCAGCTCGTCGAACTCGTCGCCACCGCCCACGAACTGGGCGTCACCCTGCACGACTTCAACCCCAACAACGTCATGGTCACCCCCGACGGCCGGCTCGTCCTCATCGACCTGGAGATGGCCGCCCGGGAAGGGGAGCGGTGGGTGCTCGGTGCCACCCCCGGCTACACCGCCCCCGAGCTGCGCGCCCTCGACCAGGTGGCCCCCGCCCTGCCGCCGGGCGTCGACCTGTACGCCCTCGGCGCCACCGTCCTGCACACCCTGAGCGGCGCCGACCCGGTCTTCGCGGAGGACCTCCCGCGGGAGGCCGCCCGGCCGGACGAGCGACGCCTCGCGGACCTCGTGGACCTCCTGGCCCGCGACCACGCACGCGTACGACGCTTCTCGCCGCTGGTCCTGGGCCTGACACGGGACGTACCCGAAGACCGCTGGACGCTCGACCGGGCACGGGAGTTCCTGGACGGAAGCGGGGCGGGAGCGACGGCGCGACCGACCGCCGGTCCGCCGCCGGGAGCACGCCCGGACGCGGCGGCCACGCGCGCGCGTCTCCTGCACGACGGCATCGCCCACCTGCTGGCCACGATGCGCCCCCACGACCCCGAACGGCTGTGGGCCTCGGACTCGTTCGGCGAGACCTGCGACCCGGTGGCCCTGCAGCACGGCTCGGCAGGCGGCGTCGCCCTGCTCGCCCGGGCCCTCGGCCACTGGGACACAGGGCTCCGCCTCCCGGAGACCGCCGCCGGGCCGGCCGTGACCCGCGAGGCGCTCGCCGAGGGCCTCCGCTCCGCCGCCCGCTGGACCGCGGAGCGGCAGGAGACGCTGCCGAACGACCCGCCGGGGCTGCACTTCGGCCGCTCGGGCACCGCCTGGGCGCTGCTCGACGCCGCGCGGGCCCTGGGCGACCCCGCCCTGGCGGACCGGGCCGTCGCACTCGCCCTCGGTCTGCCGGTCCGCGGGCCCAACCCGGACGTCTGTCACGGCGTGGCCGGCTCGGGCCTGGCCCAGCTGCACTTCTGGCGCACCACCGGAGACCCGCGGTTCCTGGACCGCGCCGCCGAGGCCGCGAACGGACTGCTCGACGCGGCGCGGCGCACCCCGGAGGGGGTCTTCTGGCCGGTGCCGGAGGACTTCGGTTCCGCGCTCGCCGGCGCCTGGCACTACGGCTTCGCGCACGGCGTGGCCGGGGTCGGCACCTTCCTCCTGCTCGCGGCACAGGCCACCGGGGACGAACGGTTCCTCGCCGCGGCCACCGAGGCGGGGGCCACCCTCGCGGCCGCCGCCCGCGGCGGACCGGCGGGCGCGCTCTGGCCCGTCGACCGGGCCCGCCACCTCTCCGACTCGCCGGAGCTCGCCCGGCACTGGTGCAGCGGCTCCTCCGGCGTCGGCACCTTCCTGGTCCGGCTCTGGGCGGCGACCGGCGAGTCCGACAAGGCCGTACGCGACCTGGTGGACGGCGCTGCCCGTGCCGTCCGGGCGGGCCGGGTGACCGACTCGCCGGCCACCTGCCACGGCCTCGCGGGCAACGCCGAGTTCCTCCTCGACGCCGCCGTGCGCACGGGCGACGAGAGCCACCGCGCCGCCGCCGAACTCCTCGTCGAGCACCTGGCCGCACAGGCCGTGCTGCGCGACGGGCGACTCCTGGTGCCCGACGAGAACCGCAGGACCGTCCTCGCCGAGTACGCCACCGGCCTCGCCGGGAGCCTGTCCCTGCTGCTGCGCATGCGGTGCGGAGGCCCGCGCGCCTGGCTGCCCGAGGACGGGCCGGCCCACCCCTGAGTGTCCGGCGGCCCCAGGCCGCCGGCGTACCACCGAGATATCCGCATCATTCGAAGGAGACCGTCATGACCGAGTACGACATCGACGCCCTGCAGGTCCTGCCGGAGGAGGTCCGCACCGAGGACGCCCGTGGCGAGGAGCACGCCGCCGCGCTGATCACCGCCTGCCGCTGGCTCACGAGCGGCTGCTGACCGACTCCGCGCGGGGGAGGGGGCCGGCGCCCCGGCCGGCCCCCTCCCTCCCGGAAGCACGACCGTAGACTCGAAGCATGACCAGGCTGACGGGCAGGGCCCTGCGGGTGACGGTCTTCGTGGGGGAGACCGACCTGTGGCACCACAAGCCGCTCTACACCCAGATCGTCGGCCGGGCCCGCGAGGCGGGTCTCGCGGGCGCGAGCGTCTTCCGCGGCATCGAGGGCTTCGGGGCCTCCTCGCTGATCCACACCCAGCGACTGCTCTCGCTGAGCGAGGACCTCCCCGTCGCCGTGGTCATCGTCGACACCGAGGAGAAGATCCGCGCCTTCCTGCCCCAGCTCGACGAACTGGTCGACGAGGGCCTGGTGATCCTCGACGACTGCGAGGTCATCCGCTACGTCGGCCGCGAGAAGGCCGTCTGAGGGACCGGCGGATCCGGGCCTACGATGGCCCGATGCGCGAGCCCACCCCGGAGCCGTACTGGAACACCAACGTCGCCCGGCACGCCGGCATCCTGCGAGCCGTTCCCGAGGGCTGCGGCGAGGCCCTCGACGTCGGCTGCGGCGACGGACTGCTCGGGCGGAAGCTCGCCGGCCGGGCGCGGCGCGTCACCGGCATCGATCTGTCTCCGCACATGATCGCCCGAGCTCGCCGGGCCGCCGGAGGACACCCTGGACTCGTCTTCGTGGAAGGCGACTTCCTGACGGCCGAACTGCCCGTCTCGGGCTACGACTTCATCTGCTCGGTGACCACCGTCCACCACATGGACTTCGGTGCGGCCCTCACCCGCATGCGTGAACTGCTGCGGCCCGGCGGTACGTTGGTGGTCGTCGGCCTCGCCCGTGACGCGAGCGTCACGGAGCGGGTGGCCAGGATCGGCGCCGCACCGATCGTCCGGATCACCAAGCTGCTGCGCGGCGCACGCGACCCGGAGGACATGCCGGTCGCCGAGCCGGAGATGAGCTACGGGCAAGTGCGCGCCGAGGCGCGACGGCTGCTCCCCGGCGTGCGCTACCGCCGGCACCTGCTCCGCCGGTACTCCCTGACCTGGGAGAAGCCGCTCACGAGGGCATGATCGCCGAGAGCCCCTTGCGGAGGTCCTCCGGGTTCATCACCGGTGAGTAGTGGACCTTGGCGCCCATCTCCATGAAGAAGGGCTCCGAGATCTTCGGCAGCCGGGAAGGGTCCTCCAGGTCGAAGAAGAAGTACCCGGTCCGACAGCCGTCCTCGACGGTGAAGTACGCGGCCTCGGGGTGGAGTTCCTCGAGTGCGCCCTCCACGGTCTTGAGCAGGTTGCCCTGCTTGATGGCCTCGTTGGAGGTCGCGGTGTCCATCTGAACCTTCAACAACATGCGCATGGCACGGCCTTTCCCGACCGGGCGGGCGCTCCCTTCGGGCGCCCGGGCCCCCGGACGCGCTCAGTACCAGCGTCCCCCTTCCCCTCCGGGGGGACCACTCGGCAGGAGTGGCGGTCACCCCGGGCCCAGGTACCGCACGGTCGTTCCGCCGGCGTGCGGGGCCAGGAGGTCCTGGAGTTCGGTCGCGGCGGCCTTCAGGAGGTGGCCGTCCCGCCCGGCGCTGAGGGTCTCCAGGACGAAGGTGACGCGGGTGGAGTCCTCGGTGACGCGGGTGCGGTGGGCGTCGCGGTGGTTCCAGTGGCGGGTCAGGACGCCGGTGGTGTCGGCGTAGACGATCTCCCCGGGCCTGGGGTTCTCGACGGTGTCCGGTTCGCCGAGCGGGGTGAAGGTCTCGGTGCCGTCGGCGGGACGGATCGAGACCTCACCGGTGACGTGGTCCAGGTCGAAGGCGCCGGCGGGCAGGCCGTGGCGCACGGAGACGACGTTGTACGAGTCGACGGCGGGGTTGATGCGCGGCAGGGCGCCCCTCTTCGCGAGGCGGCGGCCGAGCGCGTCGACGCTGGGGCGGACGCGTCGCGGGTTGGTGCCGAAGGACCGGTAGGCGGTGTGCCAGTCCTCGATGCGGGGGTCGGCCTCGTCGGCGGGGAGCCAGGTGCCGTCGGCGAGCCGCCGCTCCAGTTCGGCCAGGGCGGCCGTGGTCCGGGGCCAGGGCTCGCGGCCCCGCAGGCCGGTGGCGGTGACCAGGGCAATGAGGGTGTCGGGGAAGGACTCCGCGACGGCGGGGGCGAGGTGGAAGGTGGTCACGGGGGAGGTTCCGTTCGTGCGGGTGGACGAGAGGGGGCCGGTCAGGTCAGCGCCAGGAGGCTGACGGCCACCGCCGCCGTCCCCAGGCCGAGGAGCTGACCGCGGTGGACGCGCTCGGCGAGCACGCCACGGGCGAGCAGGACGGTGCCCGCCGGGTAGAGGGCGGTGATCACGGCGACGACGGCGAGGTCCCCGCCGCGGGCGGCGAGCAGGAAGAGCAGGTTCGCCACCGAGTCCAGCACGCCCGCGGCCGCCGACAGGGCGTACGCGGGCCGCTCGGAGCCCAGCCTGCGGTACAGCACCGCCGCCGCCGCGAGGGTCACGGCCGAGGAGACCGCACGGCCCACGATCAGCGGTGCCACCCCGCTGCCCGAGGGCGCCTGGTGCAGGAAGACCAGCTGGAGGGCGATCGCGGCGCCCGCGCCCAGGGCCAGCAGCAGCGCCGTACGGGACGGGCGCGCCGTACCGGAGCCGTGTCCGGCGCTGACCAGGACCACCGCCACCAGGGCGAGCGGCAGTCCGACCAGACCGGCCGCGCCGAGGCGCTCGCCCTGGAGGAGGCCCACGCCGACGGGCAGCATGGCGGACACGAGCGCGGTCACGGGCGAGAGGACGTTCATCGGCCCGATCGCCAGGGTCCGGTAGAGCAGCGCGAAGGCGGCGGCGGAGGCGACACCGGACGCGGCGCCCCAGCCCAGGGTGCCGGCGTCGAACGAGGCGCCGAGGAAGGGCCAGAGCAGCAGCTCCACCGCGAGGGAGGCCGGGGCGGCGATCAGCACGGTCCGCAGCACATGGGCCTTGCGGGCGCCGAGGCCGCCGAGGAAGTCGGCGCATCCGTAGGCGAGGGAGCTGCCCAGGGCCAGTAGCAGAGCGATCACGGTACATCCCTTACTATCTCAGTGGAACGACCAGACCGTACAACGGACCGACCGGGTTGTGTCAACCAAACGACCGGGCGGTACATTCCACTGCTTCACCCCCCACTGCTCCACACCCCCTGTCCACTCGCGAGAACGGTGATCGGATGGCCGAGACAGAGGCAGCCCTGCGGACCCTCGCCCGCAACGTGAGGACGGCCCGCAACCGCGCCGGCCTCTCCCTGGACGAACTCGGCAGACGCGCCCAGGTCAGCAAAGGTGCCCTGGTGGGCCTGGAGAAGGCCCAGGGCAACCCGAACTTCGCCACCCTCGTCCGGCTCGCCGACACCCTCGGCGTCTCCGTCTCCGCGCTCCTCGAAGGTCCGGCCGAAGGTCGCGTCCGGGTCGTGACCGCCGACGCCGTCGCGCCGCTCTGGACCGGAAGGCTGGGCAGCGAGGCCCGGCTCATGCTCACGACCTCGGGCCCGGCGCCGGTCGAGGTCTGGCGCTGGACGCTGGAACCGGGCGAGGAGTACCCCAGCCATCCCCACCGGGCCGGGGTCGTGGAGACCGTCAGCGTCACCGCCGGCCGGATGACCCTGGTCGTCGACGGCACGGAACACGCCGTCGAAGCCGGGCAGACCGCCACCTTCGACGGCGACGCCACCCACACCTACCGCGGCGCGGGAGAGGTGACCTGCCACCTGATCATGACCGTCCACCTGCCACCCGGCCCGGCCGCCTGATCTCTCTCGGGCGTCCCGCCCGACGCGGGACCGCCCTCACCGCTCCCGGGCGAGGAAGGCGGGGCGCAGGGACGTGTCCACCGGGTCGTAGTACCGGTGGAAGACCGGGGTCGTGGAGCCGGACACGGGCGGGACGATCCAGCTCCAGTCGGCGGGAGTGGGCCTGCCGTGCCGGCTCTCCCGCGCGATGTGCCGCAGGAACCGCTCGGACTCGGTGTGGTGGTCCGCCATCGTCACCCCGGCCTCCTGGAAGGAGTGCAGCACCGCCACGTTGAGCTCCACGAGCGCCCGGTCCCGCCACAGCGTGCGCTCCGAGGAGCGGTCGAGGCCCATCCGGTCGGCGACCACCGGCAGGAGGTCGTAGCGCTCGGCGTCGGCGAGGTTGCGGGCGCCTATCTCCGTCCCCATGTACCAGCCGTTGAACGGCGCCGCCGGATAGCGCACCCCGCCGATCTCCAGCGTCATGTCGCTGATCGCCGGCACCGCGTACCAACGCAGCCCCAGCTCCGCCAGCCACGCGTGGTCCGGATGCCGGAGCGGCACCTCCAGGACGGAATCCTCCGGCAGCTCGTACCACTCCGGTCGCGCGCCCGGACGCTCCTCCACCATCAACGGAAGCACCTGGAAGGCCTCTTCGTCGTGCTTCCACCCCAGCTCGCGGGCGCGGGCGGTCGGCGAAGCGCCGCGCGGGTCGCCGATCCAGCGGCCCTCGGGGGTGCTGTGCCCGGCATAGCGCACCAGTTGGTCGTTGACGATCCGCGGCGCGGGACGCCCCGGCCGGTCGGGCGCGAACACCGAGACCACCGGGCGGATCCGGCCGCCGTTCCCGGCGGTCCGCAGGTGCTCGAAGCAGGCGGCGGCGATGCCGTCGGCCGAGGTGACGTGCCGGAGGTCGCGCACCACGAGGCTGCGCCAGTAGAGCCTGCCGATGCAGCGGGCCGCGTTGCGCCACGCGACACGGGCGCCGAAGGAGAGTTCGGCCGGAGTGTGCTCGTACGTGCCGGTCCGGTCGATCTCGACCAGCACCTCGCGGACCCGGCGCTCCAGGTCCCCGGCGTCGGGCTGCTCGTGATGGAACTGCCGGACGAAACTCTCCGCCTCCCGACGGTCCGTCACATGCGGTACGGGCACGTACGGTTGGTGCTGCGGCGCGTCGGACGGCGACGCGGGCGTGAACGGACAGGCGCTGACAGCGGCGGCCTTGCGGCGGCGACCCAGACTGAAGACCAAGGTGTTCCCTCCTGCCCCCATGACTACCGCACGCTTTCGCGCGGTTATGGAGAGTGGGGGGATTTCGGGAGGGAAAGGGCGCCGGGCTGGTAGGGTGCCCGGCGCCGAGATCCCAAGACCTCCCGGAAGGGGTCGCCGACCTTCGGGGCGCCGGTGCCGCGGTACACCAGCCGCTCCGCCAGCACCTGGCCGTCGGCGCGACGCAGGGTGAGCCGGTGGTTCTTGCCCCCGGTGGAGGCGGCGCTGTCGTCGGTCACGACGACGCTCTCCCGGACGCCGTACCGCTCCAGCGCCAGCTCGGGCGGATACTGCACGGCGCCGACCAGCACCAACAGCGCCGGCAGGGCGGCGAGGAGCACCAGCCAGACACCCCGGTGCACCACGTGCAGCAGGATCCCGAACAACAGGAAGAGCACCACCCCGAGGCCGATGGCGATCCAGTCCGCGCTCGGAAGGAGGTACGAGACGGCGGTGACGGCGCCGGCCGACGCCCAGAGGCACAGCGTCAGGGCGGCGGTACGGAGGAGCCCCGCGACCGGCATGGCCGAGGGGCGCACCCGCGTGGGCGGGGCGGTGGGGACACCGGTGGTCACCGGCTCAGATCCCCCCGACCTTGGCCGTCGCCGAGAGCTCGTACACCAGCGTGACCGTTCGTCGGCCGCCGGGCGGCAGGGTGACGTCCCAGCGCACGATGCCCTCGGCGTCGACCGTGTCCGGGGCGGGGGAGCAGGCCTCCTTGCGCAGGCGCACCTCCACCGCCGAGACCTCGGAGACGGGGATCCGCTCGCGGAGGACGACCACCCGGTCGCCCCGCTCCCCGGGCGGCGAGAACCGGGACAGGTGCAGCCGGACCGTGCGGGTGATCACGGTCCGCTGGGTGAGGCCCGTGGTGTCGCGGGACTCCTCGGCGTGCCGGACCACCCGGTGGTCGTCACGGCTGCCGAAGGCGAGCTCGACGGCGGCGCCGGGAGCCGTGAAGTCCAGCGCGCCGCGGCCGGTGAATCCGCTGCCCCGGACGAGGTCCACGGGGCCGGCGAGCAGCGCGTGGCCGGACAGGTTGTCGAACCGCACCACCTGTGTGACCAGCGGGGAAAGCTCGGGCGAGCAGGCGTACTCGCTGCCGGCGGCCGTCGTGAACGCCGAGAGCGGCACCCGGTGGGCGCGGCCGTCGCCCGGCACGGAGACGGGCGCGGGGGAGTGCAGCACCCGCGCCTCGCCGCCGTCGTCCACGCCCGGCAAACCGAGCACCGGGGCCGGACCGAGCGTCGAGATCTCCTCCTCGCGCACCTCGACGTCGATCGTGCGGCGCTCCGCCGGCGCCCGGTCCTTGAGCGTCAGCCGGTCCTCGACCAGCCGTGGCGGATCGCCGGCCAGGGCCGACCTCGCGGTCGACAGCGTCAGCCGCACGTCCGACCAGTCCTCGCCGGTGCGCTGCCAGACCACCGCGTCGGTCTCCAGCGTCAGGGACTCCCCGTCGAGCACGGCCCGGTAGGCCGGCCGCCACAGCGCGCACGGGGTGAGGTGGCTCAGCCGCAGCCGTGCGGCCCCCGGGGCCGTGGCCTCCACGGTCAGCTCGACATGGGCGACGAGCTCGGCCGGCTCCTCCTCGGTGAGCTCCATGGTCCGGCGGACCTCGGAGAGTTCGGCGCGGAGGGCGGTCAGGCGCGCCTCCGCGGCGCGGAGCTCCTCGCCGTACGTGTCGCGCTCGGCGTCCACCCGGTCCAGTTCACGGCTCCAGCGGGGCCCTTCGGACTCCCCGGAACCGGCGCCCTCGCCGATCTCCCGCAGCAGGTCGGCGGCGAGTCGGCCCAGCAGGTCGAGGCGGGCCCGCAGCCGGTCGCGGCGCTGCTCCACGGAGCGGCGCTCCTCTTCGAGGGCGTGGGCCCGGTGGCGGAGCGCGGAGTCGCCCTCGGCGGGCGGCACCGGTCCGCGCGGCGTCCAGTCGCGGACGAGCCGCACGTCGAGGACGGTGGCCGGGTGTCCGGAGGTCAACTCGGCGTGCAGGGTGCGGTCGACGGCGAGCGCGCTCACCGGCCCGAGGCGCAGGCGCTGGACGCCGGCCTCCAGGTCGAGGACGGCGGTGCGCTCGACGTGCGCGCGGTCCTCCAGACAGGTGACGGCGGTGACGGGAAGGGCGATCGGCTCGGTTTCCGTGGACATGGTGTGTGTCAGCTCCTGCGGTTGCCGTCGACCAGGGCCTTGCCGGCCGGTATGCGGATCTCGTAGCCGCCGTCGAGCACGGCGGTGCCGCCGGCGGGCAGCTCCACTCGCCAGACGCGGGTGCCCGGGGCGTGGCGCTCCGGTGCGGCGCCGTCCTCGGGCGCCGTCCAGTCGGCGCGTTCCTCGATGCGGACGTCCGGCTCGGAGGAGACCGGCACCCGCTCGTGGACCTCGACGGTGACCGGCCCCGCGAGGCGGTTGGCCAGCTCCACGTGGACGCGGTGGTCGAGCACGGTCACGTTGTTCCGCAGGCCCGCCGTCGACTCCTTCAGATGGGTGCGGCGGGTGACGCGGACGCCCTCGGCGGGACCGAGGCCCAGCCGGCGGACACCGCCGGGCGCGAGCGTGGGCAGCGCGGCGGTCAGCAGGAAGTCGTCGTCGACGGTGACCTCCACCGGGCCGGCGAGCAGCGCCTGATCGGTGGCGTTCGAGACCGCGAGCGTCGCGTACACCGTCTGCTCCACGGACGGCACGCACAGGTGCTCGGTGCGCAGACCGACCGGGATCTCGCCGACGGTGACGGTGTGCCAGGTGCCGTCCGAGGGGACGTCGGCGCGGGCGGCCGCGTCGAAGCGGTGGTCGAACGAGCCCGCCGACTCCCGGGGGCGCACGGCGTGCTCGGGCAGCGGCAGCGCGGCGACCGCCTCGGCGCGGCGGCGGTACTCGGCCGCCACCGCGTCGGAGGAGGAGCCGGGGAACAGCCGGCCGCGGCGACCGCCCGGCTCCTCGGGGCCGGACAGCACCAGGGCGGCGTAGTCGAGTTCGGCGCCGCTCGGCTGCGGCGGACCCACCGGCGGCGGTGGCGGTGCCGCCGCGCCCGGAGCCCGGGGCGCGGGGGCTCCGACGAAGGCCGCGCCACCGGCACGCGGCCGGCCGCCCGGCGGCTGCGGGGCCGCAGGCGGTGCCATGCCGAAGGCCTCCGGAGCGGAGCCGTACGCGCCACCGGGCTGCGGTGGCCCGGCGAACGCCGGGGGCGGAACCGGCGCCGGTGCCGGTACGGAGGTGGGCATCGCCACGGGAACGGCCACGGCGCCCCCGGCCGCGGAGCCCGGCGCACCGCCGCCCATCGCGAAGCCGCCGCGGGAAGGCGCCGGGCCCGCCGCCTCGTACCCGGTGAACAGGTCGGCGAGCCCCGCCGGGGGCTCGCGCCAGCCGGACGGCGCGGGTGCGGGCTGGCGGCGTCCGATCCGGATCGAGCGGAGCGCCGGCAGGTCGGTGCGGCGCCCCAGGTCGGCCGTGGCCAGGGCGAGACGCACCCCGGTCCAGTCCTCGCCGGTGCGCTGCGCGACCGAGGCGCGCAGCACCAGCCGGCCGCTGCCGTCGCCCTGACGATGGGTGAGGCGGTACGTCGGCACCCAGACGGCACCCGGCACGCCGTACTCCAGCTCCAGCTCCACCTCCTCCGCCTCCTCGGCGCCGTGGAGGGCCAGCACGGCGCAGACGGAGGTCTCGACATGACCCGACGACGCGGCGGTGGAGGCACGGTCGAGCCTGTCGCAGGCCACTTCGAGCTCGTGCTCGGCGATCCGGAGCGCCTCGTCCAGCTCGACGAGCCGGGCGTGGAGCCCCGCCAGCCGCTCGTCGACGAAGTCGGCCAGCTCCAGCCACGCGTCGACCGGGGTGCGGCGGTGCGGGTCCTCGCGCTTGCGGCCGGGCGGGACCGGGCGCAGACCGCCGACCTCCTCGATCAGGGCCCGCTGCCGGTCGCGACGCGCCTCCGCCGCCGCGCGTGCCTCGTGCAGCCGGTCGACCTCGCGCCGCAGGCCGTCGGGAACGCCGCCGGCGCCCGGCTCCGCCTCGACCTCCACCCGCGCCTCGGTGACCCGCGCCCCCGAGGCGCCCAGCACCCGGGCCCGCAGCGAACCCGGGTCCAGCGCGCGCGGCAGCCCCGTCACCCGCACCCGGCCGTCCGGGGGCACGACGCCCCGGGCCAGGCGCCGGCAGAGCGCGCCCCGCGCGTACACCACGACCGAGTCGAGGCTCGACCCCCACCTCGGTACCGTACCGACCGTCATGCGGCCCCCCTCTGCCCCGTCCGTGTCGAGGGAAGCCTACGCCGGACCGGTTCGGTGGTTCCGGGGCGCCGAGGACACCACAGGGCCGGGACCTTGTCCCAGGGGCGCCGGCGGCTGCAAGATCTTCTTCGTGAGGGTCTCGGGTGGGGATACGACGAGGAAGGGGCGGACGTCGTGGGGGAGATGACCAAGGGGAGCAACGGATTCGTTCCGTCGGTGCCGTTGAGGATCGCCGTGCGCGGTGGTGTGGACGCCATGGCACTGTTGCTCGGCGAGACCGGGACGGTCAGGGGTGACGGGGACGTCGTCTTCCACGGCGCCCCGGTGCACCCTTCCGGGGCCGTCCGGCTGACGGAGGCGGTGCCGGGGCAGGCCGGTACGGCGTGGCTGGAGGTCGGCCTCGCCACCGTCGAGGAGCAGATCACCCGTGTCCTCGTGGTCGGTTCGACGGAGCGCGGCGCGATGCGCGACGCCGCCGGGCTGTCGGTGGAGGCCTTCGCCCCCGACGGCACCTCGGTGGCGCGGTACGACGTCACGGACGCCGCCGGGGAGACGGCGATGGTGCTGGCCGAGCTCTACCGGCGGGCGGGCGGCTGGAAGTTCCGCGCCGTGGGCCAGGGATGGGCGAGCGGTCTCGCCGGCCTGGCCACGGACCACGGCGTGGACGTGGCTGATGAGGGAGGGAACGGAGCGTCGCCCGGCGGTGGCGTGCCGGCGCGGGCCGTGGCTCCTCCTGCGCCCGCGCCGGGATTCGCACCTCCGCCTGCCGCAGTGGCCCCCGCGCCGGTCCCGGGCTTCGCGCCTCCGTCCGCCGCCGCGGTTCCGGCACCCGCCCCGGGCATCGCGGCTCCGCCGGCAGGGCAGGCTCCCGCGCCCGGTTTCGCACCTCCGCCCGTGGCGGTCGCTCCGGTGGCGACGCCTCCCGCCGCTGTCCCTCCCGCGGCGGCCCCGCCCATGACCCCCGTCCCTCCCGGCGGCGCCGACCGGTGGACGTACGGGCCCGTCTTCGAGCCGTACACGGAGACGGGCCGGGACAACGACGTGATCACCGTGGGCGGGCTCCCGCCGGGGCCGGTCGTGGTCCAGCTCGACGTCAGGGGCGACGGGTACACGGGCCTCTGGGTGCTCAACCGGCGCAACAAGGAGGAGGACAATCTCGTCAACAGCACGGAGGAGGACTTCCGGGGCCGCGTGCTCGCCACGGTCCCTGGGCACGGGACCCTGCGCCTGAAACTGCAGGCCGAGGGGCCCTGGCAGATCGTCGTGTCGCCGCTGGCGGCGGCCCGTCGCCTGACGGAGGAGGAAGCGGAGTTCCGCGGCCCCGAGGTGCTGCTGCACACGGGAGGTGTGGCCGACATGGCCGTCCACTACCGTGGCGACGACAACCTCATCGTCCACGTCTACGAACTCGCGGGGCACGACGACCACACGGCCCTGCCGCAGTACGAGAACGTGGTCAACGAGATCGGCAAGCGGCGCGAGACCGTTCCGCTGCCGGAGGGGCCGCTCGTCGTCCAGTTCGAGATGGCGGACGGCCCGTGGCGGGCGCGGCTGAAGCGCCTGCAGCCGCCGACCCGGCCCCTGCCCCAGGCTCCGCCGGGCGCGGCGGCGCCTGTCCCCTTCGCCGCCCCCGGCGACCCGACGTGGCCGGACAAGCAGGCCGAGCCCACTCCGCGGAAGAACTGGTTCTCGCGCGGCCGGGGGTGACCTGCGGGACACCGCCGTCGGGGCGTCGCGTCACCGCGGCGGCTCCCCCCCTCGTGTCGTCCACGGCCGCGCACCTCACCGGTGCGCGGCCGTGGACGACACGGCCAGAGCCGCGCCGACCTCGCCCGCCAGGGCGACCGGATCACCGGTCGGCGACGTCGGATAGGCCTGCCGTCCGTGGGCCCAGGCGTCGTCCCTGGCGAACCAGTCGACGGCGACCGGGGGCGCGCCCCGGACGAGCGCCGTGTCGAGGCTCGCGAAGTAGTCCGCCCAGCGCGGCCCGTACACGTCCTGGACGAGACCGGCCCACTCGCGGTTGGCGTAGTCGTGCAGGCCGCCGCTCTCGCTCGGCCCCCGGTCGGCCCAGGTGGTGAGGATCGAGCGGGCGTCGTACTCGAGCCGGTCGCTCTCCTCCGCGTCGGCCCCCCAGGAGCGGGCGTCGGCGAGCCACGGGCCCAGCAGGAAGCGACGGTCGGAGGCGACGAGCCGTCCGAGCAGCTCCTCCGCGGCGTTCCACTCGCGCACCAGTGCCCGGAAGCCCTCCAGGTCCTTCGCCTCGTACGCCGCCCTGATCCGCGGCAGCAGGAGACGGCCGCGGTTGGTGAGCGCCTGGCGCGCCACGTCCACCAGGTCGAAGCGGTACGCGTCCGAGCTCCGCAGCGCCGGGGCCACCTCCAGCAGCTCCGACAGGGCGCGCTCCACCGTGCAGGCGTCGTACCGCATGGCGGTCGGGCTCCAGCGTGCCGCCTTGACCGCCGTCAGGCTCGGCCGCGCGGTGAAGAGGCTGTCCTGCGGCTCGCTCCACGTACCGGAGGCGCCGCTGTACGGGCCGAGGCGCAGCTGCTCCCACGCGGCGGCCGCGTGCGGGTCGGCGCCGCCGTAGCGCCGGGCGGCGTACGCGGCGAACCAGGCGCGCTGGTCGACCGGGCCAGGCTCCCAGGCGAGCTCGGTGAGCAGGTCGAACGAGGCGGGGTTCCCGCCGGTGCCCTCCGGGAGGTAGGCGATGCCGCGCAGCGCGCTGTCCGACCGGGTCAGCCACGCGTGGAAACGGTCCGTCCACACGCCGGTGTTGGCGCCCAGGCTGGTGTGCCCGCCGAAGTTGGCGATCGAGCCGAACGCGTAGGGCGCACCGCCCCACTGCGCCTCGCGGTCGAGTCCCTCGTACCGGTCGGAGAGGCCGTCGACGATCAGCACCCGGCTCCGGTCCACACCGCTCAGGAGAGCCGCGGAGGGATTGTTCTGCCAGCCGAGCATGACCCACGTGGCCCCGGGACGCGCGGTGTCCAGGGCCCGCTGCACGGCCCCTGCCGCCCGTGCGACGTCGACCGGTCCGGGGGTGCCGCCCTCGTGCAGCAGGTCCATCTTGAACATGTCGCTGTCACCGAACCGGTGCCGCTGCACCCGGTAGTAGGCGGCGGCCAGTTCGGCGAAGACGGGTCCGGTCGGATCCAGCCAGTCGGGCCGGGCGAACCCGACCCACCTGCCCTGCGGGACGGTGACCGCGCCCGGGTTCCGGGCGGCGAAGTCCGGTGGCACCGTGCCGAAGAAGCCCGGCAGGACGGGCGTCATCCCCAACGCGCGCAGGTGTTTCGCGATCCGGCCACCCAGTGCCGCCCGGGCCTCGATCAGCGACTCCGACACCGGCCCGCCGAAGCCCGACATGTTCTGCAGCAGCCACCAGGCCTGATGCGCGGGGCCGGGGATCCAGGCGCGCAGCTCCGCCGCGTCGTAGCCGAACCCCTGGAGGGCCCGGTAGTACGGGTACTCGGCCCCGGTCGGCACGAAGACCTCGTTCACGCCGTGCAGCGCCATCAGGTCGATGTCGCGCCGGTACGAGGCGAAGTCGCGGTACGCGCCGGAGTAGCCCTCGTCGGTGTCGTTCAGGGCGTAGCGGTGCGGCACGTTCGCCGATCGGGTGAGCGTCCCGGGCACCGCGGGGAGCGTGAGCGGCAGCCGGCCGACACTGTCGCCCGGCCACCCGATGTCGACCCCCGCGACCCGCTCCAGATACCAGCCCACGCCGGTCAGCAGCGTGGCCGGCGAGGTGCCCCGCACCCGGATCGCCCCCGCCCTGCCGGAGACCGAGAAGTAGTCCCCGGAGCCCGGTTCCTCCACGGGGATCAGGGTGAACTGCGCGGCCCGGGACGGCAGCAGGCGCTTCAGCGCCGCCCGGGCCGGGCCCGGGTCGAAGGGGGGCACGGCGGCGGAGGCGGCGCCGCCCGGCGGAGCCGGCACGCCGGGGGTGGCGGCGGTCACGACGGCGAGCACCGCGACGACGAGGGTGTTGCGGCAACGACGGATCAGGCGGCTGCCCATCTGGCTCCCTGCTCGAACGGGACGACGGCCGGACCCTGTCTCTGAGCGGCCCCGGCGCGATCACTCTCCGACGCCCCGCGCCTCCGGCCGAGCAAGCGGAGCCGGAGGACCGACGGCGCTCATCCTTGCGGGTGCGTGCGTTCGATTCGAGGGTGCGAGCCGAGCCGGGTCCCGTGGGGCGGGCTGCCCGGGGCGCCCGCGGCGGACAGTCCGTCGGCGGGGGGCGCGGTGTATCTGACGACCGGTGAGGCCTGGCAGACTTCGGCCCTCAGACGGCAAGCGATTCCTGGAGGCACCCATGGCGCAGCGGCCCGGTCACACGGCCCGCAGGGCCCGCACGAGCGGGACGGCGACGCGATGAACCTGTGCCCCACCCGGCGCGCCGATCCGACCGCGCTCGTCGTCCGCAGCGCGCCCGCCGTGCCCACCGCAGCCGTGCTGCTGCTCCACGGCGGCCGCGCCGACGGCCCCGAGCCGCCGCCCGCGCTCAACCTGCCGGCCCTGCGCATGCGCCCCTTCGCCGCCGCCGTGACCCGGGCCGTCCGGGGCCGGGCGGTGCTGATCGCCGAGGTGCGCTACCGCCACCGCGGCTGGAACGGCGCCCGAGCCGACGCCGCCCGGGACGCCGAGGCCGCCCTCGGACGGCTCCGGGAGCGGGCCGGACCCGTGCCCGTCGTGCTCCTCGGCCACTCCATGGGCGGCCGGGCCGCCCTCCGCGTGGCGGGCGACCCCACCGTGCGCGGGGTCGTCGCGCTCGCCCCGTGGTGCCCCGCCGACGAGCCCGTGGACCACCTCGGCGGCCGGCGCCTCTACCTGCTCCACGACGAGACCGACCGGGTCACCTCGGCCCGTCAGTCCTGGGAGTTCGTCCGCCGGGCCCGGGAGGCGGGCGCCGACGCGGCGGGCATTCCCATGCCGACCGGCGGACACGCCATGCTCCGGGGCGCGGACCTCTGGCACCGACGCGCGGCCGAACTCACCGCGGCGCTGCTCTCGCACGGCTGAGAACGGACGGGAACGGACGGGAACGGACGGGAACGGACGGGAAGGGACGGTGACGGACAGGGGCGGAGGGGAACGCGTGCGCCCGGGTCAGCGGGAGCCGGCCGGGGAGGCGAGCAGCCCCGCACAGGCCGCCCGCGTCGCCGCGTGCACGGCGCGGGCGAGCCGCGCGCCCCACAGCGACCGCGGTCCGGCGAACGACTCGACGGAGCTCCCGGCGCCGGCGGCCGGCGAGGGCGCGGCCACGCAGACCGCGTCCGTCGGCGTGCCGGAGGCGTCGGCGCCCAGTTCGACCAGGGCCTGCACCTTGGCCTCGGTGGCGGTGGCGACCGCGTTCACGAGCGCGGCGTCCGTGAGCGGCACCGGCAGGGACACGACGATGTTGATCGTGCCGGGTCGCGGCGCCGCCACGCTGCCGGCTCCCGGAGCCGCGGCCCAGCCCCGTACGCCGACCCCGGCGGTGACCAGGGCCTGCGCGCCGCCGTCCACGGCGTGCCGCCGGTCCGCGACCGACGCCGCGGTCATGAGCCCCACGCCCGCCCCTTCGAGGCCGGCCCCGGAGGCCAGGTCACGGAGGTGGGCGACGGGGTCGAGCCGGGCGTAGCCGGGCGGGACCTGGGCGTTGACGACCCACTGACGCTCGCCGATGCCTCCGCCGAGGACGGCGCTCGACACCATGCGGACGCCCGGACCCGGGGCCCACACGAGGAGCGGCCACTCCCGGCCCTGTTCCACCTGGGGGAGGAGCGCGGCGTCGGCGAGCGACGGGCCGGTGAGAAGGGTTCGCGGAAGCACCCCACACCCTAGGAGCTGTACGAAGTTCGGATCTTCATGAGGCTCGATGGTGTACGGGCTCGGGCTGGTAGAACTCGCATGTGGCGCGTTTTGATGTGACGGATGCCGAGTGGGCTTTGATCGAGGAGTGCCTGCCGGTGGCGGCGACCGGTCCGCTGCCCCGGCGGGTGCGAGACCAGTTCAACGGGGTGTTGTGGCGGTTTCGCACCGGCTGCGGCTGGCGTGATGTGCCGGAGCGTTACGGGGCTTGGTCGACGGTGTACTCGCGGTTCAACACCTGGGCGAAGGCCGGGGTGTTCCAGGCGCTGATGGATGCCTTGGTCGCGGAGGCCGCGACCCGTGGGCAGGTTGGTCTGGAACTGGTCAGTGTGGATTCCACGGTGGTACGTGCCCATCACGAATCGGCCGGACTGGCGATCGCCGGGGAGACCCTGGACGCCCTTGAACAGGCCCTGACCGAGGAAAAGGGGGTTCCGCTGCCGGAGCAGGGACCGGTCTTGCGGGTGAGGCACCGCAGGCCAGAGCCGGCGCGGGCCCCGCAGAGGAGGCGGACCGGGACCGTGCCGCGGCGCGTCGGCGTCGCCGGGCACGGGCGAAGGCGGCCGAACTCGGCCGGTCCAGAGGCGGACTGAGCAGCAAGATCCACGCCGCGGTCGACACGGCGGGACTGCCGCTGGTGTTCGTTCTGACCCCCGGGCAGGGCGCGGACAGCCCGCAGTTCCAGACGGTGCTCGGCCGGATCCGGGTCCCGGGCCCACTGGGCCGGCCGCGCACCCGGCCTGCGGCGGTGGCCGCGGACAAGGCGTACTCGTCCAAGGCCAACCGCGTCTACCTGCGCAGGCGCGGAATCACCGCCGTCATCCCGGAGAAGTCCGACCAGGCCGCCAACCGGCGGAAGAGGGGCTCGGCCGGCGGCCGCCCCGTCGCCTTCGACCCGCACCGGTACCGGCAGCGCAACACCGTGGAACGCTGTTTCCAGAAGCTCAAGGCCTGGCGCGGAATCGCCACCCGCTACGACAAGTCCCCCGAGAGCTACGCGGCAGGGCTTCACCTCCGAGGATCGATCATGTGGCTGAAGCACATCACTGCAGCCACATGATCCGAACCTCAAACAGCTCCTAACGCGCGGCCTCGGAACGGCCCAGGTCGGTGCAGGTCGGCCCGCCGCCCCCCCAAAAAAACCGACGCCGACACCGACGGGCGGGGCGGTCCGCTCCCGTGGGAACGCGGACCGCCCCGCCCGTCCCGGTGGGCGTCGCGGCTGTGCGGACCGGCCCGTCAGTCCAGGGCGAGTACGGCCGTGAGGGCCGCCCGCAGGGCCGATTCCGGGTCCTCCGACGTCCCTTCGGACCGCCAGGCGACGAATCCGTCCGGGCGGACCAGCACCGCACCGTTCACGGTGACGCCATGGGCCTCCGCCCAGTCCTCGCCGTCCGCGGTCGAGAGCTCCGCGTCGGGCCCGTCGCCGATCCGGTACGAGTCGAGGGGCACCGCCAGGCGCTCGGCGACGTGCGCCGCCGCCGTGTGCCAGCCGCCGATGGCCCCCGCCGAACTCAGCAGCACGAGGGACCGCTCGTACAGGTCCAGGGTGGAGATCCGTTCACCCGCGCGGTCCAGCCACAGATGCGGCGCGCGGCTGCCGGGCTCGCCCGTCAGCCGCAGCCCGTCCGGGACGATCGGCACCGCCGGGTCCGCGCCCAGGACCGCGCCGCGCGGGTAGCGGTAGCCCAGCGCGACGTTGAGGATGCCGCCCCGCTTCCCGCCCGGGCCGCCCGCCCCCGGCTCGGGGGCGTACCCCGGGTGGCTGTGCTCGACCGAACGCGACGAGGCGCGGGCGCTGGTCGCCTCCGCGACCGGCCGGCGCTCCGCGTCGTAGGAAGCGAGCAGACCGGGGCCGGCCCAGCCGCCCAGTACCGCGGCGAGCTTCCAGGCGAGGTTGTGCGCGTCCTGGATGCCGGTGTTGGAGCCGAAGGCCCCCGTGGGCGGCATCTCGTGGGCCGAGTCGCCGGCGAGGAACACCCGCCTGTCCGCGTACCGTTCGGCGATCCGCTCGGCCGCGTGCCAGGGCGCCCTGCCCGTGATCTCCACGTGCAGGTCCGGCACGCCCACGGCGCGCCGGATGTGCTCCCTGCACCGCTCGTCGGTGAACTCCTCCAGGGTTTCGCCGAGTTCGGGGTGCCAGGGGGCGTGGAAGACCCACCGCTCGGCGTTGTCCACCGGCAGGAGCGCCCCGTCCCCCTCCGGGCTCGTGAGATAGCAGACGATGAAGCGGCGGTCGCCGACGACGGCCGCGAGATCGCGCGACTCGAACGTGATGCTCACGTTGTGGAAGAGGTCGCCCGGGCCGGTCTGCCCGATGCCGAGCTGCTCGCGGATCGGGCTGCGAGGGCCGTCCGCCGCGACGAGGTAGTCCGCCCGGATGGTGGTGTGCTCGCCGGTCTCCCGGCTCTTGACCCGCGCCGTCACCCCCTCGTCGTCCTGCTCGAACGACATCAGCTCCGTCGAGTACCGCAGGTCCCCGCCCAGCTCCCGCGCGCTCGCCAGGAGCACGGGTTCGAGGTCGTTCTGGCTGCACAGGCACCATTCGGCGGGGCTGAACCGGGCCAGGCCACCACCCGGGTCGATGTGCCGGAACAGCCACTCGCCGGCATCGCCCACCAGGGTCGGCGTCTGCAGGATCCCGTTGTTCGCCGACAGGACCTTCGCGGCCTCGTGGATGCGCGACCGGACTCCGGCGCCACGGAAGACCTCCATGGTGCGCACGTTGTTGCCGCGTCCGCGCGGGTGGATCGAGGTGCCCGCATGACGCTCGACGAGCGTGTGCGGCACGCCGAGACGTCCCAGGAAGAGCGAGGTGGACAGGCCCACCAGGGAGCCGCCCACGATGAGGACGGGCGTGCGGTGTCCGATCTCACCGGTCGCTTCGCTTCGGTTCATCGATGGCCTCCAGCGTCACCGGTGACGCGGGTCGGGGATGGGATGCACATGCCTGCCCGGCCGAGCCCGGGACCGTGCGCGAGGGCCACCCGAATGACGCGCGGTTCACTCATCCGCCCCGTGGGGCTCGCGTGGACGTCGGGGCCGCGTGAAGGTTCGGTACATGACGACCCCGGCCTTCCCGGTCAGGCGGTCCCTTCCCGCTCTCGCAGACGAGAAAGAGGTGCACCGGATGACCACCACGCCACGCATATCGCAGTCGGTGTTCGACGGGTCAAGGCTGCGGGTGATCCTGCTGCTCGACCTGTACGACGGAGCCCAGCAGCAGTTCCTCGAGGCGTACGAGGTCATGCGCAAGCAGGTGGCCGGCGTCCCCGGCCACATCAGCGACCAACTGTGCCAGTCCATCGAGAACCCCTCGCAGTGGCTGATCACCAGCGAATGGGAGAGCGCCCCGCCCTTCCTCGCCTGGGTGAACAGCGAGGAACACGTCGAGATGGTCAAGCCGATGCACAGCTGCGTCCGGGACACCCGGTCCATGCGCTACAGCATCCTCCGGGAGACCGGCGCACAGCGACCGCTCACGCCCGAGACCGCCTCGGGCGAGCAGGTGGCGGCCCGCGTGGGCGACGGAGTGACCCGCCACGCGCTCACCTTCACCGTCAAGCCCGGCTCCGAGTCGAAGGTCGCGGAGCTCCTGGCCGGCTACGAGTCGCCCGAGGCCCAGGTCGACGAGAACACGCGACTGCGCCGCACCTCGCTGTTCATGCACGGCAACCGTGTCGTGCGGGCCGTCGAGGTGGAGGGCGACCTCCTGTCCGCGCTGCGACACGTCGCACGGCAGCCCGGGGTCCGGGCCGTCGAGGAGGCCATCAACCCCTACCTGGAGCAGGACCGGGACCTCACCGACCCCGAGTCGGCCCGCGTCTTCTTCACCCGGGCGGCCCTCCCGGCCGTGCACCACGTGGTCTCCGCCCGCCCCGAACCGGCCGGCCTGCGGCGCCACGCCCTGTACTACCCGGCCAAGGAAGGCCGCGGTTCGGACCTGGCGCGGCTGCTCGCCCAGCAGGACGCGGAGGCGGCGGTCGACCCCGACAGCCCGGTGTACGGCAGCACCGTCTTCCAGCGCGACGACGTCGTGGTGCGCCTCATCGACGTCGAGGGCGACCTCGACCTCGATCCCGTCGCCGCCCTCGGCGTCAAGGGCGAGCGGAAGGCCAAGGTGCTCGAACGTCTCCTCGACGGCGCCGCGATCGGCGTCGAGGGATCCCTGGACACCGAGCGCAACCTCAACCGGCTCCTGTCGCACGCCGACATGCTGCCCGTCACCGACCGTCGCGCGGCCGACTCCTGAGGGAACGGTCCCAGGCCCGGCCCCCACCGTGGGTCCTCGCCCCCCGGCCCCCACGGTGGGCCCGCGCCCGACCGTGCGTCACACGTCATCGCCACACCCGGAGGTATCAACCATGCTCCAGCAGCGTCCGCGCATCGTGAACCTGAGCGACACGGAACCCAACCGCAGACGCGGGGGTGACCTGCGGGCCATGCTCACACCCGCCACCGTGGGCTCCACCAGCGGCTTCATGGGGCTGGCCATCATCCAGCCGGGCGACCGCATCGGCGAGCACTACCACCCGTACTCCGAGGAGTTCGTGTACGTCGTCCAGGGCCTGCTCGAAGTGGACCTGGACGGCGAGACGCACAAGCTCCTGCCGGACCAGGGGCTGCTGATCCCCATCGACGTCCGGCACCGGTTCCGCAACGTCGGCGACGTGGAGGCCCGCATGGTCTTCCACCTGGGTCCCCTCGCCCCGCACCCGAGCCTCGGCCACGTCGACACCGAGGAGACGGCCGCGACGGAACCGCACTCCTGCGACGGCGACCATGGACGGGCGCTCGAGCGGGAGGGGGCGCTCGAGTGACCCGGCGCGTGGCCGTCACCGGCATCGGCGTGGTCGCGCCGGGCGGCGCCGGCACGGCGGCGTTCTGGGACCTCCTCTCCCAAGGGCGGACGGCGACCCGGGGCATCACCCTGTTCGACCCCGTCGGCCTGCGCTCCCGCATCGCCGCCGAGTGCGACTTCGACCCGTACGCCCACGGCCTGCCTCCGGAACTGAGCGAGCACAACGACCGCTACGTCCAGTTCGCCGCGGTCGCCGCGGGAGAGGCCGTACGCGACTCCGGGCTCGACACCGCCACCGAGAACCCCTGGCGCGTCGGCGTCAGCCTCGGCAGCGCCGTCGGCGGCACCACCCGCCTGGAGCACGACTACGTCCTGGTCAGCGGGGGCGGGCGACGGTGGGACGTGGACCACCGCGCCGCCGACCCGAAGCTGCACCTGGCGTTCGCGCCCAGCACGCTCGCCGCGGTGGTCGCCGAACAGTTCGGGGCCCACGGCCCGGTGCAGACCGTCTCCACCGGCTGCACCTCCGGCCTCGACGCCGTCGGCTACGCCTTCCACACCATCGAGGAAGGCCGGGCGGACGTCGTCATAGCCGGGGCGTCGGACTCCCCGATCTCCCCGATCACCATGGCCTGCTTCGACGCCATCAAAGCCACGTCGCCCGACAACGACGACCCCGAGCACGCCTCCAAGCCCTTCGACGACCGCCGCAACGGCTTCGTCATGGGCGAGGGCGCGGCGGTCCTCGTCCTGGAGGAGTACGAGCACGCCAGGGCCCGCGACGCACACATCTACTGCGAGATCAGCGGCTACGCCACCTACGGCAACGCCTACCACATGACCGGACTGACCGGCGAGGGACTGGAGATGGCCCGGGCGATCGACACCGCGCTCGACCAGGCCAGGCTCGATCCCACGGCGATCGACTACGTCAACGCGCACGGCTCGGGCACCCGCCAGAACGACCGGCACGAGACCGCCGCCGTCAAGCGCTCCCTGGGCTCCCACGCGTACGACACGCCCATGAGCTCCATCAAATCCATGGTGGGGCACTCGCTCGGGGCGATCGGCGCGATAGAGGTCGCCGCCTGCGTGCTCGCCCTGAAGCACCAGGTGGTGCCCCCGACCGCCAACTACGAGATCCCCGACCCCGAGTGCGACCTGGACTACGTGCCGCGCACCGCCCGCCCCCGGAAGCTGAGGAACGTGCTCTCCGTCGGCAGCGGCTTCGGCGGCTTCCAGTCCGCCGTGCTCCTGACCGGGCCGGGCGGGAGGACACGATGAGCACACAGCGTCCACGGCGGGCGGTCGTCACCGGCATCGGTGTGATCGCCCCCAACGGACTGCGCACCGACGCGTACTGGAAGTCCGTCCGGGAAGGCCTCGGCGTTCTCGGCCGGATCACCCGCGAGGGCTGCGAGCACCTGCCCCTCAAGGTCGCGGGCCAGGTCGAGGGCTTCGACGCCTCGGCCCTCATCGACGAGCGCTTCCTCGTCCAGACCGACCGGTTCACCCACTACGCCATGGCGGCCGCCGCGCTCGCCCTCGACGACGCCGGCCTGGTCCACGAGGACGGGGTCGAGGACCCCTTCTCCGTCGGCGTCGTCACCGCCGCCGGATCGGGCGGCGGCGAGTTCGGCCAGCGCGAGCTGCAGAAGCTGTGGGGACAGGGTTCCAGGTTCGTCGGCCCGTACCAGTCCATCGCCTGGTTCTACGCCGCGAGCACGGGCCAGATCTCCATCCGGCACGGCTTCAAGGGTCCCTGCGGGGTGGTCGCGAGCGACGAGGCCGGCGGCCTCGACGCCCTCGCCCACGCCGCACGCACGGTCCGGCGGGGGACCGGCGCGGTGGTCGTCGGCGCCGCGGAGGCCCCCCTCGCCCCGTACTCGATGGTGTGCCAGCTCGGATATCCGGAGCTGAGCACCGTCGACGACCCGGACCGCGCCTACCGCCCCTTCACGGCCAAGGCCTGCGGATTCGTCCCCGCCGAGGGCGGCGCCATGCTCCTCGTCGAGGACGAGGCCCGCGCCCTCGACCGGGGCGCGACCGTACGGGCCACCGTCGCCGGCCACGGCGCCACCTTCACCGGCGCCTCCCGCTGGAAGGAGTCCCGGGAGGGACTCGCCCACGCCATCCGGGTCGCCCTCGACGAGGCCGGCTGCGCCCCGGAGGAGATCGACGTCGTCTTCCCCGACGCCCTCGGCGTACCGGAGGCGGACCGCGCCGAGGCCCTGGCGCTCGCCGACGTGCTGGGCGCGCACGCCACGCGCGTCCCGGTGACGGCACCCAAGACCGGCTACGGCCGGGCCTACTGCGGGGCATCCGTACTGGACACCGCGGCCGCCGTGCTCGCCATGGAACACGGCCTCGTGCCCCCCACCCCCAACGTGTACGACATCGACTGCGACCTCGACGTGGTGATGTCCCGCGCTCGGCCCGCCGAGCTGCGCACGGCCCTCGTCCTCAGCAGGGGACTCATGGGATCCAACGCGGCGCTCGTCGTGCGCCGCGGTGGCGGACTCGCCCGGTAGGACCGGGCGGCGAAGGAGGAACACACATGATCACCACCGGATTCACCTTCGACGAACTGGCCAAGCTGATGAAGGAGTCGGCGGGCGTCACCGTCACCCCCGCACAGCTCGAAGAGGCCCCCGAGACCCCCTTCAGCGTCCTCGGCGTCGACTCGCTCGGCCTGCTCGGCATCGTCGGCGCGCTGGAGAACGAGCACAAGGTGGCGCTGCCCACCGACGCCGAGCGCTGCAAGACGCCGGCGGAGTTCGTCGCCCTCGTCAACAACACCCTCGCAGGAGTCTGACGTGTCCGGACACACCGACAACAGCATCACCATCGACGCCCCCCTCGACCTCGTCTGGGACATCACCAACGACATCGAGAACTGGCCCCGGCTCTTCAGCGAGTACGCCTCCGTCGAGGTCCTGAAGCGGGAGGGCGACACGACCACCTTCCGCCTGACCATGCACCCCGACGAGAACGGGAAGGTCTGGAGCTGGGTGTCGGAGCGCACCACGGACCGCGAGAACCGGAGGGTCCGGGCCCGCCGCGTCGAGACCGGGCCGTTCGCGCACATGGACATCGCCTGGGAGTACGAGGAGCTGCCCGGCGGCGTCCAGATGCGGTGGGTCCAGGACTTCGCGATGAAGCCCGACGCCCCCGTCGACGACGCGTGGATGACGGACAACATCAACCGCAACTCCCGCACCCAGATGGCCCTCATCCGGGACCGCATCGTGCAGGCCGCGCGCGAGCGGCAGAGCGCGCCGGCCACGCCCGCCTGACGGACGCCGGGCAGGACCATCCGAGGAAGGAAACCGATGCACCACGCACTGATCGTCGCCCGTATGGCGCCCGGCTCGGCGCCCGCGATCGCGGACGTGTTCGCCGACTCCGACCGCGGCGAGCTGCCGCACCTGGTGGGGGTCGCCCGTCGCAGCCTGTTCCAGTTCGGCGACGTCTACCTGCACCTCATCGAGTCCGAGCAGGACCCGGCGCCGAACGTCGCCAGGCTGGCCGGACACCCCGAGTTCCGCGGCGTCAGCGAGCGTCTGTCGGCGTACGTCAGCGCGTACGACCCGACGACCTGGCGCAGCCCCAAGGACGCCATGGCGCACTGCTTCTACCGCTGGGAGCGGGACGCCGGCTCCTGAGCCGGGAACCCGGTGAAACCCGAGGCCGCCCGCCCCGCGTCAGACGCGGAGCGGGCGGCCTCGGGTTCTCCCGGCCCGGTCAGGCCGGGACGGTGCACTCGAAGGCGTGGAGGTACGCGTTGACCGGACGGATCTCGCCGATGACGAGCCCGGCGTCCGTGAGCCGGTCCACCATGCTCTGCCTGGTGTGCTTCGCGCCGCCGACGTTGAGCAGCAGGAGCAGGTCCATGGCCGTCGTGAACCTCATCGACGGGGTGTCGTCCACGAGGTTCTCGATGACGACGACGCGGGCTCCGGGCCGCGCCGCCTTCCGGACGTTCGCCAGCGTCCTGCGCGTGCTGTCGTCGTCCCACTCCAGGATGTTCTTGATGATGTAGACGTCGGCCCGGACCGGGATGTCCTCCCGGCAGTCACCGGGCTCGATCCGGACCCGGGAGGCGAGCGAGCCGCCCTCCCGCAGCCGGGGATCGGCGTTGCCGACCACCGCCGGCAGGTCGAGCAGCGTGCCGTGCAGCGCGGGGTGCCTCTCCAGGAGGCTCGCCAGGACGTGGCCCTGGCCGCCGCCGATGTCCACGACGGAGGAGGCCCCGCCCAGGTCGAGCAGTTCGGCGACGTCCTCGGCCGACTGCCTGCTCGACGTCGTCATGGCCCGGTTGAACACGTACGCGGACTCGGGCGCCTCCTCGTTGAGGTACGAGAAGAACTCCCGCTCGTACACGTCCTCGAAGACGTTCCGGCCGGAGCGCACCGCCTCGTCGAGCTTGGGCCAGACGTCCCAGGTCCAGGGCTCGGTGCACCACAGCGCGATGTAGCGCAGGCTGTGCGGGTCGTCCTCGCGCAGCAGCCGGGACATCTCCGTGTGCGCGAAGGTGCCGTCGGGCTGCTCGGTGAAGACGCCCTGGCAGGACAGGGCGCGCAGCAGCCGCCGCAGGGTCCGCGGTTCGGTCTTCACCGCGGCCGCGAGGTCCTCGGCGGTCATGGGCGTGTCGCCCAGGGCGTCGGCCACGCCCAGGCGGGCGGCCGCGCGCACGGCGGCGGCGCACGCCGCGCCGAAGACGAGTTCTCTCAGCCGCATGGGCGGCGGGGGAGCGGGATCGACGGTCGTCATCTGTTTCGCCTTGCCTTTGCTGTCGTGCTCGTACGGGTGGGGGAGGGGGAGGGTCAGCACATGCCCGCGGGCTCGGAGACGCCGCAGGTGTTGTGACGGAAGGTGTTGGTCTTGCCGATGTCCCGGTTCGCCAGGTCGGCGGTGCCGTTGCGCAGCACCACGTTGTCGCGGATCTCGATCCGTTCGTTGGGGACGCCCACGAAGCTCTTGAAGAGCACGATGCCGCCGGACAGCGGCGAGCTGCCCACGTTGTCCTCGACCCGGTTGTGCGCGACGACCGTGTCCTCGGCGCCGGTGACCACGATGCCCGAGCCCTGGAGGAAGGGCAGGCGGGGGGTCTTCGGGCACAGCTTGTTGTTCTCGTGGATGTCGTTCTGGCGCACGGTCATCGCCCCGGCGCGCGGTGTGGACTCGTCGCCCACGACGAACACGGCGGCGCAGTTGCCGGTCGCCTCGTTGTGGTCGACGGTCAGGTTCCGCAGACGCCGCACGGTGATGCCGATCCGGTTGCCGGACACGCGGTTGCCGCTGACGACGGTGCCGTGGGTGTCGGTCGCTCCTCCCTCCTCGGTGACGGTGTTGGCCAGGAAGAGCCCGGCGTCCCCGTTGTTCCTGGCGACGTTGTGCCGCAGCACGCCGCGTACGGAACGCTCCTGGGCGATGCCCCAGGTGCCGTTGGACTCGGCGGTGACCCCCTGGACGCGCAGGCGGTCGGTCCACTTGGCCCACAGGCCGTTCTTGGCGAAGCCCCGGAGGGTCAGCGAGCGCACGGTCACGCCCTCGACGGGACGGGCCTCGGTGCCGGTGACACAGACGCCGTTGCCGGCCTGGGCGCACGCGTCGGCGCCGGGGGTGCTCGCGGGCACGATGACGGTGGGGAAGACGCTCGAACCGCGGAGCGTCAGGTGCGGGGTGGTGATGCGGACGCTCTCGCGGTACGTGCCCGGGGCGAGGAGGATCGTGTCGCCGGGGCGCGCGGAGTCCACGGCCTGCTGGATCGATTCGCCCGGCTTCACCCGGTGCACCGACCAGCTGTGGGCCGACGGCGCGGCGGCGCCGAGCCCCGAGGCGGTGAGGGCCGCGGTGCACGCCAGGAGGGCGATCTGTCGTTTCGTCATATCGCGAAGTTATGAGTGGGTGTTCCGGCCCGCCACCGCTGATCCCCCGGCCGGGCCGGGGCCGACGGAGGGCCCCGGCGGGCGGGCGTGCCGACACTGGGCCGTTCGTGTGCGGGGCGGGATCACCCGTGGGGCGGTACTCCCACCACGGTGACCTGCTGCGACGGGTGCGGCCGGCGGTGGTCGTGAGCCCGAGCGGAGGACGGCCGAACGCGCTCCCCGTGTTGCGGGGGCCGCGTACGGGCCTTTGCCTCGTGCACGGAGCACAGCACAGGATGCCGCGCGATGGAGCCGGCCGGAAAGCTCCACCGAAGGAGAGAAGCATGCGTCGCGCACGTACCGGTCTGCAGGTCGGCCTGATCGTTGGCGCCGTCGTCCTGTCCGCCCCCACGGCACTCGCCGCGCCCGGGGAATCCGACGTCCGCATCACCCCCCAGAACGCCTCGCCCGGCACCACCGTCACCGTCTCCACCACCGCGTGCGGCAAGGAGACCTACGGCAAGGGGGAGTCGGAGGCGGGCGGCCGGTTCCACCTCCTGCCGGGCGACCGGTCGGGTGTCCTGGTGGGCGAGTTCGTCGTCCCGCAGGACGCCGTCTCCGGCACGGACACGGTCACCCTGAAGTGCCCGCCGCGGATCAAGCAGACCGTCACGTACCGCATCTCCGGCCGGCCCCACGGCGGCGTCGAGGCCGGCTTCGGCTGGGCGGCCGGCGCGGCGGGCCCTGTCGGAAAGGCCGTGGCGGCCCCTGCGGAGAAGGCCGCGACGGACTTCACGAGCACCCCGCTCGCCCTGGGCGGCGTCCTGCTGGCCGGTGCCGTGGCGGCCGGGGCGGTCCGGCTGCGTCGACGCGCGAGGGGAGCCCGTATCTCCGCCTGACCATCGAGGCGCTGTCCTCGGCAGGGAGTGGCCGCCACCCGGACGTCCGGGTGGCGGCCACTCCCTTGTGTCGCAGAAGCCAGAACGTGATCGGTTCATTGCGTTTTCCATGCGGTGGTTGGTCGTTTTTATCTGCATGGAATGCTCGGTGGAGGCTGTCCTTCCAGCAAGGTCACACGGCGAACCCGAACTGACTATGCTCCCCGATGTGTTGCGGAGCGCTCACAGCGAGTCATGAACGCTGCGAGCGCACGGACGGAGCGCGGCTGCGGGGAAAGCGGCCATCGACGCGATCTCGAAGCGACCCGTCGGCGCATCGCATCACCTCAGTCCGTTCATTTCAGACGGTTTAGGGACCCCTTGATGGTTCGTGCAGGTTCAATTTCCAGACCCCGGCCGACCGCCGTCGCCCGGGTATGGCTCCTCCCTCCCGGAGTTCTGGCCGCGGCCTCCGCCATAGCGCTGCTGCTCTGCCCCGCGGGGATACGGGCACCGGTCGCCTGGTGCGGACTCGCCGCGGTCCTCCTGACGGCCCTCACCTCCGCCATCGCCGTGCGTCGAACCCGTGCGGCGGAAGCGGACCGCCACACACGGGCGAGCGCCGAGGCGGCGGAGCGGCACGCCCAGCGCGAGGCCGAGCTGCTCGGACGCCTGGCCGACCAGCGGGCCACCGTCGTCTGGCTCGCCGAAGAACTCCTGCCCGCGACCGTCGCCCGTCTGCAGAAGGGCGACCCCTCCTCGGAGATCCTGGGGGCCGTCACCTTCGGGAAGCACCTCGACCCCGACTACACCGAGGCGCTCAAGGGAGCCCTGCGGACGTTCCTGGAGGCCGTGGAGGCCGAGGAGCACACCCGGGACGCCTCCCAGCGGGCCCTGGTGGCGGTCGCGCGCCGGGTCCAGGCGATCGTGCACCAGCTCGCCAAGGACCTCCACGCCATGCAGATCCTGCACGGCACGGACCTCGTGGTCTCCCGCGGCCTGCAGAACGTCGACCACCGGAACGCCCTGATCGGCCGCCTCGCGGCCAGCATCGCGGTCCTCGGCGACGCCCGGCCCGGCCGCCAGTGGTCGAAGGCGATCCCGCTCTACGACGTCCTGCGCGGGGCCATGTCTCGCATCGTGGACTACCCCCGGGTCAAGCTGCAGTCGGTGACGGAGGTGGCGGTGATCGGCCCCGGCGCCGAGCCGCTGATGCACCTGCTCGCCGAACTCCTCGACAACGCCACGACGTTCTCGCCGCCGCACACCCCCGTGGAGGTGACCGCGAGCGAGGTGCCCTCCGGCATCGCCATCGAGATCGAGGACCGCGGCGTGGGACTCACCGAAGAGGTCCGGCAGCGGGTCGAGCGCGTCATGGCGCAGTCGCAGACCGGAATCAACCTGTCGGGCCTCGGCGAGCTCACCCAGCTCGGTCTCCCGGTCGTCAGCCGGCTGGCGCGCGAGCACGGCTGCGAGGTCGACCTGCGCACCTCCGCCTACGGAGGCGTACGGGCCGTGATCCTCGTCCCCCGCCGTCTGATCACCACGGTCCCGCAGTCCGCCCTGCGGATCCCGGACGCCGCTCGGAGGCGTGCCGGCGGCGGCCCCCTCCTGCCCCGCCCGACACCGGCACCCGACGCCACCGCGGGCTCCGGCGAGGTCAGGAAGACCGCCAACGGACTCCCACAACGACGACGGGAGTCTCCCGTGCTCCCGCAGCGACGACGCGAGTCGCCCGTCCCCACCCCGGTCGTCCAGACCGGGCCCACGCCCGCCGATCCGGCGGCCTCCCGGGGCACCTCCGCCGGCACCCGCCAGCCGGGTCTGATGTGGGAGGCGTTCAACGGCGACAAGCGAGGCGACAAGAGAGCGGTCGCCGAACCCTCCCCTTCCCCCAGCGAGCCGTCAGATGAGGACGAGTAACATGCAGCCACTGCCGAACATGGACTGGATGCTCACGGAGCTCGTGAGCAGCGTCCCGTACGTGCGACACGTGGTCGTCCTGTCGTCGGACGGCCTGTGCATCGGGCAGGCGAACACGGCCCCCGACACCGCCGACGCGATCGCCGCCGCCTGCTCCGGCATCCAGAGCCTGGCGCGGGCCATCTCCCAGATGTTCCCGCAGGGGGACGGATCGACGCGGATGGTCGGGATCGAGGCCGACGGCGGCTACTTCTCCCTGATGGCGGCCGGCCCCGGGGCCTATCTCGCGGTCCTCGCCGACCAGGAGGTGGACGCCGGACTCCTCGGCGACCGCATGCGGACGCTGGTGATCCGGATCGGCCAGCACATGACCAGCCCTCCCCGTGAGGACGTCGGGCAGGCGATGTGACATCGGAGAACCAGGACCCCTGGAATGAAGGCACACCCGTCCCGCTCTACGTCATTACCGGTGGCCCGGACTCCGCGGCCAAGAGCTTCAACCTGGTCACCCTCATCGCGACGAGGGCCGAGCCCGACCCCGCCATGCAGCCCGAGCACGCGGCCATCCTCACCCTGTGCTCGTACCCGCTCTCGGTGGCCGAGGTCTCCGCATACCTCAGCCTCCCCTTCAGCGTCGTCACCGTGCTGCTCTCCAAACTCGTGGAAGAGGAGCGGGTCGAGGCCATCGCGCCCGTCCCCGTGGCGGCCTACCCCGAACGCGGCCTACTGGAGGCGGTGATCCATGGACTACGCAAGCTCTGACGTACTCGATGCCGGCCGGCGCGACGCCGACCTGCTGCTGCCCCACGGCGCCAGGGGGGTGAAGGTCGTCGTCGTCGGCGGCTTCGGGGTCGGCAAGACCACGATGGTCGGGGCGGTGAGCGAGATCCCGCCCCTGACCACCGAGGAGACCATGACGCAGGCGGGCGTCGGGATCGACGACAACCCCGGCGCCAAGGACAAGAAGACCACGACCGTCGCGATGGACTTCGGACGGATCAGCATCAACGAGGAGCTGATCCTCTACCTGTTCGGGACTCCCGGACAGGAGCGCTTCTGGTTCCTGTGGAACGGCATCTTCGAAGGCGCGCTCGGCGCGGTGGTCCTCGTCGACACCCGCAGGATCGAGGTCTCCTTCGAGGTCATCACCCGGCTCGAGGACCGCCGCGTCCCGTTCGTCGTGGCCGTCAACGCCTTCCCGGAGGCCCCGAAGTACCCCCTAGCAGACCTGCGCACCGCTCTGGCCCTCAGCGAAACCGTGCCCATCGTCACCTGTGACGCACGGGACCGGGCGTCCTGCCGCGACGCCCTGCTCTCGCTGATGGGCTACCTGTGCACCCTCGCCGCCGCCCAGGAGACCGCATGACCGTCCCGCCCACCGAACACGCCACCGCACAGCCCGGGGCCGTCCCGCCCCCGGGCTGCCCGGCCCACATCGCCGACGGCCCCGGCGGAGCCACCCGGCTCTACGGCCCCGCCGCGGAGACGGACCCCATGGGCCTGTACGAGAAGCTGCGCGCCGCCCACGGCCCGGTGGCGCCCGTCCTGCTCGACGGCGACGTACGCGCCTGGCTCGTCCTGGGGTACCTGGAGAACCGCGACGTGGCCAGCCGCCCGACCCAGTTCTCCCGTGACCCCCGCGTCTGGCACGGCTGGCGCAGCGGGGAGATCGACCCCGCCACCTCCCCGCTCATTCCGATGATCGGCTGGCGCCCCGACTGCGTCTGCGCGGACGGCGAGGAGCACCAGCGGCTGCGCGGCGCGGTCACGGCCGGCCTCAGCCAGTTCGACCACCGGGGCGTCCGGCGCCACATCACCCGCTTCGCCCACCAGGTGATCGACACCTTCTGCGAGAGCGGCGAGGCGGAGCTGGTGGAGCAGTTCACCGAGGCCGTGCCCATGCTCACGCTCAGCCATCTGCTCGGGATGTCCGACGAGTCCGCGCCCAAGCTCGTGCACGCCGCCCGTGACCTCTTCAAGGCCACCGAGACCTCGCTCGCCAGCAACGCCTACGTGCTCGAGTGCCTCGAACAGCTCGTCGCCGAGAAGCGCGCCCGGCCGGGGCACGACATCGCCTCCGCGCTCCTCGCCCACCCCGCGGGACTCACCGACGAGGAGGTCCAGCACCACCTGCGCCTCATCCTGCTCGCCGGCTACGAGACGACCGCGAACCTCATGTCGAACGTCATGCGCATGGTCGTCACCGACCCCCGGTTCCGCGGTTCGCTCGCGGGCGGTCAGATGACGCTGCCCGAGGCGGTGGAGCAGGTCCTCTGGGACGAGCCGCCGCTCATGGTGTGCCCGGGCCGCTGGGCCAACGGCGACACGACCCTCGGGGGACAGCAGATCAAGGCGGGGGACATGCTCCTGCTCGGTCTGGCCGCGGGCAACGTCGACCAGGCGATCCGCCCGGACTCCGTGACCCCCGTGCACCACAACCGCGCGCACCTGTCCTTCAGCGCCGGCACGCACGAGTGCCCGGGCCAGGACATCGGCCGCATCATCGCCGACGCGGGCATCGACATCCTGCTCACCCGGCTGCCCGACATCGCGCTGGCCGTCCCCGAGGAGAGCCTCAGCTGGCGCTCCTCCACCTGGGCCCGGCACCTGACGGCCCTGCCCGTGACCTTCGCCGCGCGCCCGCCCCAGTCCGACGACCTTCCGGCCCCGCTCCCGGCCCCGCCGCCCCAGAGCACCGGCAGGCCCGTGCCGCCCCCGCCGGTGCCCGTTCCCGGGGCGGCGCGACGGCCCGAGCCCCGCGCCTCCTGGCTGACGCGCGTCAAGCGCCTTCTGCGCAGGAGGTAGGCCCGCGTCGGGGCGACCCCGCTGCCCTCACCCCGGGAACGGGACGTCCCCGGAGGCGTAGCGGGGTGCTCCGGTGTACCAGGCGTGGAGGCCGGAGAGGAAGCCGCAGGCTCCTTCGAGCCAGGTCTCCAGTTCGGTCCGCTCGTCGCGGTCGAGGGCGAAGTGCCGGACGAGCGGGGGTAGTTCGCTCTGCCGGAGGTGCTCGAAGTCCCGCAGCCGGGCGTTCACCAGGTTCAGGGCGGCGGGCACGGCGTCGTGGAGGGTGATGCCCAGGGACGTCCCGACGACCAGGACCAGGTTGTTGACGTCCTTCTCCTCGTGCACCTCCCTCTCGTAGGACGCGATGTCGTTCGCCAGCCCCATGAAATCCATGAAGGCGTCGAGCAGGGCGCGGACGGTACGGGTGTGCCGTATCTGTTCGGGTATGCGCGCGCCGGTGGCCAATTCGACGGAATAGGGGGCGGTATAGGCGGCGAAGCTCTCCCGGCGGAACGGGGCGTAGTCGATCAGATGGGGAATGCGGCCGCTGCGGCTGTTGGCCAGTTCCTCGACTCCCGCGTCGACGTACCGCACCAGGGCCCGGTTGAACTCCACCCGCCAGTGCGCCAGCCTCGGCGGGAAGAGCTGCTGCTGCAGATCGGCGATCCCCCGCTCCACGGCGTTCGTCGGCTCGGGCAGCCGGGCACCGCGCTCGGGCCGCAGGAAGGCGTGCAGCCGGGCGGTGAAGGCCCGGGCGCCGGGAAGGTCGCCGGTCTGCTTGAAGGCGGAGGCGAAGTAGTCGTCCCAGGCGAGGGCCCAGATGTTGAACCGGTGGTTGAGCCGTAAGGCCTCGAACGAGGCGTCGGGAAGGGTCCAGGCGGTCAGCTGGTCGACGGTCATGGCGTGGAACTTCGACCGCGTCCAGATCGCGGTACGCGCCGAGGGCCACCGGCCGCCGTCCAGCATCCCCATGCCGCGCGCCCAGGTCTCGCTCTCCTCGTGCAGAGCCGGGAGATACGGATTCACCCGCAGCGCGTAGGGCATCCACAACTGCGGCAGCTCGACGGCACGCACGGTCATGGGACCGACCTCCTTCTCACTCCGGCCCGCATCGCTGTGCCGCGAGGCCGGACGATGCCCGGTCCACGGCTCTGCAAACCTGCCCACCAGAGACGGCCGGAAACCGTTCAACTAACTGAGATCAGCGATCAGTTCGGGTTCACTCGCGAAGCAGAACGGACCTTACGGCGACCGGCGCCAGACACGTCACAGCGGCTGGTCGGGCCAGTCCAGGAGCCGGGCGCCGATGACGGCCGTCTGGAGGGTGTAGCGCTGGACGGGATCGCCGGGGTCCGCGCCGGTCAGACGGTGGATGCGGTCGAGGCGGTACGTCATGGCCCGCACGCTGAGACTGAGGCTGCGGGCCGCCTGGGCGGTGACGCAGCCGGTGTCGAAGTACGCCGTGAGGGTGTCCAGGAGGGGCTTGGCACCGCCCCGGGCCTGGCGGAGCGGGCCGAGGACGGTGCCCACGAGCTCGGCCATGGCCTGCCGGTCGCGGGTGAGCACGGGGTAGACGAGGAGGTCGGCGGCGTGCAGGACCGGATCGGTGAGGTCCATGCGGGCGGCGAGGGCGAGGGCGTTGAGCGCCTCCTCGTAGGAGTGGACGACACCGCCCGCCCCCGGATGCGCGCGGCCGATCGCCACCCGGCCGCCGTCGGTCGCCGCGTACGCCTGCTTGGCGAAGTGGGTGAGCACCTCGGGCTCGTCGGCCGGGGCGACGCAGATGAGCCGCCCGTCCTTGGTGGTGAGCAGGATGCGGCGATTGCCGAAGCGGGCGACGAGCGAGGACTCGACGCTCCGGGTGACCGCGTAGCCGTCGCTGTACGGCTCCGGGCCCTGGGCGACGGCGACGGCGTGGGCGTGCGAGAGGAGCAGTCCGAAGCGCTCGGCCCGCTCCGCCAGCCGGCCGAGATCGCTGCGGCCGTGGAGCAGGTCGTCGATGAACTCGCGCCGCGCCGCCTCCTCCTGACGCACCGCCAGGTGCTGGGCCCGCTCGTGCCCCTCGGCGAAGGCGTCCACGGCCTGCTCGACGGCGCTCAGGAGGTGCTCGGCGGCCGTCTGCGACAGACCGGGACGCACCCGCTGGGCGGCGGAGAGATGGGCCCGGACGAGGGCCCGCAGTCCGATGCCGGCCTCCGCGGACCGCTCCCCGAGCGCGCCCAGGGCCTCGCGCTCCTCCCGGGTGAGCCTGCGGCGGGTCGCGCACACCGCCGCCAGTATCTCGGCGTACCCCTCCAGGTACTCCTCGGCCGGCTCCCTCTCCGTCATGGTCCCTCCCCGTCTCCCGACGCGTCCCCGACACGCGGCGATCAAGAGTGACATGCCGTCCCCCGGGGTGTGCGACCGGCATGGAGGAGACCTCGAAGACTGCCGGATCACGGCAATGCCCGACGGGTGATCCTGTCTCAGGATGGCCCCACCGGAGGGCATGGGCGTCGGCCCGATGCCGGGAGACAGAAAACGGACGGGGTTTCTCATGGATGTCGTCACCGGAGGCGCCGGCGTGCTGATCGCCGTCGTCCTGCTCATCGCCGTCGCTCTGCTCCTCGTGGTCGGCCGGCTGTTCCGCAAGGTGGAGCAGGGCAAGGCGCTGATCGTCTCCAGGACGCGCAAGGTCGACGTCACCTTCACGGGGCAGATCGTCCTGCCCGTCCTGCACAAGGCCGAGGTCATGGACATCTCGGTGAAGACCTTCGAGATCTCCCGGATGGGCCGGGACGGGCTGATCTGTCGGGACAACATCCGTGCCGACATCCGGATCTCGTTCTTCATCCGGGTCAACAAGACCGTGGAGGACGTCATCAAGGTCGCGCAGGCCATCGGCACCGCCCGGGCCAGCCACCAGGAGACCCTGGAGGAGCTGTTCCACGCCAAGTTCTCCGAGGCCGTCAAGACCGTCGGCAAGCAGCTCGACTTCACCGACCTCTACACCAAGCGCGAGGAACTGCGGTTCCGGATCATCGAGCTCATCGGCATCGACCTCAACGGCTACCACCTGGAGGACGCCGCCATCGACCACGTGGAACAGACGCCGCTGAGCCAGCTCGACCCCGGCAACATCCTCGACGCCCAGGGCATCCGCAAGATCACCGAGCTGACGGCCGTGGAGAACGTCCGGACGAACGAGTACCGGCAGAACGAGCAGAAGGAGATCACCCGCCAGAACGTCGACGCCCGCGAGGCCATCCTGGAGCTGGAGCGGCGTCAGGCCGACGCGGAGATCAAGCAGAGGCGGGAGATCGACACCTCGCGGGCACGCGAGGAGGCCGAGACCGCGCGCGTGGTGGAGGAGGAGCGGCTGCGGGCGCAGAGCGCCTTCCTCAGGACCGAGGAGCACCTCGGCGTCCAGCGCGAGAACCAGGCCCGCGAGGTGGCGGTCGCGCAGAAGAACCGCGAGCGGGTCATCGCCGTCGAGAACGAGCGGATCGAGAAGGACCGCCTCCTGGAGGTCATCGCCCGCGACCGGGAGACCCAGCTGACCCGCATCGCCGCCGACAAGGAGGTCGAGGCCGAGCGCCGCGAGATCGCCGAGGTGATCCGGGAGCGGGTCGTGGTGGACCGCACGGTCGCCGAGCAGGAGGAGTCCATCAAGCGGCTGCGCATGGTCGAGGAGGCCGAGCGCACCCGGCAGGCCGTCGTCATCGCGGCCGAGGCGGAGGCGCAGGAGAAGCTGGTCAAGGACATCAAGGCGGCGGAGGCGGCCGAGCAGGCCGCCGTCCACCGGGCTGCGGAGGAGCTCACCCTGGCGGAGGCCCGCAACAAGGCGGCCGACATGGACGCCCGCGCCAAGATCCGCCTCGCCGAGGGCGTCCAGGCCGAGGCCGCCGCCGAGGGCCTCGCGGCCGTGCGGGTACGGGACATGGAGGCCGACGTCATCGAGAAGGCCGGCCGCGCCGAGGCGGAGGCCACCGAGGCCCGGCTGCGCGCCGAGGCGGCCGGTGTCCGCGAGAAGGCGCTCGCCGAGGCGGCCGGCACGCGGGAGAAGGCGCTGGCCGAGGCCACGGCGATCGGCGAGAAGCTGAAGGCCGAGGCGGCAGGTCTGACCGAGAAGGCGGCCGCGATGGCCGCGCTGGACGGGGCCTCGCGCACCCACGAGGAGTACCGGCTGCGGCTGGCCGCCGAGAAGGAGATCCGGCTCGCCGGGCTCGACGTCCAGCGGCAGGTCGCCCAGGCGCAGGCCACCGTCCTCGCGACCGGTCTGGAGCACGCCGACATCAACATCGTCGGCGGGGATTCGGTCTTCCTCGACCGGCTCGTCCAGTCCATCGCGCTCGGCAAGTCCGTCGACGGCTTCGTGGACCACTCACAGACCGCGCAGGCGCTCGCCGGGCCGTGGCTGAACGGCTCGGGCTCCTTCACGGAGGACCTGACCAAGGTGCTGGGCTCGCTGTCCACGACCGACGTGCAGAACCTCGGGGTCTCCGCGTTCCTCGCGAAGGTCATGAACTCCGGGGTGCTCGACGGGGTGCTCGACGCGCAGGTTCCCGCCCCGGCCGCGGCGCCCGCGGCGGAGACGACCGCGCTGAACGGCGCCGCCAAGAACTGACCGCACGGGGAGCGGTCACAGAGGGTCCGGCGCCGGCAAACGGGGGAGTTGGCGGCACCGGACCCGTACTCACCACCGTACAAGGAGCGGGACGAGATGGGTGCCGGAATCGACGAGGACACGTACACGGTCTTGCGCGACCGGCTCGCGGCACGGGCCGCCGAGCTGGCCAGGCGCGCCGGAGCCCTCGACGAGGAGCGGATCGCGGCCTTCGGCTCCGGCGAGCTCGCGCTCGCCGACACCCGCCGCATCGACACCGAGCGCGCCTGCGTGCCCCAGGACGTCGTCGCCGTCGGCGACGACGTCCTGCTCCTCGGCTCCCAGCCCTCCGGCACGGGGCTCTCCGAGGTCTCGGTCGCCGACGTCCTCACCCTCCACGACCGCGACCTGAACGCGCTGCCCGCGCGGGCGGTGCCCGGACTCCTCGACGACCCCGCCTTCGTACGGGAGTTCTCCGCGCTGCACCGCTACTACCGGGGCGCGCGCCTGATCCGGCTGCGACGCGTCGAGGGCCGGCTCCTCGCCGTCTTCCGGACGGGGGAGCAGAACGACGACCTGCGGGTCCTGCGCTGGTCCGTCGGACCCGCCGGCGAGATGCGGTTCCTCGACGCCCGGGGCGAACGCGACCACGTCCTGCCTCCCTCCGACGACCTCGCATGGGTGGAGACGACCCGCGACGACCACGTACCCGGCCGGCACCCGCACATCTCGCTCGGCGGCCGCCTGTTCGTCTCCACGGTCGGCGGGACGCTGACGGTCAGGACCGACGACGACACCGACACGGCCGGGAGCGTCCACACGGAGCCGGTCGACGAGCCGCTGCAGTCCCTCGCCGACGCCGAGGTGGCCCACGCCGTCGTGGGCGCACTGATCCTGGTGCGCGTCCGCCCCTACAAGGAGGACGTCCGCCGGCACCTCGTCTTCAACACCCTGACCGGCGCCGCCGTCAGGCTCGACGCCATCGGACAGGCGTGCCTGCGGCTGCCCGAGGACGAGGGGATCGTGTTCCCCGGCGGCTACTGCCTCGCCTCAGGCGCCGTGAGGACCTTCGAGACCGACACGGCGGGACAGGCCTTCGACCGGACGGTCCGCTCGCCCGACGGGGAGCACCTCCTCTTCGTCTTCCGCGCCCGCACGGAGGGCCGGACCCTGCTCCTCCCGTACGACCCCATCGGCAAGGAGATCGCGACCCCGCTCCTCTGCCGCGGATACGCCCTGCTCGACGACGGGACGATGGCCGTGCTCCGCGGCGAGTCCGGCGAGCCGGGCCGGACCCACCCGGTGCAGATCTGGCGCACGCCGTACGTCTCCGAGACCCACCGGCGCCCCGCGGGGACCGGCCCCCTGGCCCGCATCGGCAACGCCGACCTCGTCCGGGGGATCGCCGACTGCCTGTCGATCGCCCGGCAGGCCACCGAGCCCACACCCACCACCGAGGTGTACGAGGCGCTCGTAGCCGCCTGCGTGCGCGCGGGCGACGTCCACCACTGGCTGGGCGACCCGGACACCGGCGACCTGGGCACACCCCTGACCGAACTGCGGGCCACCGCCGCGCAGGTCCTCGACGAGTTCGGCACCGTCACGGCGCTCACCCGGCAGGCGGCCGAGGCCCTCGCCGACTCCGCCCAGGAGATCGGCCGCCTCGTCCGGCGCATCCGGGGCGAGGCGCCCGCCACGGCCGGGGAGTGGATCGCCCGCATCACCGAACTCCGCACGGCACAAGGGCGCTTGGTGACCCTCAGGGACATGCGGTACGCCGACACGGCGGCCATCGACGCCCTCGCCGCGGACGTCGGGGCCGACATCGTCTCCGCCGCCCGGCGGGCCGTCGCGTTCCTCCGGGGCGAGGACGCCTTCACCGCCCACCACACCGAGGCCGAACGCCTCGCCACCGAGGCCGGGGCACTCGCCACCGTCGCCGAGACCGGGCCGGTCGGCGAACGGATCGACGCCCGCACCCACGAGCTGCGCACCCTCGGCGAGGTCATCGCCGGTCTCGACGTCGGCGACGCCACCGTCCGCGCCTCGATCCTGGCGCGCGTCGCCGACGTCCTGGGCGCGCTCAACCGCGCCCGGGCCCATCTCGCCGCCCGCCGCACCGAACTCCTGGAGCAGGAGGGCCGGGCCGAGTTCGCCGCCGAGCTCGCCCTGCTCGGCCAGGCCGTCACCGGCGCCCTGGCCGCAGCCGGCACCCCCGACCGCTGCGACGAACAGCTCGGCCGGCTCCTGCTCCAGCTGGAGAACCTGGAATCCCGCTTCACCGGGCACGACGGCTTCCTCGCCGCCGTCGCCGAGCGGCGCACCGAGATCCACGACGCCTTCACCGCACGCGGACAGGCCCTCCAGGACGCCCGTGCCCGCCGCGCCGCGCGCCTCGCCGGCTCGGCCGGCCGGGTCCTGGAAACCATCGCCCGACGGGCGGCGGGCCTGACCGACCTGGACGAGGTGCACACCTACTTCGCCTCCGACCCCATGGTCACCCGGGTCCGGCGCCTCGGCGAGGAACTGCGGGAGCTCGGCGACCGGGCACGGGCGGAGGAGCTGGAGAGCCGCCTCGGCGCCGCCCGCCAGGAGGCCGGGCGGGCACTGCGGGACCGCGCCGAGCTCTTCTCCGACGGCGGCGACACGATCCGCCTCGGCCGGCACCGCTTCGCCGTCACCCGGCAGGCCCCCGAGCTGACCCTCGTCCCGCACGAGGACGCGGGCGGGGGCTCGGGCGGGGGCGCCCTCGTCCTCGCCCTGACGGGAACCGACTACCGCGAACCCGTCACCCACCCGGCCCTCACCGCCGCCCGTCACCTCTGGGACCGGACCCTGCCCTCCGAGTCGCCCGAGGTCTACCGGGCCGAGCACCTGGCGGCACGCCTCCTGGCCGAGCACGGCACGGACGGCCTCGCCGGAGCGGACCTCGGCGCGCTCGCCCGGCAGGCGGCCGAGGCCGCCTACGACGAGGGCCACGAGCGCGGCGTCCACGACCACGACGCGGCGCTGATCCTGGAAGCGGTGCTGAAGCTGGACGAAGGCGCCGGACCGCTGCGCCACACCGGGGCGGCGCGCGCGACCGCCCAGCTCTTCTGGGCGTCCACCACCGACGGGGCCCGCGCGCAGTGGACCCACCAGGCGGTCGCGCTGACCCGGGCCCGTGACCTCTTCGGCACCGACTCGGCCCTCGACGGGCTGAGGGAGGAGCTCGCCGAAGCGACCGGGGACCCGGCGGCGGCCGCGTACCTGACGGACGAACTCGCCTCCGGCCCGGCGGGCTTCGCCGTCTCCGGCGCGGCGCGCGCCCTCCTCGCCGCCTTCCGCCGCACCGTCGGCGCCTCCGCCTACGACGACGCCCTCGCCGCCCTCACCGAGCCGGACGCGCGACGCCGGTTCGTCGAGGCCTGGCTCACCTCGTACGCGTCGGCGTCCGGGGAGCCGTACGACCCGGGCGTGCTCGCCGAGGCCGTCGCCGTCGAGCTCTGCCCGGGGCTCGACCGCTACGAGGTCGACGCCCCGACCACGGCCACGATCACCGGGCTCCTCGGCGACCACCCCCGGGTGCGGGCACGCTCGCTGGAACTGCGACTCGACGAGTTCCTCGCCAGGACACGGCACTTCGCCGCCGTCGACGCGCCGGCCTTCCGCGCCCACCAGCGGCAGCGGACGGAACTCCTCACCGCCGAGCGCGCCCGCCTCCGCCTGGACGCGTACCGCCCCCGCGTCATGTCGTCCTTCGTCCGCAACCGGCTCGTCGACGAGGTCTACCTCCCGCTCCTCGGCGACAACCTCGCCAAGCAGCTCGGCGCCGCCGGAACCGCCGAGCGCGGCGACTCCCACGGGCTGCTGCTGCTCCTCTCCCCGCCCGGCTACGGCAAGACCACCCTCGTCGAGTACGTCGCCGAACGCCTCGGCCTGCTGCTCGTCAAGGTCGACGGCCCCGCCCTCGGCCGGCGGACGACCTCCCTCGACCCCGCCGCGGCACCCGACGCCACCGCCCGCCGGGAGCTGGAGAAGATCGCCTTCGCCCTGGCCGCCGCCCACAACGTCCTGCTGTACGTGGACGACATCCAGCACACCTCCCCGGAGTTCCTGCAGAAGTTCATCCCCCTCTGCGACGCCACCCGGACCCTGAACGGCCACGACCTACGCGGAAAACGCTTCGCCGTCTGCATGGCCGGAAACCCGTACACCGAGTCCGGACGGGCCTTCCGCGTGCCGGACATGCTCGCCAGCCGGGCCGACGTGTGGAACCTCGGCGACGTGCTGACCGGCAAGGAGGAGGCCTTCGCGTTCAGCTTCGTCGAGAACGCCCTCACCTCCCACCCGCTCCTCGCCCCGCTCGCCGGGCGCGACCGCGCCGACCTGGAGCTCCTCACCCGGCTGGCCGCAGGCGACCCGGCCGCACGCCGCGACCGGCTCACCCACCCCTACGCCCCGGCCGAACTCGACCAGGTCCTCGCCGTCCTCCGCCGTCTCCTCACCGCCCGGGAGACCGTCCTCGCCGTCAACGAGGCGTACATCGCCTCCGCCGCCACCGCCGACGAGGCCCGCACCGCAGCGCCGTTCCGGCTCCAGGGGTCGTACCGTACGATGAGCAAGATCACGGCCCGCATCTCGCCCGTCATGGACGACGCCGAACTCGCCGCCCTGATCGACGACCACTACACCGCCGAGGCCCAGACGCTGACCACCGAAGCCGAGGCCAACCTCCTCGAACTCGCCGCCCTGCGCGGCACCCTCACCCCGGCACAGTCCGCGCGCCGCACGGAGCTGAACGCCGCCCGCACCCGCGCCCGCGCGCTCGGGGACTCCGGAGACGACCCCCTGGCCCGCGCGGTCGCCGCCCTCGGCCTGCTCGCCGACCGCATCACGGCCGTCGAGAAGGCGATCACCCGCGCGACGGACGCGCCCCACCCGCCCCGGAACACCGCCGGAACCGACGGAGGAAGAGAGAGACGGCATGGCCAAGCCGGTGCACGCGGCGATCGGACAGAAGTCGATCCGCTGCCAGGTGTGTGACAACGACACCTTCCGCGAGCGGGAGGTGAAGCTGAACAGCACGGGGATGGAGTTCTTCAACATGGCCTGGGCGAACGAGTCGGCGACCGGACTGATCTGCTGGTCGTGCGGCTACGTCCACCTCTTCGTCAACCGGGACATCAGGCTCTACCGGACACGCGACTGACACCGGCTCCCGACGAGACCGGCGCCTTCGCCGTGGCCCGGACGGCTCAGGCGGTGAACGAGCCGTGCCGGCCGGCCCCGGCCGTGAAGCGCGCGGCGCCGCTGAGGGTCTCGCCGGCCGACAGGGGCACCATGCCGTGCCGCAGTTCGACCGCCAGCGCCTCGGGTTCGGGCAGGCCGTGCTGCTCCCGGACGGACAGGCGGTCGTGGCGCAGGCACAGCTGGGGGAACGCGGCGATCTCCCGGGCGAGGTCCTCCGCCGCGGCCCGCGCCCGGCCCGGCGGTACGAGACGGTTCGCGAGCCCGATCTCGTACGCCTCGGCGGCCGCGACCGGCCGGCCGGTCAGGATCAGGTCCATGGCGCGGCTCTCGCCGATCAGCCGGGGCAGCCGGACCGTGCCGCCGTCGATCAGGGGCACGCCCCACCGGCGGCAGAACACCCCGAGGACCGCGTCCTCCTCGACCACGCGCAGATCGCACCAGAGGGCCAGTTCGAGCCCGCCGGCCACCGCATGGCCGCTGACGGCCGCGACGACCGGTTTCGTCAGGCGCAGCCGGGTCGGCCCCATCGGGCCGTCGCCGTCGGGCGCCACCCGGTTCCCGCGCTCGGTGCCGACGGCCTTGAGGTCGGCGCCCGCGCAGAACGTGCCGCCCTCGCCCCACAGCACCGCGACCGAGGCCTCCTCGTCGGCCTCGAACGCCCGGAAGGCGTCGGCCAGTCGCCGCGCCGTCGGCCCGTCCACGGCGTTGCGGGCGGCGGGCCGGGACAGGACCACCGTGGTCACGGGCCCGTCGCGCTCGACGCGGACGGCGTCCTGCTCCGCCGGTGTCGCTGATGCATCGGTCATGGGGGCATTCTCACGTGGCCGTGGCCCGACGGCCAGACCGGGGAGCCCGGCGCGAAGGCGGGGTGAGCACGGAGGCGGGGTGAGCACGGCGGTGGTGGGTGAGCACGGCGGGCACAGGTGAGTACGGCAGTCGTGGATGAGCACGGCGGCCGCCATTTCATCCGCCGTACATGGAACCGCGGTTCCACTCCGCATACTGTCGTGGCCATGGCAGCAGGAATCCTCACTGCGCGCCGCCACGTCGACCAAGGGCACCTGGCGAGCGCCCTGTGTACGGTCGCCCCGGCGCGCTGAACGCGCCCCTTCCCCCCCACGGGATCCCCACCTGGCGCCCCCGCCTGACTCCCGTCTCTTCCCCTTCCCCACCGCGGCCCGACGGCACGTCTCCCCGTGCCTCCGTCCGCCGTGTCCCTCGTGCAGTCGCACCCGGAGGAATGGACATCATGAGCGAGAACCGACGCCCGCAGGTGAGCCGACGAGGCTTCCTCGGCGGCGCCGCCGCCGTCGCGGCCGCGACCGCCGTACCCGCCCTCGCGCAGGTCGCCGCGGCCGGCCCCGCCGCTGCCGCCGGCCGGCCGAACATCCTGCTGATCGTCACCGACGACCAGCCCAAGCACACCGAATGGGCCCTGCCCAAGACCGTCGCCTGGCTCGCCGACCAGGGCGTGAGGTTCACCGACGGCCACGTCACCACCCCGCTGTGCGCGCCCTCGCGTTCCAGCGTGTTCTCCGGCCGTCACGCCCACAACCACGGCGTGCGCAACAACGGCGCCTCCCACGCGCTGGACCAGAGCACCACCGTGCAGAAGTACCTCAAGCAGGCGGGCTACCGCACCGGCCTGTTCGGCAAGTACCTCAACTCCTGGACCCTGGCGGACAATCCGCCGCACTTCGAGGAGTTCGCCCTCCTCCAGCCCGGGTACGTCGACGCCCAGTGGAACGTCGACGGCACCGTCCAGACGATCAACGGCTACACCACCACCATCGTCAAGAACCGCACCCTGAAATTCCTCGACAAGGCCGCCACCGACACCAGGCCCTGGTTCGCGTACGTCACGCCCTACGCCTCCCACGGCCCGCGCACCCCCGAGGCGAAGTACGCCGACACCCCCGTGCCCGACTGGAACGGCCGTCCCTCGGTCCCCGAGAACGACCGCAGCGACAAGCCCGGCTACATCAAGAACGCCACCGGCACCCTCGCCGACGGCCGGACCATCCGCGCCGAGCAGCTGCGCACCCTGCTCTCCGTCGACGACGCCGTACAGGCGTTCAAGGACAAGCTCCAGGCCCTGGGCCAGCTCGACAACACCCTCGTCATCTACATCGGCGACAACGGATTCAGCTGGGGCGACCACGGCTGGACCGCGAAGTCGGTGCCCTACCGCCCCGCGCACGAGGTGCCGTTCTACCTCTCCTGGCCGGCCGGCGGCCTCGGCGCGGGGACCCAGGACAACCGCATCGTCGCCAACATCGACATCGCCCCCACCATCCTCGACGCCGCCGGCATCACCCCGAGCGCCCCGCAGGACGGCCGGTCCCTGCTCTCCTCCTACAGCCGCGACCACCTCCTGGTGGAATGGTGGAAGCAGGGCACCACCGCCGGAGGCGCGCCCACCTGGTCCTCGTACGTGGCCAAGGACGAGCAGTACACGGAGTACTACGACCTGACGACCGACGGGAACGGCACGGTGTCCGGCACCGGACAGGTGAAGTTCCGCGAGTACTACGACCTGGTGAACGACCCCTACCAGCTGACCAACAAGCTCTACCAGGCCACACCGGCCCAGGAGCAGGCCCTCGGCATCCCCGCCCTGGCCGCGCAGCTCGCCGCCGACCGCGTGGCCTGACCCGCGCCACCGCACTGCCGGCCGGCCCCGCGCCGCGACGCGCGGGGCCGGCCGCCCACCCTTCCGATTCCGCCGGAGTCGTCATGCCCTCGTGCTGCACCCCAGGTCACGCCCCCCTCCCCGTCATGACCCTCGCCCCGCCCCGACCCCCGGCCCGCCCCTCCCGGGTCGCCCGGCAGCTGCTCTCCCTGCCCGGAGGGCGCTTCCTCATGGGCACCGACGACCCGGAGGGCTTCCCCGCCGACGCCGAGGGCCCGGTCCGCGAGGTGACCGTGGAGCCCTTCCGCATCGCGGCCACGACGGTGACGAACGCGCAGTTCGCCACCTTCGTCAAAGCCACCGGACACGTCACCGACGCCGAGCGCTTCGGCTTCTCCTTCACGTTCGGGGCCTTCCTGGGGGAGGAAGTCGCGGCCGTGTCCCCGCCCGTGCCGGGCGTCCCGTGGTGGCGGACGGTGGACGGCGCCTCGTGGCGCCGGCCCGAAGGCCCCGGCTCCCACGTCACCGACCGGCAGAACCACCCCGTCGTCCATGTGTCCTGGCACGACGCCCAGGCCTACTGCGCCTGGTCCGGCACCCGCCTGCCCACCGAGGCCGAGTGGGAGTACGCGGCCCGTGGCGGCCTGGAGCAGCGCCGCTACCCGTGGGGCGACGAGCTCACATCGGACGGCCGTCCCCTGTGCAACATCTGGCGGGGCGATTTCCCCGACCTCCCCGCCGACGGCGGCCACGCGGGCACGGCCCCCGCGAAGTCCTTCCGGCCCAACGGCTTCGGCCTCTACAACACGGTCGGCAACGTCTGGGAGTGGTGCGCGGACCGGTTCGCCCCCGGCGAGGAGACCGCGCGCGCGATGCGCGGCGGCTCGTACCTGTGCCACGACTCCTACTGCAACCGGTACCGGGTGGCCGCCCGCAGCTCCAACACACCCGACAGCTCGACCGGGAACATCGGCTTCCGGGTGGCCGCCGACCCCGCATAGCGCCGTCCGCCCGCCGTGACGGGGGGGCGGACGGACGGGATCAGCCGGGCCGGCCGAGCAGCAGGTCCCGTACGCAGCCGCGCAGCCAGGCGTGCGCCGGGTCGGCGTCGTGGCGCGGATGCCAGGCGAGGCCGACCGGCAGCGGCGGCAGGTCGAGGGGGACGTCGAAGGTGACCAGGCCGAGGGCCGCGGCCAGCGAGCGGCTCCGCGCGCTGATCAGGCCGACGAGGTCGGTGTCGCGGAGGACGAACAGCGACGCCGGGTACGTGCCGACACTCGCGACGACCCGCCGTCGCAGGCCGTGCTCGGCCAGCGCGGTGTCGACGGGACCCTGCAGCCGTCCCCGGCGCGAGACGACCAGATGGTCCGCGTCCGTCGCGAACCTCCGCCGGGTCAGGCGCCCCTGGAGGAGGGGGTGCCCCGCCCGGACGACCGCGAGCATGCGGTCGTCGAGGACGTGCTCGGTGTGCACCTCGGGGTGGACGGTGTCGATGACACCGATCTCGAGGTCGGCGACCCCCTCCCGCAGCGTCGGCGCGTCGATGTGGCTCTCGTTCAGGAACCGCAGCCGTACCCGCGGGGCCTCGCGGGCGGCACGCGCGAGCAGGTCGGGGCCGAGCAGGGCGGGATGGGAGTCCTGGCCGAGCACCGTGAACGTGCGTGCGACGGCACGGAGATCGATGGGGCCCGAGGCCGCGAACAGGGCCCTGGCCCGCTCCACGACCGCGCCCACCTCCGCCCGTACGGACAGCGCGTACGGCGTCGGCACCATCGCGCGCCCGGCGCGCACCAGGATCGGATCGCCGAGCGCCTTGCGGATCCGGCCCAGGGTGCGGCTGGTGGCCGGCTCGGACAGATGCAGCCGCCGGGCCGCTCCCCGCACGCTCTGTTCCTCCAGAAGGACGTCGAGGGCGAGGAGAAGGTTCAGGTCGAGACCGGTGGCGTCCACGGATTGCGTCACGCGCACTCACCCCTTGCAAAAGATGCACTGGAAGTAATCCACGGGCCGAGCCTACGGTGAGCGCACACCCCCTCACCACGACGCTCCCCGGAGGAGCCATGTCTTCCGCTGCCCTCTCACCGCCCCCCTCCGCCCCGGCCGGCACCGCGCCGAGCCCGCTCGGGCGGTCGACCCTGCTCGCCCTGTGCGCCTGCGTCCTGGTGGCGCAGGGCATGGTCGCCGCCATCAACCTCCTCGTCCCCCAACTGGCCGCCTCCTCGCTCCACCCGTCCTCCACCGAGCTGCTGTGGACGGTGGACGCCTACGTCATCGTCTTCGCCGGACTGCTCGTCCCCGCCGGAGCCCTGGGCGACCGCCGGGGCCGCAAGGGCGTGCTGCTCGCCGGTCTCGCGCTGTTCGCCGCCGGGGCGGCGCTGAGCGCCCTGGCCGCGTCGCCCGCGCTGCTGATCGCCGGCCGCGGGGTGTCCGGCGCCGGGGCCGCCTGCATCATGCCCGCGACCATGTCGATCCTCGTACAGCTCGCCGGACCGGAAGGCCGGGCCCGGGCCCTGGCCTCCTGGACCCTCTCCGCGGGCCTCGGCGGCCTCGCGGGCAACGTCGGCGGGGGAGCGGCGGGCCAGTTCCTCTCCTGGCGCGCCCTGTTCTGGCTGATGGTCCCCCTGGCCGCGCTGCTCGCCTGGGCCGTCGCGGTCACCGTGCCGCGCACCGAGCGCTCCCCGCACGGGCGACCCGACCCGCGCGGCACCCTGCTGCTCGTCGCGGCCCTGGTCGCCCTCCTCGCGGGCGTCATCGAAGGCCCGGCGCACGGCTGGACCTCGCCCCGCATCCTCGCCCTCTTCGCGGTGGGCGCGGCGCTGACCGGCCTGTTCACCTGGTACGCGCTCCGCTCACCGGCCGCGCTGTTCGACCCGCGGGTCTTCCGCTCCCGGCGGCTGCGCGCCGCCCTCCTGGGCACGGCCACCGGCTTCTTCGGCCTCTTCTCGCTGTTCTACGCCAACTCGCAGTACCTGCAGTACGTGAAGGGGTACGGCCCCGCCGTCACCGGACTCGCCATCGTCCCGCTCACGATCGGCATGGCCCTCTTCCCCAAGGTCGCGACCCGCTGGCAGGCCGCCTCCGGCCCGCGCCCCGCCGTCGCCACCGGCCTGTTCCTGATCGGCGCCGGACTCCTCGGCGCCTCCACCGCCGACGCGGCCACGCCCTACGGGCTGTACGCCTGCCGGCTGCTCGTCATCTCGGCGGGAACCGGCCTGTGCATGCCGGCCCTGACCGTCGGCGTCGTCGCCTCCCTCCCCGCCCACCAGGCCGGCCTCGGCTCCGGCCTCGGCACCTCGGCCCGGGAGATCGGTGCCGCCCTCGGCGTGGCCGTCACCGGCACCGTGCTCGCCGCGCACGGCGCCGGCGCCGGCACGGCGTCCTTCGCCGACGCGATGAGCCCGGCGCTGCGCACGGTGGGCACGGTCGTTTTGGTGGCCACGGTCGTGGTCACCCTCGGCTACCGGAGCGCGTCCGGGCGGCGACCCGGCGCCGGGGCCGCGCCGACCCGTTGAGCGGCCGCCGGGACGCCCCGTGCGCGCCGTGTGGGCCGGATGGCGCAGGCGACGCGCGGGGGAGCCCGGGCCGCGAGACGGTGGCCTGACCCTGGGACAGGGCGGTCCGGTGGCCGGCCAGGGCCCGGAAGGTCCGGTCGTCAGACCGGCGCCGGGCCGGGGGCACCGTCCGCCCTTCCCGGTCCCGTAGCCGAGGAGGTAGCGCATGCCCCGACGTGTCCCCGCCGCGTACGACGGCCGGAATTCCACGAGCTCCGCCCGTGCCCGTACCGGACCCCGCCCGAGGCGCGGATTCGGTGCGGCCGCCGTCGGGGCGGTGGTGGCGGCCGCCGTCCTGAGCGGCGCCGCGACCGCACCGGTCGCGGCCGTCCCGACGGCCCCGGCGCCGCACGGCCCCGGCCACGGCGACCCGGCCCTCCAGCGGGCCCTCGCCGACCTGGTGGCGGCGCCCGGCGGCCCGCCCGGGGCCATCGCGGTCCTGACCCGGGACGGCGTACGCCAGGTCTACCGGGCCGGCACGGCCGAGGTGGGCACGCGGCGTCCGCCCCGGCCCGACGACCACATGCGCATCGCCAGCGTGGCCAAGGCCTTCAGCGGGGCGGTCGCGCTGAGCCTCGTGGACCGGCAGGCCCTGCGCCTGGACGACACGATCGGCAAGCGCCTGCCCCACCTGCCCGAGGCCTGGCACGGTGTGACGCTCCGTCAACTGCTCCGGCACACCAGCGGACTTCCGGACTTCAGCAAGAGCAAGGCGTTCCAGGACATCGTCCGCGCCGACCCCCGCCACCACTTCGACTCCCGCCGCCTCCTCGACTTCGTGGCCGACCGGCCCCTGGGGTTCCAGCCGGGCAGCCGCTACGCCTACTCCAACTCGGACAACATCGCGGTCGCCCTGATGGCCGAGCAGGCCACCGGCCGCTCGTACGAGTCGCTGCTGCGGCAGCTCGTGTACCGCCCGCTCGACCTGACGGAGACCAGCCTCCCGCAGGGCTACCGGCTTCCCCGCCCCTTCCTGCACGGCTACTTCACCGTCCCCGGCGAGGTGCCCGAGGACGTGAGCGAGGCGGTCAGCGCCTCCGGCGCCTGGGCGTCGGGCGGCATCGTCTCCACCCCGGCGGACCTGAGCAGGTTCATCGGCGGCTACGCCGGACCGGAGCTGCTGACCCCCATGACCCGCCACGCCCAGCAGGACTTCCTCCCCGGCGGCGCCTCCGAACCGGCCGGCCCCGGCGCCAACGCGGCGGGCCTGGGCCTCTTCCGGTACACCACCCGCTGCGGCACGGTCCTCGGCCACACCGGCAACACCCCCGGCTACACGCAGTTCGCCGCCGCCGCGCGGGACGGCCGACGCACGGTGACGGTCTCCGTCACCAGCCAGGTCACGACGAACCCGGCCCTGCTCGCCCGACTGCGCGCGACCGAGGAGCGGTTCGTCTGTGCGCTGCTCGGCGACTCGGGGCCGGGGTCCTGGGGTTCCCGGCCGTAGAGGGGGCGGGAAGGGGTGGCTCGGCCCCGGCTGCGCGCGGGCGGGTGTGCGGGAAGAGGCGGCCCGGCCCCGGCTGCGCGCGGGCGGGTGTGCGGGAAAGCCGCTCAGGCCCGGTGGACCGCGTACCCCAGGTACGTCACCACCGGGCTGCCGTCCGGCTGGAGCACCATGTCGACCAGGGCCGGCAGCTGCTCGTCGGTCAGTGTGCCGCGCCTGCGCCCGTGCGTCGCCCGCACCAGACTCCGTACGTCACGCGGCTTGAACGACGACACGTCCCGCGCGGACAGCCCCGCCCGGTCGAGGGCCTCGGCGAGCTCTGCCGGTCGGCGCAGCCGGTGTGCGGCGTAGCGGCCGCGGGGCATGATGCGGGTGCCGGGGAACGCCTGGAAGGCCCCGAGGTAGATGAGGCGGGACACGGGGGTGCGGTTCACCGTGTCGTACACGAAGGCCCCGTCGCGGCGCAGGACGCGCGCGGCCTGCGCGAGGACCGCGTCCGGCCGTTCGGTGATCTCCAGAGTGTCGGCGCAGTACACGAGGTCGAACGAGCGGCTCGGCAGGTCGAGTTCCTCCGCGGGAGAGGTCAGGTAGGTGACGCCGGCGCCGTCGTCCGCCGCCACGGCGAGGGCCGTCGCGGCGGGGGAGGGATCGGCGGCGACGACCTCGAAGCCGAGCCGCGCGAGGCCGCGGGCCAGTAGGCCGCGCCCGCTGCCGACGACGAGGGCCCGGCCGCCGTCCGCCGGGAGGCTCAGCTCCGAGAGCACGCGCCGCAGGTAGTCGAGGCGTACGGACTGGAAGGTGAGGGCCCGGATGTGACGGCCGTCGACGGCCGCGGGCCCGGCCGAGTCGAGTGCGATGTGCGGGGCGACGGGCATGGCGGCTCCTCGACGATCGGGTCAGGTTCCCCGAGTAAACCTAGCAGCCTACAGTTCCCTGAGGGAACCCGACACGGATAGCATGAGGGCGTGACCCGCACCCCCCTCTCCGACGTCGCGTGCTCGATCGCCCGCGCGACCGATCTGTTCGGCGACGCCTGGACGGCCCTGATCATGCGTGACGTCCTCGTCGGCATCCGCCGCTTCGACGAGCTGGCGGAGGATCTCGGCCTCTCCCGCAAGGTCCTCGCCGCACGCCTCGCGCGGCTCGTCGAGGAGGGCGTGCTGACGCGCGAGCGGTACCAGGACAGTCCGCCGCGCGAGGAGTACGTGCCCACGGAGAAGGGCCGGGAGCTCTACCCCGTCCTGCTGGCGCTGATGGCGTGGGGGGACAAGTGGTACGCCGGGACCGCGGGTCCGCCCACCCGGATCCGGCACGACGCCTGCGGGCACGTCACCACCCCGGTCGTGGCCTGCGGGGCCTGCCGGGAGCCGCTCGGGGTGGCCGACACCACCCAACTGCCCGGCCCCGGCGGCCGGGTGGGCCCTGGTACGCGCCTCCTGGGCCCGCTGATCGCGGCACGGGGGAAGACGGACGAGACGGGTCAGGGCTGACCCCTTACACGGCGAGGGGTTTCCCCTTAGCCTCGCCTCTGCGCGCAAGTTACCTGCCGGTCAACAACGTTGACGGCGCACTGGGCTCGGAGGACGCCATGAGTTCCGCGCAGTACCTGCTCGAAAACCGGCCGCACTCGGTGGCGCACCTCTTCCTCTCACGGGTCGAGGCCACACCCGACCGGGAGGCCTACCGCTACCCCGTGCCGGCCGGTCAGGGCGCCCCCGGCGCCGAGGAGTGGCGCTCGCTGACCTGGGCCCAGGCCGCCGAGCGCGTGACGGCGATCGCCGCCGGTCTGCTCGCCCTCGGGCTGCGGACCGAGGAGCGCGTGGCCATCTCCTCCTCGACCCGGGTGGAGTGGATCTTCGCCGATCTGGGCGTGATGTGCGCGGGCGCCGCCGCGACCGCCGTCTACCCGAGCACCGACGCCGACGAGACGGCGTACATCCTCGCCGACTCCGACAGCCGGGCCGTCTTCGTCGAGAACGCCGCCCAACTGGCCAAGGTCGTCGCGCACGCGGACCGCCTGCCCGGCCTCGGCCACGCGATCCTCTTCGACCCGGAGGCGGACCTCCCCCGCGTCGAGGGACTGGACGTACTGAGCCTCGCCGAGCTGGAGGAGCGCGGCAGGGCGTACCTCCAGGACCATCCGGACGCGATCGACACGACGGTGGGGGCCATCGGGCGCGACCAGCTCGCCACCCTGATCTACACCTCCGGGACGACCGGCCGCCCGAAGGGCGTGCGCCTGGTGCACGACTGCTGGTCCTACCAGGGCGTCGCGCAGGAGGCGAGCGGACTGCTGCACCCCGACGACGTGCAGTTCCTCTGGCTGCCGCTGTCCCACGTCTTCGGCAAGGCCCTGATCTCCGGCCAGGTGCAGACCGGACACGTGATGGCGATCGACGGGCGCGTCGACCGCATCGTCACCAACCTGCCCGTCGTCCGTCCCACCGTCATGGCCTCCGCGCCGAGGGTCTTCGAGAAGGTCTACAACGGCATCGCCGCGAAGGCGCGGGCCGAGGGCGGAGCCAAGTACAAGATCTTCCGGTGGGCGGCGAAGGTCGCCCGCGACCACGCCAGGACCGGTCAGGAGAGCCTGGTGGCGACGGGAAGCCGCAAGGTGCCCCTGTGGCTCGGCGCCCAGCACGCCCTCGCCGACAAGCTGGTCTACGGCAAGATCCGGGCGGCGTTCGGGGGAGAGCTCCGCGGCAGCGCCTCGGGCAGCGCCGCGCTCGCCCCCGACATCGGCTACTTCTTCGCCGGCGCGGGCGTGCCCGTCCTGGAGGGCTACGGCCTGACGGAGACCAGCGCGGCCTGCACCGTCAACCCGGTCGACGACTACCGGGTGGGCACGGTCGGCCGGCCCCTGCCCGGCACCGAGGTCCGCATCGCCGAGGACGGGGAGATCCTCCTGAGGGGGCCCGGCATCATGCGCGGCTACCACAACCTTCCGGAGAAGACCGCCGAAGTCCTGGAGAGCGACGGCTGGTTCCGCACCGGTGACATCGGCGAGATCGACAAGGAGGGCTTCGTCCGGATCACCGACCGCAAGAAGGACCTGTTCAAGACGTCGGGCGGCAAGTACGTGGCGCCCACGGAGATCGAGGGCCGCTTCAAGGCCGCCTGCCCGTTCGTCAGCAACGTCCTGGTCATCGGCAACGGCCGCAACTACTGCACCGCCCTGATCGCGCTCGACGAGAGCGCGATCATGCCCTGGGCGGCGTCGAACGGCCTCGGCGGCCGTTCCTACGCCGAGGTCGTCTCCTCGCCGGAGGCGCACGCGCTGATCGACGGCTTCGTCCAGCGCGTCAACGGCGGCCTCCAACGATGGCAGACGCTCAAGAAGTTCTCGGTCCTGCCGCGCGACCTCGACGTCGAGCACGGCGAACTCACCCCGAGCCTCAAGGTGAAGCGGCCCGTCGTGGAGCGTGAGTACGCCGAGCTCGTCGAGGCGATGTACGAGGGCGCCCGCGAAGCCTGAGACCCGGCTGCCCGCCCGTCCGGTACGGCGACCCCACGGCCGTACCGGACGTCAGCCGTCCCCCGTCACCCCGTCCGTACGCTCCCGCAGGAAGTCGGCGTGGCCGTTGTGGCGGGCGTACTCCTGGATCATCACCATGTAGACCCAGCGCAGGCTGAGGGCGACCCCGCGTGAGGACAGGAAGGTCTCGTCGAGGTCGCGCCCGGCCACCGCCGCGTCGCAGGCCTCGACCTCCGCCCGGAACAGTCCGAAGTCCCTCTCCGCCTCGGCGGCGTCCACCCCGTCGAGCCCCTCGTCGCCGTCCGACGGCCCGGTGAAGACCTCGCCGACGGTCTCACCCGCGAACCCGCGCCGGAACCACGACCGCTCCACCTCCGCCATGTGCCGGACCAGGCCGAGGAGGGTGAGGTTCGACGGCTCCACCGTCGCGCGCGCCAACCGGGCCGGGTCGAGCCCGGCGCACTTGGCCAGCAGCGTCTCCCGGTGCCAGGTCAGCCACCCCTCCAGCATCTGCCGTTCGGTCACCGTGCCGAGTCCGGCCAGGTGTCGGGAGCGTTTCACCGGCGGTGCCGTCCATGTCATCAGGTCTCCAACACCTCCACGTGGTCGCCGACCGCGACGGCCAGGACCCGCGAGCCCGGTTCGGTGGTGCGCCAGCGGTGCCGGACGCCGCCGGACAGGAGCAGCGTGTCCCCGCGGCCCAGCCGGTGGACGCGGCCGTCGGCCTCCACCTCCACCGAGCCGTCCGCCACGTACAGCAGCTCGTCGTTCCGGTGCCGGAACTCGCGGTCCGCCTCGTGCGCACCGACGAACTCCAGCGCGTGCAGCTGATGACGGCCGCGCACCACCGGCCGGACGCGCGCCTCCCGGTCGAGGCCGCTGTCGTCGTCCGCCCGCACCACGTCGACCGTACGGGTCTCGTCGGAGGCCGCGAGCAGTTGCACCGCCGTGGTCCCGAGGGCGTCGGCGATCCGCTGCAGCGACCGCATGCTGGGGCGCGCCCGGTCGTTCTCGATCTGGCTGAGGAACGGCGAGGAGAGCCCGCTGCTCCGTGCCACCTCGGCGAGCGTCAGGTCGAGCGCCCGTCTCCGGCGGCGCACGGCGGCGCCCACCCGTGGTGTGTTCGCGGTCTCCATCGATGGTCCCGTCCCTTCCCGCCCCGCGCCGCCGTCCGCCCTGTTCCACGGCGCATGACCGCACCTTACGCGCCGCTCGGCCGAAGCCCGGAGACGGTTTCGTACTCCCGACACACGCCCGTCACACAACGCGCCTACCGTCAAAGTCGGTTGTTCTCATCAAAGAAAGTTTGAAGCGAGGAGCTCCGACGTGCCCACGATCGACCAGAACTCACGCCGCCGACGTCCCACCGGCCTCATCGCCCTCGACGAGACGGCCGCGTCCGAGGGCTACACCCTCTACGCGCCGCTCACCGGCACCGGGGAGGTGTACCTCATCGACCTCCAGGGCCGCAGCGTCCACCGCTGGGACCTCCCCTACCGCCCCGGCCGCCACGCCCGACTCCTCGCCGACGGAACCCTCGCCTACAACGGCGTACTCCCGGGAGAGCGGGCCCTCTTCCCGATGTGGCACAAGTACCGGGGCGGCGTCATGCTCCACGCGGCGCCCGACGGGACCGTGCTGCGGGAGCACCGCGACCCCCTCCAGCACCACGACGCCCACCACCTCGACGACGGCCGCATCCTCTACACCGCCCTCGAACCCCTCGCCGGGGCCGACGCCGCGGCGGTACGGGGCGGAGTGCCCGGCTCCGAAGCCACGGGCGGCGTGGTCTGGGCCGACACCATCAAGGAGGTCGGCCCGGACGGCGAACTCCTGTGGTCCTGGCGCGCCGCCGACCACCTCGACCGCGACTCCTACCCGCTGCACGAGGCCTACGCCCGTGAGCACTGGCCGCTGATCAACAGCGTCACGCCCCTGCGGGACGGCAACATCCTGGCCAGCCTGCGCAGCGTCTCGGCCGTCGTCGTCATCAGTCGCGACACCGGCGAGATCCTCTGGCGGAGCCGCCCCGGCACCGTCAGCCAGCAGCACGACCCCACCGAACTCGACGACGGCCGGTTCCTCGTCTTCGACAACGGAGTCTTCCGGCCCGGCCACGACGTCCCCCACTCCCGCGTCATCGAGATCGACCGGGCGTCCGGCGACATCGCGTGGGAGTACCACGACCCCGCCCGCGAGTTCTTCTTCGCGCCCTTCATGGGCTCCGCGCAGCGCCTGCCGAACGGCAACACGCTCGTCACCGACTCCCCGTCGGGCCGCCTGTTCGAGGTGACGAAGGACGGCTACCTGTGCTGGGAGTACGTCGTCCCGTACTTCGCCGGCTACGAGGAGAGCGACGTCCGCGACCTCTTCCCGTCGCAGCCGAACGCCGTCTTCCGCGCCTACCGCTACGCCCCGGCCGAGATCCCGTGGCTGGAGGCGACGGCATGACGACCACACCCCGCCCGGCCCCCGCCGCCGTCCGTCCGGTCGAGGCCGTCGACGCGCGGGTCCCCTGGCGGCGCCTCGCACCGCTGGCGGCCCAGCACGTCCTGGCGATGATCGCCGCCCCGGTCTCCACCGTCTTCCTCGTCGCCGGCACCCTGAAGATGTCGCCCGGTGCGACGGCCTCGCTGCTCAGCACCGTCCTGCTGCTGTGCGGCGTCGGCGCCCTGCTCCAGTCGCTCGGCGTCTGGCGGATCGGCGGACGCCTGCCGTTCGTCATGCTGCCCGGCGGCGCCGCGACCGCGCTGTTCCTCCAGATCGCCCAGGAACACGGGCCGGCCACCGCCACCGGCGCCGTCCTCCTCGCGGCCGCCCTGCTGCTCGCCGTGCTTCCCCTGTACGCCCGTGTCGTACGGCTCTTCCCCCCACTGGTCATGGGCGTGACCGTGCTGCTCATCGGCATCGCGATGATCCGGGTCGCCGCCCGGCTCGTCACCGGCCCGGACGGCACGGGGGAGCCGCGCGCGGTGCTCCTCGCCGCCCTCACCGTGGCGGCGACCGTCACCGCGTACGTGTTCCTGCGCGGCGTCTGGCGACAGACGTCCGTCCTCATCGGCATGGCGGCGGGAACCGCCCTCGGGGTGGGGACGGGCCTCGGCTCCTTCGCCCCCGCGGCCGGAAGCGGCTTCGCGCTGCCCGTGTTCCTGCCCTTCGGCACACCGAGGTTCGACCTGGTCGCCGCGCTTCCGCTGCTCGTCTTCAGCCTCACCACGCTCGCCGAGATCACCGGGCAGACCGTCCTCAACAGCGAGACCGTCGGCCGGAAGCCCGCTCCCGAGCGCGACGTTCCCCGCGTCGCCCGCGCCGACGCCCTGGTGTCCCTGGCCGGCGCGCTCTTCGGCACCTCCCTCATGGTCACCAGCGCCGAGAACATCGGCATCGGCCGGCTCACCGGGGTCCGCAGCCGCTTCGTGACCGCCGGCGCCGGAGCGCTCCTGGTCGTCCTCGGCCTGGCCGCGCCCGTCTCCCGGGCGCTGGCCGGGATACCCGAGGCCGTCGTGGGCGGCTCCGCCCTCGTCGTCTACGCCGTGATCGCCGTCATGGGCGTCGAGATGCTCCGCCGGGCCGATCTGTCCGGGACGGGGACGGGTTCGCTGACGGCCGCCCTCGCGCTCACCGCGGGACTGCTGCCGCTGCTCAGCCCCGACCTGTACGCGGGGTTCCCCGGCTGGGCCCGCACGATCCTCGGCAGCGGCGTCGTCGCCGGCACCCTGACGGCGGTCCTCCTCACCGCGCTGCTCGGCCGGTCCGGCCGGGGGAGCGACGCCCCCTCCCCGTCGGCCGACCCGCCCGCACGGGCCGACCGAGACGCGCCGGACCGCACGGGGCGCCGCCCGGGTGTTGCCTAGGAGAGGCGCTCGTGGGGGATCTTCTCCCCCGCCTCGACCGCGACGGGCAGCCGGTTCTCGGCCGGCGGCAGCGGGCAGGTCGCGAAGTCGGTGTAGGCGCAGGGCAGATTGGTCGCGCGGTTGAAGTCGAGCACGACCGTGCCGTCGGGCCCCGGGGCCGCCACCCCGAGGTTCCGGTTGGCCGCGTACGTGGTGACGCCCGAGGTCTCGTCGGTGAACAGCACCGTGAGGCTGCCGGGCGTGTGCCCGTTGAAGGCGGTCAGGCTCAACTCCTGTCCGTCCAGCCGGAAGACGACGCGGCCGGGAGCGTCGTACACGTGCCGGAGTCCTTCGACGGAGGCGCCGACCGTGGTCGGGCGCGGCTCGTCGAAGGTCTCGTACCGGCCCGTGACCACCCAGCGCGGATCGGGCTCGTACGCGGGCGTGCCGGCGAAGGCGACCCGCAGCGGGTGGCCGGGGTGGCGCGGCCGGACCACGTCGTGGCCACCGCGCTTGGCGACCTCGATCACGGTGTCGCCCCAGACGGCGTCGACGCCGCCGCGCTCAGGGATGACGCCGAAGAGGTACCGGCCCCGCACCACCGTGCCGTCGACGACGAGTTCCGTGCCCTCGTCGAGTTCCACGACGACGCCCTCGGGCCCCGTCGACCAGGTCCCGGGCACGCCGGGGAACGCCTGGGGCTCGTCGGAGAGCCAGTGGAGGCCGGTGATCGCGAGGAAGCCGTGTTCAGAGGCGAGCCGGGCGTCCTTGTCCCGGTGCCAGGCCTCCCACTCCTTGGCGAAGACCTCCGGGTCGGATACGGATGTGTCACGGGCGCTCATGCTTCTCCTCCTGCGGTGAGGGACGGTGGGGTGGGCGCGGTCGCGTGTCCGTCGCCGGGGGCCGCCGAGCCCGAAGGCGGGGGCGGGAAAGGCGGAGGGAACGGACCGCGGGGCAGAACGAGGCCGTCAGGAGGCGCCCAGGAGCCGTCGGGGCGAGCGCGTCGGTGTCCGGACGCCGGGTCGAGGCCTCGGTGTCAGCGGAAACACGCCATGGTCGTGACGCGCACGTAGTCCACGTGTCGGCGCGTCACGAGAAGGCTCATGGGTTCAGGAAAACACAACTCCGGTGTGTGGCGCCAGTGATGGCCGCCCGCGCCGCCGGAGCGGTGGCGCGGGCGGCGGGGACTCAGACGGCCCGGCGGTCGCCCCGGTCGTCGCAGGGGAGTTCGGAGGCCGGGCTGTGGGCGAGGAAGTCGCGGTGGGCCTGTCGTTCGGCCTCGGTGATCGCCGTCGGCTGTACGTCGATGATGCCGCCGAAGGGGCGGTCGACGTCGCGGATGATGCACAGCGCCGTCGTCAGCAGTGCGGTGATCACGACGAGGGTGATCAGCTGGCCGCGGTTGTTCCTGCGGGGCAGACAGACGCCGAGGGCCACGACGGTGATGGCAAGGGTGGCGAGCAGGAACCAGAGGATGGCGCTGGGGATGCTGGCGGTCGCTTGGGTGAGGCGTTCCTCGCGTTCGTCGGAGCGCTTGTTGTCGGCGGCGATCAGCATGCCGAAGACCGGCTTGCCCTCCAGGGAGCGGAAGGTCTGCCGGAAGTCCGTCGACCACACGCTGGGGGCCGGTGACCCCTTGCCGTCGGCCATGGCCGGCCACTCCTGGGTGCGCACCGCGCGGGCGTAGCAGACGGCGTCGGCCTGGATCCGGGCCCGCTGGGCCTCGGGGGCGTACTCGGCGGTCTCCACGAGCTGGTCCAGGGCGCGGGCCTCGCCGCGGGAGGCGACCTCGGCCTTGCCGTACGAACCGTTGGCCGTGACGAGGACGAAGGCCAGCAGCAGGACGGTCAGCGTCAGGAGCGGGCCGACGAGGTCCTTCACGGCCATGCCCGTGTCGTCGTCCTCGCTGAGCAGCCTCGGCCGCAGCCAGCGATTGGCGGCGAGGCCTGCGAGCAGGGCCAGTACGGCGACGACGATGACGAGGACCACGAGAGGACACCTCCGGGAGCAGCCGGGAGCCTCGGGCGGCTCCGGCGGGGCAGTGATCATCGCTTGGTGCGTCGCGGGTCGGGAACAAGGGAAACGTTCGTTCGCCCTCGCACGGGGGATGCGCGCTGGGCCACGTAGCGGATCAAGACCGTCCGGTTTGTTTCAGGTGAGCTCCTCGGCCAGTCCGACGACGATGCCCTCCGGACCGCGGAGGTAGCAGAGCCGGTAGACGTCCTCGTACCGCACCACCTCGCCGACGAGTTCGCCGCCGTGGGCGCGCAGGCGGGCGACGGTCTCGTCGATGTCGTCGACGGCGAACATGACCCGCCGGATCCCCGGCGTGTTCACCGGCGCGTCCCGCGGCCCGCCGCCGATCGCCTTCGGCGTGTGGAACTTCGCCAGCTCGATCCGGCCGTGACCGTCCGGGGTCCGCAGCATGGCGACCTCCTGCCGGGATCCGTCGATCCCGATGACACGGTCCACCCACCGCCCCTCGACGGGCATCCTCCCCTCTGCTTCCATGCCGAGCTCGACGAAGAACGCCACGACGGCGTCGAGGTCCTCGACCACGATGAGGACGTTGTCCATCCGCTTGATCGTCATGCTGGGTCTCCTGGCATCTCGTGACACACGGACAAGGTCGTACGGCGGCGACGGGCGACACCGCGGATCCCCCTCCGGACGATCGTCGCCGTCGGGCGACGCGGGACGGGCAGGCGCGCCGTCGGGTCGCCGAACTCCTCACGCGTGAAAGCGCGTTCCGGACACGAACGCGTACCCGGTTCGCCTGGGGCGTGATGTGTGGCGTACCACCTGTGACCGCCCCGTGCACCGACGTACGCGGTCACCCGATCCACCGAGCCCTGGAGTCACACGGATGCGTTTCGGTCTGCTCGGCCCTCTCACGGCGCAGGACGCCGGCTCGACGACAACGCCACGAAGGACCTGCTGACCGACGTCAGCCCGAGAACGCCCGACAGGCTGCTGTTCACCGGCGGCCTGCAGCCCGGACGCCGCGGCGCCCTCGCCGTCGTCATCCAGCGGCGCCGCGGCGGCGAACGCGCCGTCGGCCCCCCTCATCGAGGGCCGTCCGCACGAGTCCGTCACCTTCGCGACGGACTCGTGCGGGTGCCTCAGGCGTCTTCGGCCTCGAAGGTGCGCAGCAGGTCCGCGGCGACGCTCACGGCGATCGTCGCGGGTTCCTTGCCGGTGATGTCGGCAAGACCGATCGGGGTCTTGATCCGGTCGATGACGGCATCGTCGTGACCCCCCTCGGTGGCGAGGCGCTTGCGGAACCGCCCCCACTTGGCCGCCGACCCGATCAGCCCGATGGAACCGAGGTGCGCCGTGCGCAGGGCGGCGTCGCACAGGGCGGCGTCCTCGGCGTGGTCATGGGTCATGATCAGGACGTGCGTGCCGTGCGGGAGTTCCTCGAGGACCTCCTCGGGCAGCAGCGGCGTGTGGTGCACGCGCACGCGCGCCACCGCGTCCGCGAGCACGTCGAGCCGCCGCTCGGCGAGGGTGTCGGCGCGCGTGTCGATCAGATGGAGGTCGAGGTCCTGGCGGGCCAGGATGCGCGCCAGTTCGAGCCCGACGTGCCCGACCCCGAAGATCGCCACCGCCCGTACCACCGGCAGCGGTTCGAGCAGCACCGACACCGTGCCGCCGCAGCACTGCACACCGTGCTGGTTGGTCACCTTGTCGTTCAGGGCGAAATCGAGCAGCTCCGGCTCCGGCCGGGACGCGCCGATCATCTCCCGGGCCCGGTCGATCGCCACGGCCTCCACGTTGCCGCCGCCGATCGAGCCCCAGGTCTCGGTCCGGCCGACCACGAGTTTCGCGCCGGCGTCGCGCGGGGCATGGCCGCGCACGGTCGCGACGGTCACGAGCACGCCGGACTCCCGGCGTTCCCGCAGCCGCGCGACCGCGGCGAACCACGTCATGTCAGGCACCGATCGACGCTTCCGCGACATCGGCGCGGACGGGGGACGCGCCGGCCCGGCGGGCCGCCTCGATCGCCCAGTACACCGCCTCCGGCGTCGCCGGCGAGGCCAGTTCGACACTGGTCCCGGCCGGGCCGAACGCGGCGGCGGCCTGCCGCAGCGCCTCCCGTACCGAGAAGGCCAGCATCAGCGGAGGCTCGCCCACCGCCTTGGAGCCGTAGACCGCGCCCTCCTCGCCGGCGTTCTGGAGCAGCGTGACGTGGAACTCCTCGGGCATCTCCGAGAAGCTCGGCAGCTTGTAGGTGCTCGCCGCCTGCGTAAGGAGACGGCCCCTGTTCGGGCCGTCACCGGCGTCCCAGCGCAGGTCCTCCAGGGTCAGCCACCCCGCGCCCTGCACGAAACCGCCCTCGACCTGACCGATGTCGATCATCGGGGACAGGCTGTCGCCGACGTCGTGCACGATGTCCACCCGCCGGACGCGGTACGCGCCGGTGAACCCGTCCACCTCCACCTCGGCCGCCGCGGCGCCGTGGGCGAAGTACTTGAACGGCGAGCCGTGGAACGTCTTGGCGTCCCAGTGCAGCCCCTCGGTCCGGTAGAAACCGGCCGCCGACAGCTGCACCCGCTGGAAGTACGCGGTGCGCACCAGGTCGTCCCAGGCCAGCTCCCTGTCGCTGCCCAGGGCGCGCGCGACGCCCTCGACGATGCGCACGTCCGAGGCGTTCGCACCGAGCTGGGTCGCCGCCACCTGCCGCAGCCGTTCGCGCAGCTGCTCGCAGGCGTTCTTCACGGCGGCGCCGTTGAGGTCCGTCCCCGCGCTGGCGGCGGTGGCGGAGGTGTTGGGCACCTTGTCGGTACGCGTCGGGGCGAGGCGCACCTTGCGCAGCGGGATGCCCAGCGTGGTCGCGGCCACCTGGAGCATCTTGGTGTGCAGGCCCTGCCCCATCTCGGTGCCGCCGTGGTTGATCAGGACGGAGCCGTCCTTGTAGATCAGCACCAGCGCGCCGCCCTGGTTGAAGGCGGTGAGGTTGAAGGAGATGCCGAACTTCAGGCCGGTGAGCGCGAGGGCCCGCTTGGTGTGGGGGTGCGCGGCGTTGAAGGCGGCGATCTCGCGCCGGCGGGCGGCGATGCCGCCGTTCTCCTTGACCTGCTCCCAGACGGCGGAGATCCGCTCCGGCTGGACGACCGGCTGTCCGTACGGAGTGGTCTGCCCCCGCCCGTAGAAGTTGCGCTCCCGCAGCTCCGCCGGATCCAGGCCGAGCAGCGGCGCGCACCGGCCCATGATGTCCTCGATCACCAGCATGCCCTGGGGTCCGCCGAAGCCGCGGAAGGCGGTGTTGGAGACCTTGTTGGTCCTGGCGATGCGGCCGGTGACGCGGGCGTGGGGGATCCAGTACGTGTTGTCGATGTGGCACAGCGCGCGGGCCACCACCGGCTCGGACAGGTCCAGGCTCCAGCCGCCGTCCGCCGTGAGGGTGGCGTCGAGGGCCTGGATGCGGCCGTCGGCGTCGAAGCCGATCCGCCACCGGGCGTGGAAGCCGTGCCGCTTGCCGGACATGGTCAGGTCCTGGGTCCGGTTGAGCCGCACCCGGACCGGCCGGCCGGTCAGCCTGGCGCCGAGCGCGGCGACGGCCGCGAAGCCGTGCGGCTGCATCTCCTTGCCGCCGAAGCCGCCGCCCATCCGCAGGCACTGCACGGTGACCTCGTGACTGTGCAGGCCGAGCACATGGGCGACGATCTCCTGGGTCTCGGAGGGGTGCTGGGTGCTGCTCTGCACGAACACCTGCTCGGCCTCGTCGACGTAGGCCAGTGCCGCGTGGGTCTCCAGGTAGAAGTGCTCCTGGTCGGAGAAGTGCAGCTCGCCGGTGAACACGTGCGCGGAGTCGGCGAAGCCGGCGTCGACGTCGCCCGTCACCATCACGGGCCGGGCACCGTGGAAACTGTCGGCCGCGATCGCTTCCCGCAGCGTGATCAGGGAGGGCAGTTCGTCGAGTTCCACCTCGACGGCCGCCGCGCCGAGCCGGGCCGCCTCCAGCGTCTCGCCCAGCACCCAGGCGACCGCGTGCCCGTGGAACATGACCACGTCGGGGAAGAGCGGCTCGTCGTGCTTCATCCCGGCGTCGTTGACGCCGGGCACGTCGGCACCGGTCAGCACCCGGACCACACCGGGCACGGCGAGCGCCGGCGCGGTGCGCAGCGCGGTGATCCGGCCGTGGGCCTTCATGACCTGGACCGGGTAGGCGTGCAACACGTCCTTGGTGCGGTGGATCAGGTCGTCGGTGTAGAGCGCGGTGCCGGTGACGTGCTGGACCGCGCTCTCGTGCGGCAGCGGGAGGCCGACGACGGACTTCTCGGGGCGTTCGGACAACTGGCTCATGACGGCACCGCCTCGGTGGTTCGCGTGTACAGCTTCAGCAGGCTCCGGCCGAGCATCGCGGAGCGGTAGGCGGCGCTGGCCCGGTGGTCGTCCATCGGCGTGCCCTCGTCCCGCAGCACCGGCGCCACGGCCTCGACGGTCTCCGCCGTCCACGGCCTGCCCTCCAGGGCCGCCTCGGTGGCGAGGGCGCGGATCGGGGTGGCGGCGACGCCGCCCAGGCCGATCCGCGCCTTGCGGACGACCCCGCCCTCGACGTCGAGCGCGAAGGCGACGGCCACGCTGGAGATGTCGTCGAAGCGCCGCTTGGCGATCTTGTGGAAGGCCGTGACCGGCGACAGGGGCAGCGGGATCCGCACCGAGCGGATCAGCTCGTCGGGGCGGCGCACGCTCTGCCGGTAGCCGGTGAAGTACGCGGCGAGGGGGACCTCGCGCTCGCCGTCGGCGTCGGCGAGGACCACCGACGCCTCAAGGGCGAGCAGCGCCGGCGGGCTGTCGCCGATGGGGGAGCCGGTGCCCAGGTTGCCGCCGAGGGTCGCGCCGTTGCGGATGAGACGGGAGGCGAACTGGGGGAACAGTTCGGCGAGCAGCGGGACTTCGCCGTCGAGACGGCGCTCGATCTCGGTGAGGGTCAGGGCCGCGCCGATCTCGAGGGAGTCGGAATCGACGCGCAGCTCCCGAAGTTCGGGAAGCCGGTCGACGGCGACCACGCAACCGGCCCGCCGGGCACGGATGTTGACCTCCACGCCCCAGTCGGTGGAGCCGGCCACCACCACCGCCTCGGGCCGCTCGCGCAGCAGCCGCAGCGTCTCGGGCAGGGTGCTCTTCCGCAGGAACGCGCTGTCGTCCTGGACGTACGCGGTGGCGACCGGTGCGGGCGGGGCCTGCTCGCGGCGCCGCGCCAGCGGATCTTCGTCGGTGGGCGTGCCGACGGCGAAGGCGGCGTCGCGGATGGGGCGGTAGCCCGTACAGCGGCACAGGTTTCCGCTCAGGGCGTGCAGGTCGAAACCGTTGGGGCCGTGCTCGGCGTCGGTGCCCGGGGCCGCGTCCGTGTCCGCGTGCGCGCAGCGGCCGGGACGGTAGTACTCGGCCGCCATGCTGCAGACGAACCCCGGTGTGCAGTAGCCGCATTGGGAGCCGCCGCGGACCGCCATCTCCTCCTGCACGGGGTGCAGGGCGGGCGGCGTGCCGGGTGCGCCGGCGGTGGCGAGGCCCTCGGAGGTGACGACCTCCTGACCGTCGAGCGCCGCCACCGGGACCAGGCAGGCGTTGACCGCCACCCAGTCGGTGGGCTTGTCCACGCCGGGGCGGGCCACCAGGATCGAACAGGCGCCGCATTCACCCTCGGCGCAGCCCTCCTTGGTGCCGGTGAGTCCCCGCTCGCGCAGGAAGTCCAGCACCGTGGTGTGGGCCGGGGCCGGTGAGATCGGTGCTTCTTCTCCGTTGACGGTGATGTGCGCCGCTACCATGACGGGCCCTCGTTTCGGTGCGCGATGGGTCGATTCATCATGTTCGCCAATGTCGGGCAGCTTTCTGTGCTCGGACGCGCCGCGTCACAGGTGCGGGCGCGGGACGGCACGCGACGGCGGCGTGCCGGAAAAGGGTGAGGGGAAGACCGGGACGTGCCGCGAGCGGGCACGGGAGGACGGCGTCGTCAGCAGCCGTGGGCGATGCGACCCGGAACCCAGACCGTGGTGTGGGCGAGGCGACTCAGGTCGGAGCTGGTGTTCATCCGGGGGGTCGCCTCCTCTCGGTCGTCACGGGGCGATGCTGAGCGCAAGTTAGTGGCCGACGATCACCGAGGTCAAGACCTCGGGCCCTCGTGCATCTGTAAATTCGATCGCTGTCAACGAAAACATCTGTTGGACAGTTTCACGGGGGCGTCCAAGGATGTGCCGTGCGGTAGCGCAGTCGACGAGACGCCCACATGGCCTACCGCCCGAGTGGAGGCACACATGCCGCATGAAGAGACCGAAGTCGTCGTCGTCGGGGCGGGCCAGGCAGGCGTGGCCATGAGCGAGCACCTGGGCGCCCACGGCATCCCGCACCTCGTCCTGGAACGGCACCGGATCGCCGAGCGGTGGCGTACGGAACGCTGGGACTCCCTGGTGGCGAACGGGCCCGCGTGGCACGACCGCTTCCCGGGCCTCGAGTTCACGGATATCGATCCCGCCCTCACCCCCGACGCCTTCGTGCCGAAGGAGCGGGTCGCCGACTACCTCGTGGCGTACGCCGAGAAGACGGGCGCCCCGATCCGCAGCGGCGTCGAGGTGACCTCGGTGCGCAGGCGCGCCGGCCGGCCCGGCTTCCGCGTCGAGACCTCGCAGGGCACGATCGACGCGCGCTTCGTCGTCGCCGCCACCGGACCGTTCCAGCGGCCCGTGATCCCGCCGCTCGTGCCGGACGGCGCCGTCCCCACGCAGATCCACTCCAGTGGGTACCGCAACCCGGAGCAGCTGCCCGGGGGCGCCGTCCTCGTCGTCGGGGCCGGCTCCTCGGGGGTGCAGATCGCCGACGAACTGCGCCGGTCCGGGCGCCGGGTCCTCCTCTCCGTCGGCCCGCACGACCGTCCGCCCCGCGCGTACCGCGGGCGTGACTTCTGCTGGTGGCTCGGCGTGCTCGGGACCTGGGACGCGCAGACCCCGCCCCAGGGCGCCGAACACGTCACCATCGCGGTCAGCGGGGCGCACGGCGGCCACACCGTGGACTTCCGGGACCTCGCCGCGAGCGGCATCGAACTCGTCGGCATGACCACGTCCTACGCCGACGGCGTCCTGCGCTTCGCGCCGGACCTCGCCGCCAACATCGCCTTCGGCGACGCCAAGTACCTGGAATTCCTCCGGGCCGCCGACGCCTACGTCGAGCGCGACGGACTCGACCTCCCCGAGGAGCCGGAGGCCCACGTCCTCGGACCGGACCCGGAGTGCGTGACCCGCCCCCGCCCCGAGCTCGACCTGAACGAGGCCGGCGTCACCTCCATCGTGTGGGCGACGGGCTTCGCCACCGACTACGGCTGGCTCGACGTCGACGCGTTCGACGAGAACGGCCGCCCCGACCAGCGACGCGGAGTGTCCGCCGAACCCGGCGTCTACTTCCTGGGCCTGCCCTGGCTGTCCCGCCGCGGATCCAGCTTCCTCTGGGGCGTCTGGCACGACGCCCGGTACGTCGCCGACCACATCGCGAGGCAGCGCGGCTATCTCGCGTACGCACCCACCGACCGGAAGAACTGAGGAGCGGATCATGACCTCCACGACCCCGAAGGCCCCGATCGTCGCCGGCGGACACACCCGCGTCCGCCCGTTCAACACCCGCGAGACCTATCCCGAGCAGAACCTCGACAACGACCTCTGCCAGGCCGTCGTCGCCGGGAACACGGTGTACGTCCGGGGCCAGATCGGCCAGGACCTCGACACCGGCGAGTCCGTGGGCATCGGCGACGCCGAGGCCCAGGCCGAGCGGGCCATGGCCAACATCAAGATGCTGCTCGAAGAGGCGGGCAGCCGCATGGAGCACCTGGTCAAGCTGACGATCTACCTGATCGACCCGCGCTACCGCGAGGCGGTCTACCGCACGGTGGGCCGCTGGACCAAGGGCGTGCACCCCGTCTCCACGGGCCTGGTGGTGTCCGCGCTCGCCCGCCCCGAGTGGCTGTGCGAGATCGACGCGATCGCCGTCGTCCCCGCCCGCGCCGAGGAGGACCCGGCATGACCTTCTCCCTCGTCGTGCGCGACGGTGGGCGGTTCGGCGTCGTGGCCTGCTCGTCGAGCCCGGCGGTCTTCGCCCGCGTCGCCCATCTGCGGCCCGGCGTCGGCGCCGCCACCTCGCAGAACATCACCGACCCCACCCTCGGCACGAGCCTCCTCGCGGGCCTCGCGGAGCACTCGGACGCGGAGCGCGCCCTGACCGACGTCACCGGCGCCGTCCGCAACGCCGAGACCATCGAGTACCGGCAGCTGACCGTCCTCGGCCGCTCCGGCCCCGGCTTCGCCCACAGCGGCGCGCGGACGCTCGGCACGTACGCCTCGGCCACCACGGACGGCGCGGTGGCCGCCGGCAACATGCTGTCCGGCCCCCACATCCCCGGCGTGCTCCTCGACGCCTACGCCTCGGCCGGCGGAGAACTCGAAGAGCGTCTCCTCGCCGCCCTCAGGGCCGCCGTCGCGGCCGGCGGCGAGGAGGGCCCGGTGCACTCCGCCGGCCTGGCGGTCGTCGCGGACGTCGGCTGGCGCGTGACCGATCTGCGGGTCGACTGGGCCGACGAGCCCGTGGACCGGCTCGGCGAACTCCTCGACGTCTGGCTGCCGCAGCGCGACGACTACGTGCGGCGCGGACTCGACCCCGCCACCGCACCCTCGTACGGCGTCCCGGGCGACCTGTGAGGGCCGCGCGGGAAGCGACGGGCGCGCTGAAGAAGGCGGCCCGGCAGGCGGTCGACCGCCGGGCCGAGGAGCTGATCGGCCTCTCCGAGCGGCTGCACGCCGATCCGGAGACCGCCTGGGAGGAACACCGGGCCGCGGCCGCCGTCCCGGAGCTCCTCGACCGGGCAGGATTCGACGTCACCTCGTCCTACCTGGGCCTGGAGACGGCGTTCCACGCCCGGTACGGCAGCGGGCCCGTACGGATCGCCCTGTGCGCCGAGTACGACGCCCTGCCCGGCCTCGGCCACGCCTGCGGGCACAACCTCATCGCGGCGAGCTCGGTCGGAGCCGCGCTCGGCCTCGCGGCCGTCGCCGACGACGTCGGCCTGACCGTCGAGGTCTGCGGCACCCCGGCCGAGGAGGGCGGCGGCGGCAAGATCGAGCTGCTCGACCGGGGTGCCTTCGCCGGCGTGGACCTCGCGATGCTGGTGCATCCGGCGCCGGTCGACGTCGCCGAGGCCCGCCCGTTCGCCGTCAGCCACTCCAAGATCTCCTACACCGGGAGGTCCGCGCACGCCGCGGCCTATCCGGAGGCCGGGGTGAACGCGGCCGACGCCTTCACGGTGGCCCAGGTCGCCATCGGCCTGCTCCGCCAGCAGCTGCCGGCCTCGGCCCGGGTGCACGGCGTGGTGACCCACGCCGGCGACGCCCCCAACGCCATCCCGGAGCGCTCGACCGGACGGTGGTACGTACGGGCGGAGACGCTCGCCGAACTGGCCGCCCTCGAACCGCGCGTGATGCGGGCCTTCGAGGCCGGCGCCCTCGCGACGGGCTGCGAGCTCCGGATCGAGCCGGAGAGCAAGCCGTACGCGGAGTTCCGCACGGACGGGACCGCCCTCGGCCACTACCGTGCGAACGCCCTCGCGCTGGGCAGGGAGTTCGCGCCGCCGGGGCAGGCCGCACGGATGAACCGCGCCTCCACCGACATGGGCAACGTCTCCCAGGTGGTGCCGGCCATCCACCCGTACATCGGCATCGGCTCCCTGCCCGCGACCAACCACCAGCACGAGTTCGCCGCGCACTGCGTGGGCGGGACGGCCGAACGGGCCCTGCTCGACGGGGCGATCGCCCTGGCCTGGACCGGAGTGGACCGAGCCGGGCCCGCCGGAGGCATCCCGACGACCGAAGGAACCCGATGACCCCGACCCCGGACCCCCGGCGCACCGCCCCGCCGGACCACGGGTACCGCACGGAGCACGACATGCTCGGTGACGTCGACGTGCCGGCGGACGCCTACTACGGCGCGCACACCGTCCGGGCGGTGGCCAACTTCCCCCTCACCGGGGAGACCCTCGCCGCCCGGCCGCACCTGATCGGCGCCCTGGCGGCGGTCAAGTGCGCCGCGGCCCGCGCCAACGCTCAGGTCGGCGCCCTGGACGCCCCGCTCGCCTCGGCCATCGAGACCGCCTGCGCCGAGATCCGCGACGGAGCCCTGCGGGACCAGTTCGTGGTCGACCTCATCCAGGGCGGCGCGGGCACCTCGACCAACATGAACGCCAACGAGGTGATCGCCAACCGCGCCCTGGAACTGCTCGGCCGCTCCCGCGGGGAGTACGCGGTCCTGCACCCCCTCGACCACGTCAACCTCGGCCAGAGCACCAACGACGTCTACCCGACGGCCCTGAGACTGGCCCTGGACGCGCACGTCGCCGACCTGCTCGTCGCCCTGGCCGGACTGCGCGGCGCCTTCGAGGGCAAGGCCGCCGAGTTCGCCGACGTCCTGAAGATGGGCCGCACCCAGCTGCAGGACGCCGTCCCCATGACACTGGGCCAGGAGTTCGGGGCGTACGCCGCCACCCTCGCCGAGGACGAGCAGCGGCTCGCCGAGGTCAGACCCCTGCTGCACGAGCTCAACCTCGGCGGCACGGCCATCGGCACCGGACTCAACGCCCGCCCCGGCTACCGCGAGCGGGCGGTGGAGGAGCTGCGCCGGCTGACGGGCATCCCCACGCTCGTCTCCGCGCCCGACCTCGTCGAGGCCACCCAGGACGTCGGCGTCTTCGTGCACCTGTCCGGAGTGCTCAAGCGGATCGCCGTGAAGCTGTCCAAGATCTGCAACGACCTGCGGCTGCTCTCCTCGGGACCACAGGCCGGCCTCGGGGAGATCCACCTCCCTCCACGGCAGGCCGGTTCGTCCATCATGCCCGGCAAGGTCAACCCGGTGATCCCGGAGGCGGTCAACCAGATCGCCTTCGAGGTGATCGGCAACGACGTGACCGTCACCCTCGCCGCCGAGGGCGGCCAGCTCCAGCTCAACGCCTTCGAGCCGGTCATCCACCGGAGCCTGAGCGCCGGACTCGCCCACCTCACCGCGGGCGTCGGCGTCCTCGCCGAGCACTGCGTGCGGGGCATCACCGCCGACCGGGACCGGCTCGCGAGGACCGTCGCCGCCTCCACCGGCCTCGTCACCGCGCTCGGCCCCGCACTCGGCTACGAGACCGCCTGCGCCCTCGCCCTGGAGGCCCATCACACCGGCAGGCCCGCGCTCGACCTCGTACGCGAGCGCGAGCTGCTGACCGAGACGGAACTGCGCGAGCTCACCAGCCCCGCCGCCCTCACGGGCCGGGGCGCGCCCTGAGCACCCCACGGCGTCGTGTCCGTCGCCGGGGCCGCATAGGGTCGGAGCCGACCGGACCACCAGGCGCGAGGGCCACGCATGACGTCACCAGTCGGTTTCACACTCGTCCAGCTCCGCTACTTCCTCGTCGCCGCCGAACGCGGCTCGATGACGGAGGCGGCGGCGGAGCTGCACATCGCGCAGTCCGCCGTGTCCACGGCCGTCCACAACCTGGAGCAGGACCTGCGGGTGCAGCTGTTCATCCGCCGGCGCGGCCGGGGGCTGACGCTGACACCCGCCGGGGAGCGGCTCCGGCAGCAGGCCCAGGACCTCCTCGCCCGCGCCCGCGAGGTCGAACGGGAGGCCAGGGGCGGGGGCGAGTCCCTCTCCGGGCCGGTGGCCGTCGGCTGCTTCGTGACCCTGGCCCCGTACTACCTGCCGGCGCTGTTCAGCGAATGCACCCGACGCCATCCGGGCATCGAACTCGACGTCATGGAGGGGGAGTCGGACCAGCTCGTCCAGGCCCTGACGGGGGGACGCGTCGACTTCGCGCTCACCTACGACCTCGGTCTGTCGGCCGAGCCGGACCTGCGCGCCGAGACCGTCGCCCGCGCCCCGGCGTACGTCATCGTCCCGGCCGATCACCCCCTGGCCGGCCGGGACAGTGTCGAACTGGCCGAACTGTCGGCGGAGCCGCTCGTCCTCCTCGACCTCCCCCACAGCCGTGACTACTTCCGCTCCCTGCTCGCCGCCACCGGCACCGCGCCCGACGTGCGCTACCACACGCGGAGCTACGAGACGGTGCGCTCCCTGGTGGCGCGCGGACTCGGCTACTCCGTCCTCAACCAGCGCCCGGCGACCAGTCAGACCTACGGTGGCGGCGAGATCGCGGAGCTCCGGCTCCGGGACGGCGGACCGCCGCTCGAAGTCAAGATCGCCTCGGTGGCGAGCGTGACCCCGACGGCCCGCGCCCGAGCGGTCATGGACGTACTGCGGGAGGTCGCCACCCGACCCGCCGAGGGCTGAGCGGCGACCTCCCGTCACTACAGGTCGGCCCGGCCGGTCACCGTCCGGGCGTGGGCCAGGAGCAGCTCACGGGCCCTGTCGGGGCGCAGGGCCGCGTTGCGGCTGACGATGTGCAGGCCGTAGCCGTCCTCCAGGGCCACCAGGCCGTGTGCCAGGTCGGGCGCGGGCGCGGCGAGCGTGAACCCGCCGGTCGCGGCGCCCACCGCGAGGGCGGTCGTGTAGAGCGCGACCTCCCGCGCGAAGAGCGAGGCCATCAGCTCGGCGTGGCCCGGGCTGCGGCCGGCGCGCCGGTGCAGCTCGTACAGCAGCCCGTGGACCGGGTCGTCCGTCATGCTCGGCAGACCGCTGTCCATGAGGGCCCGCAGCCGCGCGGCGGGATCGCCGGCGGCCGCCTCGTCGTAGGCCTGCTGCCGGGACGCGAGATAGCCCTCCACCGCGCCCCGGTGCACCTCCAGGAGGAGGTCGTCGAGCTCGGGGTAGTAGTACAGGACCGAGCCCTGGGAGACGCCCGCGGCCTCCGCGATGTCCTTGATGCGCAGGGCTTCGAGCCCGCGCTCCGCGATGGCCCGCCCCGCGGCGGAGACGAGGGCCTCTCTGCGTGCCGTCTGGTCGCGTGGTCTGCCGACTTTCCTCATGGGCTCATTCTCTGACGCCCGTATCAGATGGTGCAAGAAGTTCCCGTCCAGAGCATTGACGGCTGGTTCACCTATTGTTTGAATCCCAACTCAAAGAACTCGGTGCGGACGCCGCCGCCGAGCCCCTTCTCCCTCGCCGCCCCGCTGTCTCCGAGCGGCACCCCGCCGAAACGGCCCCGCCCGCCTCCCACCCAGGGGCACCGGCTCACCCCACGTCCCACGACGCAAGCGAAGGCCACAGCAATGCAGACGTACGCCCACTGGCGGCAGCGCGCCGCCGACCTCACACCCCGCACGCGCCTGTTCATCGACGGAGCGTGGACCGATCCCGCCGAGGACCGGTGGATCCCGACCGTGAACCCCGCGACCGGCAAGACCACCGCCCACGTGGCGGCCGGCTCCGCGGCGGACGTCGACCGGGCCGTGGCCGCCGCCCGCACCTCCTTCGAGGGCGGCCGCTGGTCGCGCACCGCCCCCGCGGAGCGCAGGCGGGTCCTGCTCGCCCTCGCCCGCCTCATCGAGGAGCACGGCGAGGAGCTCGCCCTCTGCGACACCCTCGACATGGGCAAGCCCATCGCGGAGTCCCACGGCACCGACGTCCCCGGCGCCGCAGGCGTCTTCACCTGGTACGCCGAGGCCGTCGACAAGCTCTACGACGAGGTCGCCCCGGCCCCGCCGGGCAACCTCGCCCTCGTGCGCCGCGCCCCGCTGGGGGTCGTCGGCGCGGTGGTCCCCTGGAACTTCCCCCTCGACCTGGCGAGCTGGAAGCTGGCCCCCGCGCTGGCCGCGGGAAACAGCGTCGTGCTGAAGCCGGCCGAGCAGTCCCCGCTCTCGGCGCTGCTCCTCGCGGAACTCGCCGCGGAGGCCGGACTGCCCGACGGCGTGCTGAACGTCGTGCCCGGCCCGGGGGAGACGACCGGACGGGCGCTCGGCCTCCACCCGGACGTGGACACCCTGGTCTTCACCGGCTCCACCGCCGTGGCCAAGCGCTTCCTCGCCTACTCCGCCGAGTCGAACATGAAGCAGGTCTGGCCAGAGGCCGGCGGCAAGAGCCCCAACGTCGTCTTCGCCGACGCCGACCTGGACGCCGCCGCGGAACGCGCCGCATGGGGCTTCGTCTACAACGCCGGACAGGTCTGCTCCGCCAACACCCGCCTCCTCGTCGAGGCCTCCGTCGCCGAGGAGTTCACGGCCCGCGTCGCCGAGCACGCCCGCACCTGGCAGCCGGGCGACCCGCTCGACCCCGCCACCCGGCTCGGACCGCTCGTCGACGAGGCCCAGGCGGAACGCGTCCTCGACGCCGTGCGGTCATCGGGCGGCACCCTCGTGTGCGGCGGCACGCGCCCCGACCGCGACGGCGCCTACCTCGACCCCACCGTCGTCACCGGCCTCGGCCCCGACGCCCCGCTCGTACGGGAGGAACTGTTCGGCCCCGTCCTGACGGTGCTCCCCTTCCGGGACGAGACCGAGGCGATCCGCCTCGCCGACGACTCCGCCTACGGCCTTGCCGCCTCCGTGTGGACCCGGGACCTCGGCCGCGCCCATCGCGTGGCGGACGCCCTGCGCGTCGGCACCGTCTCCGTCAACACCGTCGACGCCCTCAGCCCGTACACGCCCTTCGGCGGGTTCAAGCAGTCCGGACACGGGCGCGACCTCTCCCTGCACTCCCTCGACAAGTACACCGGCCTGAAGACGACCTGGATCGCTCACGGCTGACCGCGCCGGCGACCGAGAAGCCGCAGGCACAGCACCTGAACCGATACCGACACCGTCACCGTCACCCGAGCAAGGGACTCACCACCATGACCACCGACACCGCAGAACTCGTCCGCCTCGACCGGGCGCACATCATCCACCCCTACCTGCCGGGCAGCGCCACCGAGCGCGTCGTCATGGCCTCCGGCTCCGGCTGCCGCCTCACCGACACCGAGGGCCGCGACTACCTCGACGCCACCGGAGGCCTCTGGCTCGCCCAGATCGGCCACGGCCGCACGGAGGTCGCCGACGTCGCCCACGAGCAGATGAAGAAGCTGGAGTACTTCACCAGCTTCTGGGAGTTCTCCAACGAGCGGGCCATCGAACTCGCCGCCCGCCTCGCCGACATCGCCCCCGAGCCGCTCAACCACGTCTACTTCACCTCCGGCGGCTCCGAGGGCAACGAGGCGGCCATCAAGATGGCCCGCTACTACCACCACCGGCGCGGCGAGGCCAGCCGGACGTGGATCCTGGCGCGCAGCAAGGCCTACCACGGCATCGGGTACGGCGGCGGCTCGGCGACCGGATTCCCCCTGTACCACGAGGGCTTCGCGCCGATGATGCCGCACGTCTCCCACCTCACGCCCCCGTGGCCGTACCGCAGCGACCTCTACGACGGCCAGGACCCGACCGACTTCCTCATCCGTGAACTCGAGGAGCGCATCGCCGAGATCGGCCCGAAGAACATCGCCGCCATGATCGGCGAGCCCATCATGGGCGTCGGCGGCATGCTCGTCCCGCCGGCCGACTACTGGCCCCGGGTGCGGGAGGTCCTCGACCGGCACGGCATCCTGCTGATCTTCGACGAGGTCGTCACCGCGTACGGCCGCGTCGGCGAGTGGTTCGCCGCCCAGTACTTCGACGTCACCCCCGACATCATCGTCACCGCCAAGGGCATCACCTCCGGCTACGTCCCCCTCGGCGCCCTCCTGGTCGGCGACCACCTCGCCGAGGTGCTCCTGCGCGACCACGGATTCCCCATGGGCTACACCTACAACGGCCACCCCGTCGCCACCGCCGTCGCCACCGCCAACCTCGACATCATCGAGAGGGAAGGACTGCTCGCCCGCGCCACCGGCCTGGGCTCCTTCCTCCACGACGAACTCAAGGCACAGCTGGGCGACCTGCCGATCGTCGGCGAGATCCGCTCCGTCGGCATGATGCTGGCCGTCGAGCTGGTCCAGGACCGCGCCACCCGCGCCCCCCTGCCCCTCGACCCGGACCGCATGCCCCACGACGTCATCCGCCGCGAAGCCGGCGTGATCGTCCGCGACTCCGCCCACAGCCTGGTCCTCTCCCCGCCGCTCGTCATGACCGAGACCGAGGCTAAGGAAGTGGCCACCGCGCTGCGCGGCGTCCTGGAGCGCACCGAACCCACCGGCGAGATCCGCCCCGCCTAGGGCGTGTCAGCCCCTTCCCGTCGGGTCCGGCCGCCCGGCCTGGTCCGACGCGAACGGTCCGACAGGCCCTGCCCCTCCAGGGAGGCCCGGTGCCCCGCCGGGCCTCCCCGACACGGACGCCACGCCGTCACCGCGCCCGCGCGCGCCTGCTCGCAGTACCCCTCTCCCCGCTAGGAACTGCCCGTGTCCTCCCCACTCTCCTCCGCCGACCCGCGCCCTCCCCACACCACGACCGGCCTGCGGCGCAGCCTGAAGCGCCTCGACATCACCGCCCTGGCCATCGCCGCCGTCATCTCCTTCGACACCGTCGGGCAGATCGCCACCGGCGGCGGCGAGGCCGCCACCTGGACGGCGGCCCTCGCGCTCTTCTTCCTCGTCCCGTACGCCCTGCTGTTCGCCGAGACCGGCGCCGCGTTCCCGCAGGAGGGCGGCCCGTACGTCTGGGTCAAGCTCACCCTGGGCCGAGCCGCGGCCGCGCTCACCGTCCTGTTCTACTGGGTGACCAACCCGATCTGGCTGGGCGGCTCCCTGGTCTTCCTCGCCGCCGAGACCTGGGACGGCTTCGTCTTCCACCTGGGCTCGGGGACCGTCGCCGACTACGTGTTCAAGCTGCTGTTCGTCTGGACCGCGATCCTCACCGCCGTCGTCTCCCTGCGCCGCGGCAAGTGGATCACCACCCTCGGCGCGGCGGTGAAGGTCCTCACCCTCGCGGTGTTCACCCTCACCGCGCTGCTCTACGGCCTCGAACACGGCTTCCACGGCCTCACCGACGCCCACTTCACCCCGACCACGGCCGGATTCCTCGCCCTCGTGCCGATCCTGCTCTTCGCCTACGTCGGCTTCGAGGCCCCCAACGCCGCCGGCGAGGAGATGCACGATCCGCAGCGCGACGTGCCCGCCGCACTCGGCCGCTCCGCGACCGTCGCCGCCTGCTGCTACCTGCTGCCGGTCCTCGCGCTGCTCGCCGTCGTCCCCGCCCACCAGGTCACCGGCATCGGCGGTTTCATGGAAGGCGCCCGCCTCGTCTTCGGCATCTACGGCGACGCGGCCGGCCCGCTCCTGACGCTCACCGCCGTCATGTTCGTCTTCGCCCTCCTCACCCAGGGCAGCGCGTGGATGATCGTCAGCGACCGCATGCAGGCGATGGCCGCCGCCGACGGCGGCTCCTTCAGCCGCGCGCTCGGCGCCTTCCACCCCCGGCTCGGCACGCCCGTGCGGACCAACCTGCTCTCCGGAGCGGTGGCGACCGTGTTCATGATCGTGGCGATGCGGGTCGCCGAGGGCGACGCGGGCGCCGTGTTCGCCGTGGTCCTCACCGTGGCCGTCACCACCCTGCTGCTGTCCTACCTCGTCATCGTCCCCGCCCTCGTCCTGCTCCGCCTGCGCCGACCCGACGTCGTACGGCCCTACCGCGTCCCCTTCGGCCACCGCGGTTTCATGGGCTGCGCGGCGCTGGTCTACGCCTGGATCCTCGTCGGCTCCTGGTGCGCCCTCTTCCCCGGGACCCTGGAAGCGCTCTTCGGCGTCGAGTACGCCTTCGACGACGTCTGGGGCATGTCCCGAGGGGCGTTCGAGGCGTTCACCCTCGGCACGGTCGCCGTCCTGCTCCTGGTCGGAGCCCTCGGCCTGCTGATCGCCCGACGGGAGGCCCCGGAACCGGCCGCCGTGGCCGAGGCGGAAGCCTAGGGCGCGTCCGGGTGCGGCCGACGGGACGACCGTCCCGTCGGCCGCACCCGCGCCCGGCGTCGCGCCCGGCGTCGCGCCCGGCGTCGCGCCCGGCGTCGGAAGATCCCGTGCTCCGTCCGGAACGGGCCGAGGTCCTTCGCCTCACCGGCCGCGTGTGGGACGGTGAGGACATGCCGGTTCCCGTGATTCTCGACTGCGATCCCGGTCACGACGACGCCTTCAACATCCTGCTGGCCGCCGCCCACCCCGCGATCGAACTGCTCGCGATCACCACCGTCGCGGGCAACCAGACACTGGAGAAGACCACGCTCAACGCCCGCCGGATCTGCTCCGTGGCCGGGATCAGGGGCGTACCGATCGCGGCGGGCCGCGACCGCCCGCTGCACGGACCGCCCCGGATCGCCGAGAACATCCACGGCGACTCCGGCCTGGACGGACCCGGCTTCGGCGAGGGCGAACCGGAGGTGCCCCAGGACCCGCGCGACGCCCTCACCCTCATCCGGGACACCCTGCTGGCGCACCCGGCGCCGGTGACGCTCGTACCGACCGGGCCGCTCACCAACATCGCGGTCTTCCTGCTCGCCCACCCCGAACTGGCCGCGCGCGTCGAGCGGATCGTGCTCATGGGCGGCTCGACGGGACGCGGCAACACCACGCCCGCCGCCGAGTTCAACGTCCTGTGTGATCCGGAAGCCGCGGACATCGTCTTCCGCAGCGGTCTGCCGGTGACGATGTTCGGCCTCAACGCGACCCACCAGGTGCGGGCCACCGCCGAGGTCGTCGCCCGGATCGCCGCGCTCGGGACCCCGCTGAGCGGGCTCTGCGTCGACCTGCTCACCTACTTCGCGTCCACGTACCGCGAGGTGTACGGCTTCGACGCGCCCCCGCTGCACGATCCGCTCACCGTCGCCCACCTCATCAACCCGTCGCTGGTCAGCCTGGTGCGGGCAGCGGTGACGGTCGAGCTGAACGGCACGCACACCCGGGGCGCGACGGTGGTGGACCTGCACGGGGTGACGGACCGGCCCGCCGACACCGAGGTCGGCATGGAGGTCGACACGGACGCGTTCTGGGACCTGATCGTGGAGGCCGTGCGCGTCCTCGGCCGGCCCTCATGACGATGTGGCGGCACCACCGGAGGTGGTGCCGCCACATCAGACGAACCGGGTCACTTGCCGAACCACGCGTGGTGGACGGTCAGCGTCGACGTGTTGCCCTGCTTGTCCGTGACCTCGGCGGAGAGCGAGACGCCGCTGTCCTTCGCCGGGCTCTTCACGGAGATCACGCCGCCCACGACCTTCACGGGCTGCCAGGTCTTCCCGTCGTCGTAGCTCACGGACACGGTGAGCGACTTGAGGTTCGTCCCGGCGGCCGCGCCCTGCACGGTCACGGGGACCAGGACCGTCGTGCGGGCCGGGAGGCGCGAGGCGAGGTCGACGGGGGCCGCGAAGCGGACCGTGGACACCGGCAGCGCCGTGGTGGCCGCGACCCGCTTCGAACGGAACGTGAAGCCGGCCTCGATCCGCGGGGAGGCCGCGGCGGCCTTCGCCGGGCGTTCCACGGAGGTCGTCAGCCGGTACTCGGCGTCCGCGGCGTCGACCGTGAAGGGCTGCGAGCCGCTCAGCGGGTCGTCGTTCTCGGCGACCTTGACGCCGTCGCGGTACAGCGTCGACTTCGCCGAGGCGTACGGGACCGACCCCGGGTGGCCCTTGCCGTCGGAGAACAGGGGCACGGCGCCGACCAGCTGCTCCTCGCCCGTGGCCGGGTCGGGAGCGGTACGGAAGACGCCCGTTCCCTCGCCCAGGAGCGGGCCGAAGACGCCGGTGTTGAAGTTCTCCCGGTACGTCCGGCCGGCCTCGTAGCGCTTCGGCCGGGCCATTTCGTAGGCGCCCTCGAAGGCCGGGTAGCCCCACTGGTCGGGCTCGCCGAGCTGGTTGAACCGGGTGAGCCACGTGGCGCCGTCGGCGGTGGAGACGTAGAAGGTACGGGTGCCCGGCGCCGCCTGCGGCGCGGAGAAGCCGTTGCCCTCCGGCGCGCCCGGCAGATGGGCGTACGGGGAGGCGAGCGCGGTCTTCCCGGGGGCGGAGGCGCCGAGACCGACCTTGAGGGTGGCCAGCTCGCTCGCCTTCACGTGCCTGGTGTAGCCGGTCGCGACCGTGCTCGCCCTGCCGCCGAAGGCCACCGAGTACTGGCTGGTGGCGTCCTTGAGGAAGTGCGCGTCCCAGGTCTGCAGGAGGGAGCCGTCGGTGACGGCCGGACCCGCGTGGGCGGTACGGAAGCCGGTGAAGCCCCTCAGGACCCAGCCGTTGCCGACCCGTCCGACGTCGGTGGTGGCGAGCTCGTAGTACGTCCCCGCGTAGTCCGCCGTGGCGATGCCGGGCACGGTGAGGTCCACCGGCCTGGTGGTGCGCGCGTCGGCGGTGACCGTGGTGTCGGCGGAGACGTCCAGCTTGGGCTGGGCGATCCAGTCGGTGCCCGCGGTGTAGTCCGACGGGTCCTGGTAGACGGCCGTGTTGAGCGTGTACGCGCCCTTGGGCACGCGGATCGTGTGGGCGCCCGGCTCGTTGTCGACGCGGACCTGGAAGCCCGCGGCCGGCCCGCCGACACCCGTCAGGGTGTTGGCGAAGTACGAGGCGTCGGCCCCGTCGCGTCCGAGGGTGCGGATCGTCAGGTCGTACGACTCGGCCTCCCGGACGGCCACGGCGGCCGTGCGGACGGACTGGCCGGCGCCGGTGGCGGTGACATAGGCCGAGTAGCTTCCGTCGGCGTCGCCGATCCTGGTGTCGGCGACGAGACCGACCTCGGCCGTGCCGCCCGCGGGCACGGTCACCTTCGAGGCGTCGAGCGCGAAGAACCCGGCCGGGGCCGGCTTGCCCGAGGGATCCAGGGCGGACACCGACAGATCGAGGGTGACGTCGGCGGTCCCGAGGTTGCGGTAGACGACCTTCCGGGTGACGGGCTTGTCGTCGGCGTGCGGCCAGAGCGCGGTGCCGAAGTTCAGCGCCACCGGTTCGGCGACGACGCTCTGGGCGAGCGCCTTGTCGACCCGGATCCGGCCCGTGCCCTGCTGGAAGGGCGTGTAGCCGCCGCCCTCGGCGGAGCCGGTCAGCGCGCCCTTGAGCTCGGTGGACTTCCAGTCGGGGTGCCGCTGCTTCAGGATCGCGGCCGCGCCGGCGACGTGCGGGGTTGCCATGGAGGTGCCGTCGATCTGGAGGTAGCCCGGGGCGGGATGCGGCGTGCCGGGGCGCGTGTCGATGGCGCTGCCGGCCGCGGCGGCCGCGGTGATGGCGACGCCGGGGGCGGTCACGTCCGGCTTGACGGCGCCGTCACCGACGCGCGGCCCGGTGCTGGAGAAGGGCGCCAGGCGGTCGTCCTTGTCGACGGCGCCGACGGTCAGCGCGGCGTCCGCGGTGCCCGGTGAACCCACGGACGACGCACCGGACTCGCCCTCGTTGCCCGCGGCGATCGCGAACAGGATGCCCTTCTCGGCGGACAGCCGGTCGACCGTCGCCTCCAGCGGGTCGACGCCGGGGCTGTCGGGCCCGCCGAGGCTGAGGTTGACGACGTCCGCGCCTTCGGCGGCGGCCCACTCCATGCCCGCGATGACGGCGGAGTCGTCCCCGTACCCCTCGTCGTCGAGGACCTTTCCGCTGATCACCTTGGCGCCGGGGGCGACGCCCTTGTACCGGCCGCCCGACGTGGCGCCGGTGCCGACGGCGATCGACGCGACGTGCGTGCCGTGTCCGACGCGGTCCACGGCGTCGGCGGAGGCGGAGAAGTTCTTCTCGCCGACGACCTGCGTCCTGAGGTCGTCGTGGGTCTTGTCGACGCCGGTGTCGAGGACGGCGATCTTCACGCCCGTGCCGTCGAACCCGGACTCCCAGGCCTTGTCGGCGCCGATCTGCCGGACGCTGCGGTCCAGGCTCGCGCCGCGCACCCCGTCCAGCCACACCGTGGCGACGCCGGAGGAGGCGACGCGTGCGCCCGTGGCCTGACGGTCGGTCAGCGCCTCCCACACCCGGGCCACGTCCTCCGGGGACGTACGGACCGCGTCGGCGTTGATCGTCGGGAACGTGCGCCGTACCTGGGTGTCGCCGGCCGCGCGCACCTCGGCGCGGGCGGTGCCGGCGCTCCCCGCGTACCGCACGATCAGCTTGAGCCCGGTGCCGTGGCTCTCGCGCAGCCGCGGGTCGGTGAGGACGTCGAGGTCGAAGAGCCGCTGGTCGAGGCGGCCCGTGGCGATCAGGCGCCGCGCGTCGGCGGGCACCACGAGGGTGTGGTCCCCGGTGCGCCGCACCTCTACGGGTATGTGCTCACGGCCCTCGGCGGACTCGAAGCCCACCATCCGGCCCTCGGCGTCCACCACCACGCGGTCGCCCGTGACGAGCGGGATCCGCTGGGTGCCGCCGAGGTGCGGGGCGGTGTCGGGTGCGGCCGCCGCGTTCGCGACGGTCGCCGTCGCGGGGCCGGTCATGCCTGCCACGAGGGCCACCGATGTGGCCGTCGCGATGGTGAAGGCGCGTGCTCTGTGCACATGTGCGCGCAAGTCTCCCCCAGGAGCTCGGGATGAGGTCGGATGGTCGGTTCCGGCCAGGGGTGCCAAGGCGCCCGCCGTCGGTCAGCGCAGTATGTGAAGCGGGACGGACGTGATCAACGACGGTTCGGGGAAGGAGGGTCGAGCCGTATGGATTCAGGCCATCCTGAAGTCCGTGAGTGCGATGGGGCGACGATGACGGTGTGACGAGAGCGTGACGGCGGGACGATCCTTCCGCGACAGCGGCACGCGCCGGCCCCGAGCGAACGCAGTCCCCACCGCCTTTTCGGAGGCCGGGCCCCGAGAGCTCGGAGCGCGTCCCTCCTCTTGGCCGTATCCGTACCCGGAAGGAACGGCTCTCCGTCCGGGTACGGCAGGGGTGACTCCCGCGGCTACGGCCGGCCGTCGATCCAGCTCAACTTGTGCCCGTACAGCACCCGCTGGCAGTAGTCCGTGCCCGCCGGGTCGGCGGCGTCCCGGTTCGCGGTGCAGTCGGACGCCGACCCCGGGCGGTGCTCGGAGAGGGACCACAACCGGCCCGTGCCGCGCTCGACGTAGAGGTCCTCGGCGCCCCGGGCGGTCTTGACGGGCTGGCCGTTCGCGACCAGCTGCTTGTCGACGTTCCAGTGGTAGCGCCAGAGGTTGCCCGGCTCGTCCGTGCCCTTCGACTCGTTCACGTACAGCGTGCCGTCGTTCACCGCCGCGCCCTGGGCGCCGCCGTTGGTCAACGGCAGGTAGTTGGCCCAGCCTTCGGAGGTCACGTCGGCGGTGCGGCCTTCCAGGGCCGCGATCTGGAACGAGGCGATGCGGCCGGTGGACGGGTAGCCGGTCTCCGGACGGCAGTACTCACCCATGATCAGCCGGTCCGGGGTGGTGCTGCGGTCGAGCGAGATGTACGAGGCCTTCGGCGCGCCGGTCGAGACGCAGGCGTAGGAACCCGCGGGGTTGCTCTGCGTCGCCTTGAACTTCCAGGCGGCGACCTGCGGCATCACGTAGCGGTAGCCGAAGCTGTACCAGACGTTGTCGTGCCGGCCGACCTTCGTCTTGTCCTGGACGTCGGCGGTGGTCTTCACCCCGTCGGTGTCGGCGCCCATCGCGTCGTGCGTGCTCGGGTCGCCGTCCGGGTCCAGGTCCATGATGGAGCGCATGTCGAAGACGCGCAGGCCGTTCCGGGTGTCGGCGACGTACAGGTAGTTGCCGTACCAGACGATCCCGCCGGCGTGGACGCCCTTCTGGATCGGGTACTCGGAGGCGTGCAGTCCGTCGAAGGAGACGTGGTCGGCCGAGTTGACGTACGTCCAGCCCAGCAGGACGTGCCGGTACTTGATCTCGGGGCTGCCGGTGGCCGGGTTGGTCCGGCTCTGCACGAAGGTGATCCGGACGCCCTTCTGGTTGCAGGCGTCGTCGGCCTCCAGCTCGGCCGCGGTGCAGTCGCCGGTCGCCGGGTCCGGGTCGGTCTCCCGGCCGGGGTCCGAGCCGTCGTACGAGGCGAACAGCTGGATGTTCCCGGCCTCGCCCCACAGCTCGTCGTCCTTGGCGTCGGAGACGCCGGTGAATCCCTGCGGGACCCACTCGGGCGAGGTGGAGTCGTCGCTCTGCAGGCAGTACTTGATGTCGGGATCGGGAGCGGTGCCGAACGGGTCGCGGGAACACCACGGAGTCACGGTGCGGTTGGCCCCGGCCAGGAGGTTCTGCACGCCCGACTTGGGGAGCACCGAGTCCAGGCGGGCGACCCGCGAGGCGGTCTCGGAGTTCAGCGCGCCGGGCGACATCGTGAAGTCCCCGGGCGAGGCCGCGCCACCGGGCGAGGTCCAGCCGGTGGCCGCGAGCGGAGAGGGAGCGGCCTCGGCGGCGAGGGGCTCCTGAACCGTGGAGTCCGAGCCGCCCGGGACGTCCTCGGCCTGGGCCGGAGCCACGAGGCCGGTGAACGCGAGCGAGGCCGCGACGGCTGTCGTGAGCCAGGCGCGACGTATTCGCCTTGAGGGCATGGGTGGTTACCTCCGTCTGTTGATGCGTCAGACAAGTTGAACGGAGGGTTCCAGAACGCCCGAGCGAAAGGCAACCATGATTGATTTGTCGCCAATGCGGCGTGAATCACCGGTGATTGATGAAGGAATGGGCGAATGGCGCCGATCGCGGGGACGCGGGTCCGGATGCCCGGACGGCCGGAATGTGACGGCCCGACGCCCGGTCGGTGCAAGACCTGCCGCCGATCCCCACAAGATCCGCACGCTGGGCGGCGGGCCTTGGCATGGGTCGATGAGTACGCACCGTATCGACCGGCCGGCGGATCTCGACGTGGTCCGTGAGTCCTACGACCGAGTGGCCGACAGCTACGCCCACATGGTGACGACGACGGGAATGGGCGACATCCGCCGCCACCCGTGGCTCAAGGCGCCGATCGACGCCTTGGCCGACACCGTGGGCGGGCTCGGACCCGTCCTCGACGTCGGCTGCGGACCCGGCACGGTGACGGCCTGCCTCACCGAGCGCGGACTCGACGCGTCCGGGGTCGACCTCTCCCGCGCACGATCGAGAACGCGCGCCGTCTGCACCCGGACTGCCGCTTCGACGTGGCCTCCGCCACCGAACTCGACCTCGAGGACGAGTCCCTGGGCGGCGTGCTCGGGTGGTGGTCGCCGTTCAACCTCCCGCGTGACGTCCTTCCCCAGGTCCTCGCCATGTTCGCGCGGGCCCTGAAGCCGGGCGGCCACCTCCTCGCCGCCACGCACGTCGGCGACGAGGACGTACTGCGCACCGAGGCCTACGGAACCGCGCCCACCCGGATGCCGGACGGCGCTGGTCGGCCTGGCAGCGGGAGCCGCTCCCCGACCACCGGACCTGGTACTCCCTCGGCGGCGAGGACGGGGACGCGTGGGGCGCCATCGAGGCGTTCCGTGCCCTCACCGGGCTGTCCGCGTTCACGCCGGTGAACTGCCGCTGAAGCGCGGTGACGAGCTGCGCGCCGGTCGCCGGCAGCACCCACAGCGAGGTCTCGAAGGGCTGGACCCGGTGGGCGTCCGCGTACGTGACGGCGCCCCCGTCGTGGAAGACGAGATCGGCGCGCATGCCGCCGGGGTTCAGCAGGGCCAGGTCGGCGCCGTGGGCCCGGCCGGCGGCGACCTGCGCGTCGGCGTCACCGACGGCGGGACGAGCGCGGTGGTCTCCATGTCCGGGGCGCGCGGCGACACCCCGGAACACATCCTGGCCCAGGAGAACGCGGCGAGCGCCCTCGTCGACCACGCCCCGTGCGCGCGCACGTCGTGACCGGACGGGCGGCGGGGCTCAGGCGCTCGGCCCGGCCGTCGCGGCGAGCGCCGGAGGCAGCTCCGTGGCGGTGGCGTGGAGCCGGCGCACGAGGTCCTCGGGCGTGTGCCCGGTCGGCTGTGCCGCCCACGCGTCCAGAGCGCGGTGGAACAGGATGACGAGCAGGTCGAGCGCCAGCCGGGCGTGCAGCTGCCCGGCGGGTCCGGGGAGCGCGAAGCGGCGCTCGACCACGGCGAGCGCGGACCGCGTGGTGCGGTCGCAGAACGCGAGGCCGTGCGCGTCCATCGAGGGGGTGAGGGCGGCGAGTCGGCGCGCGGCCAGGACGCGCCCGGCCCATCCGTCGGCCGGCATCCGGCCGACGGCCTCGGCGAGGGCGTCCTCGAACAGCGCGAGAAGCCGTCGGCCGTCGGCCGGGCAGCTCTCCAGGACGTCGAGGAAGGCCGCCCACAGGTCCTGGGTGGGAGCCATGGCGACGTCTTCCTTGCTGTCGAAGTAGCGGAAGAAGGTCCGCTTCGACACTTCGGCGGCCTCGCAGAGACCGTCCAGCGTCACGCCGTCGAAGCCGTGGGCACCGAACAGTTCCAGGGCGGTGTCGATCAGCGTCTGCCGGGTGCGCAGCTTCTTGCGTTCGCGCAGCGGGAGCGCGGGGGAGGTCTCGGCGGTCATCGGCACCACTGTATCGGAGCGGCGAACGCTACCTATAGGCTTATGCCACTCAGTGGCAGAATCTTGGAGGTCTTGCATGCGCGCGCTTCTCGTCGACCCCTCCGCCCCCGGCGGCCTCCGGCTCGGCACCGCCCCCGACCCCGAACCCGCGCCCCACCAGGCCCTGGTCCGGGTGACCGCGACCTCGCTCAATCCCGGCGAGATCGCCTTCGGCCTCGGCGCCGCCCCGAAGGGCGCGGTCCTCGGCTGGGACGCCGCCGGAGTCGTCGAACGCGCCGCCGCGGACGGCTCGGGCCCCGCCCCCGGCACCCCCGTGGTGACCCTGATGCCCGACGGCGCCTGGGCCGAACTCCGTGCCGTCGACACCGCCCTGATCGGCGTCGCCCCCGCCGGAGCCGACCCGGCCGCCCTCGCCACCGTCCCCGTCGCCGGCACGAGCGCCCTGCGCGCCCTGCACCGCCTCGGCCCGCTCCTCGGCCGCGACGTCCTGATCACCGGGGCGACCGGAGGCGTCGGGCGGTACGCCGTCCAGCTCGCCCGCGCCGGCGGTGCCCACGTCGTGGCGTCGACGAGTTCCCCGGCCGCGAACGGCGAACTCCTGCGCGGCCTCGGGGCGCACGAGGTGGTCGGAGCGCCGAAGGAGGTCTCCCGGCCGGTGGACGGCGTGATCGACCTGGTCGGCGGCCCGCTGCTCGTGGAGGCGTACGACACCCTCGGCGAGGGCGGCACGCTGGTCGCCCTCGGACACTCCGCCGGCACGGGCGAGGACTTCCCGTTCGGGGCGCTGTTCGGCGACCAGGGGCGGCACGACCGGTCCGTCGTGACCTTCTTCCTGCTCTCCTGCACCGGCCTCGACCGCGACCTCGCCCGGCTCGCCCACCGCGTCGCCGACGGCACCCTCGACCCCGGCATCACCTGGCGGGGCGACTGGGCCGACGCGGCCGACGCGGTCGCCGCCCTGCTCGCCGGAGACCTCCACGGCAAGGCGGTCCTGACCTTCGATCAGGGCTGAGAAGAAGAGCTGAGAAGCGATCGTCGCCGACGCCGGCCGGGAGGAAGATCGCACCATGCGCATTCTGTTCATCACCGCCGGATCCCGTGGCGACGTCGCACCCTTCACCGGCCTGGGGCGGCGCCTGCTCGACGCCGGCCATCAGGTCGCCGTCGCCGCCCACCCGTCCTTCGCCGCGCTCCTCGGCGGATGCGGCCTGGAGCACCGGATCGTGCCGGGAGACCCGCGGGCGCTGATCCGGGACTGGGCCCGGGCGGCCTCCCCCGAGGAGGCGCGGGCCTTGACCAGGGCGTACGCGGACGGACTCGCCGACGGGGTGGCGGAGGCCGTGGAGGCCGGCGCCGACCTGCTGCTCACTCCCTTCGGCCCGGCGCCCCTGGCCCGCACGGCGGGCGAGGCGTTCGGCGTCCCCGTGGTCGGCACCTACCTCGTACCGGCGTTCGCCACCCGGGAGTTCCCCCTGCCCCACGCGCGGAGCACCGACGACCTGGGCCCGGAGGGCAACCTCGCCGCGGGCCGGGACGTGCTCAAGCGCGCCGACGGGGTCTTCGCGGGAGCCGTCACCCGGCTGCGCGACCGCCTCGGGCTGCCCGCCGGCACGCCCTCGGCGCCGGGCGACATCCGGCCGGTCTTCCACGGCTACAGCCCGCTGGTGGTGCCCCGCCCCGAGGACTGGCCGTCCGGGGTCGACGTCACGGGCTACTGGTGGCCCGCCCGGCCGGACCACTGGCGGCCCCCGGCCGAGCTGACCGACTTCCTCCAGGCCGGTCCGCCCCCGGTGTTCATCGGGTTCGGCAGCATGGCGGCGGGCCAGGGGGAGCGGCTCGGCGAGCTGGTGGCCGCGGCGGTACGGCGTGCCGGAGTGCGGGCGGTGGTGCAGGCGGGATGGGCCGGGCTGAGCGGCCGCGGCGACGACGTCCTCGCCATCGGCGACGTCCCGCACGACTGGCTGTTCCCGCGCACCGCCGCCGTGGTCCACCACGCGGGCGCGGGCACCACGGCGGCCGGGCTGCGGGCCGGCGTACCCGCCGTGGCCGTACCGGTCATGTACGACCAGCCGTTCTGGTCGGCCCGGCTGCACGCGCTGGGGGTCACCCCGCGGCCCGTGCCGTTCGACGCCCTGACCGCCGAGGCCCTCGGCGACGCGATCACGGCCTGTCTGTCGGAGCCGTCCCACCGTCGCCGCGCGGCCGAACTCGCCCACGGGATCGCCGCGGAGGACGGCGCCGCCGCCCTGCTCGCCCACATCGGCTCGGAAGGGGGATGAACCCGAGCCCCCGGCCGTGCCCGCGAGGCGTCACGGGCACGGCCGGGCGGTGGCGTGGACGGCCGGACGGCGGTCGACGCGGCGACGGGCCTCACGTCACCGGCAGCCCCAGGTCGGCCGCCAGGCGGGCGCGGTGCCAGGCCGGGGGGCCGAAGAGCTGAGTCGCGCCGTGCGCCCGCTTGAAGTAGCGATGGGCGTCGTGCTCCCAGGTGATGCCGATGCCGCCGTGCAGCTGGATCATCTCGCCCGCCACCGCCGAGAACGCCTCCGAGCAGGCGGACTTGGCGGCGGCCGCACGGCGGGTGAGGTCCGGGTCGTCCGTGGCGGCGGCGAAGGAGGCGCCGAGCGCGGCCGAGCGCGCCGATTCGACCAGGACATAGGCGTCCGCGAGGCGGTGCTTGACCGCCTGGAAGGAGCCGATGGGGCGGTCGAACTGGACCCGCTCCCCGGCGTAGGCGAGCGTGAGTTCGAGGCAGCGCGCGGCGGCGCCGACCTGTTCGGCGGCGAGCGCCGCGCACGCCAGGTCGAGGACGTGCGCGAGCACCCGCTCGCCCTCACCCTCCGCGCCCACGAGCCGTCCCTCCGCCGCCGTGAGCACCACCCGCGCCTGCGTCCTGGTGGAGTCCATCGTCACGGCCGCCTCACGGCCCACGCCCGCGCCGTCCACGGGCACTTCGAAGAGCGAGACCCCCGCCCCCGACCGCGCCGCCACCAGCAGGAGCCCGGCCCCCGCGCCGTCGAGCACGTGCTCCTTGACCCCGGTGATCCGCCAGCTCCCGCCGGGCCCGGGGGTGGCCTCGGCCCGTACGGCCGACGGGTCCCAGGAACCGCGCTCGGCCCACGCCAGGGCCCCCACCACGGTCCCCGAGGCCAGGTCCGGCAGCAGCCGCGCGCACGCCGCCGCGTCACCGGAGGCGAGCAGCGCCTGCACCACGAGCACCGCGGAGCCGAGGTACGGCACGGGGCTCAGCTCCCGTCCCAGCTCCTCCAGCACCACGTGGACCTCCCGGGCCCCGTACCCGGCGCCGCCGTACTCCTCGGGGACGGCGAGCCCCGCGACGCCGATCTGCCCGGTCAGCGGCCGCCAGGCCGCCTCGCCCGTGTGGCGTCCGAGCACGGCCCGCACGGCGGACCGCAGTTCTTCCTGTTCCTCCGTCAGCCTCATGCCTCTGCTCCTCTCGATGCCGGTCGGGTACGGGGCTGCTCGGCCGCCGCCGGGTCCTCCGCCGAGAGGTCCCGGCCTCGCGTCTCGGCCGTCCGCCAGACGGCGAGCGCGGTCACGAGCCCGCAGACGACGGCGAGGACCGCGAGGGGAGCGCTCCGGGCGTCGCCGGAGGAGAGCAGGCCGCCGGCGAACATCGGGGTGAATCCGCCCCCGATCAGCGCGGCCAGCTGGTAGCCGAGCGAGGCGCCGGTGTAGCGGACGCGGGTGCCGAACATCTCCGAGAGCAGGGGGCCGAGCGGGGCGTACATCGCGGACTGCACCACCTGGCCGAGGACCATGCCGAGGATCAGCAGCGCGGGGGAGCGCGTGTCGACCAGGGCGTAGACCGGGAAGGCGAGCAGGACGACGCCCGCCGCACCGCCGAGGACGACGGCCCGGCGGCCGACGCGGTCGGAGAGCGCGGAGAAGAGCGGGATGGACACCAGGCCCGTGACCGAGGTGAAGAGGAGCCCGGTCATCACCTCGGAGGTGGCGTACCCGATGGCCGTGGCGTAGGTGAGCATGAACGTGCTGATCAGCGCCGTCAGCGCGAAGGGGCCGATGCCCACCGCGCACGCTCGGACGAGGGTGCGGGGCCTGCGCAGCACCTGTGCCAGCGGGACGCCGGAAGCCGCCCCGGCCTCGCGCTCCCGTGCCGCCCGCTGGAAGAGCGGGCTCTCCGTGACGCTGACGCGCACGTAGAGGCCGATGCCGAGGAGCACCGCGCTGAACAGGAACGGGACGCGCCAGCCCCAGGCCAGGAAGGAGGCGCGGGGGAGCAGCGAGGTGAGGGTGACGGCGACCGTGGAGAGCAGGAAGCCGATCGGGGACCCCATCTGCATCACGCCGCTCCACAGGCCGCGGCGCCGGGGGTCGGCGTGCTCGACGACCATGAGCGTCGCGCCGGCCCACTCCCCGCCGATGGCGAGGCCCTGGACGACGCGGAACAGCACGAGCAGCACGGGGGCGGCGACGCCGATCGTCCCGTACGCGGGGAGGACACCGATCAGGAAGCTCGCCACGCCCATGAGGGCCATGGTGAGGACGAGCATGGACTTGCGGCCGAGCCGGTCGCCGAAGTGGCCGAAGACGGCGCCGCCGAGCGGGCGCGCCACATAGCCGGCGGCGAGCGTCCCGAAGGCGGCGATCGTGCCGACGGCGGGATCGGACTCGGGGAAGAACAGCTCGCCGAAGACGAGCGCGGCCATCGTGCCGTAGAGCAGGAAGTCGTAGTACTCGATGACGGTGCCGAGCAGACTCGACAGCGCCACCCTGCGCAGCGTGGCGGGGTCGGAGGATCTCTCGGGGGTGTGCGGGGGCGGTGCGGGGGACACGCTGACTCCCGGGTGCGGTAGGGAAGTGGGGACCGATGAGCGGAGGGGGAACCGGAGCCCGCTGCCCGGCCCGGGCAGCGGGCTCCGGTCAGGACGCGAGGACGCGGGCGCCGTTCGGAGCGCGAGGACGCCGGCTCCGTTCAGGGCGCGAGGACGCGGGCGCGGCAGGCGGCGGGGGTGCCCCAGGCGTCACGGAGGGGACGGGCCTTGCGGATCCACAGGGCGAGGTCCAGTTCCTCCGTGTAGCCGACGGCCCCGTGGAGCTGGAGGGCGGTGCGGGCGGCGGCGTACGCGGCCTCGCCCGCCGTGACCTTCGCCGCGGCGATCTCGGCGGAGGCGTGGCCCGCCCCCTCGGCCAGGGCCAGGGCGGCCGAGTGGAGCAGCGGCTGGGCGAACTCCAGCGCGATGAGCGTGTCGGCGAGGCGGTGCTTCACCGCCTGGAAGGAGCCGATGGCGACCCCGAACTGGGTGCGCTGCTTCACGTACTCCACGGTCCGGTCGAGCAGGGCGCGTCCGAGGCCGAGGGACTGGGCGGCGGTGGCCAGGGCGGCGACCTCGGCGGCGTGCGCGGCGGCGGCGGCCACGGCCGGGCCCCGCGCCAGGACGGTTCCGCCGAGCGGACGGGCCAGCCGGCGCGCGGGGTCGGCCGAGGGCTGGACGGGCCCGGCCGTCTCCGCCAGACGCACGGTGTCGCCCTCGACGACGAGCACGGCGTCGGCGGCGTCCGCGTCCAGGGCGTAGGGGCCGCCGACCGCCGGGAGGCACAGGGAGACGACCGCCTTTCCCGAGGCGATCTGGGGGAGCAGGGCGGGGGCCGCGTCGTCGCCGAGCGTGTCCAGGAGCGTCGCCGCGGCGACCGTCTCCACCAGGGGGCCGGGCACGGCGTGGCGGCCCAACTCGGTGAACGCCAACGCCAGTTCGAGGGGAAGCGGGCCGAGCCCGTCGTGTCGCTCCGGGACGGCGAGGGCGAGGACGCCGGCCTCCGCGAGCCGTGACCAGAGCGCCCGGCCGGGCGTGGTGTCGCCGGCCGCCCAGGCCCGTACGGCCGCGGGGGTGTCGGCCGCCGTGAGCATGCCGTCGAGGGAGCGGGCGAACTCCCGCTGCTCGTCGTCGAGGAGGAACCGCATCACCGGCGTCCCTTCGGGAGGCCGAGCAGCCGCTCGGCGATGATGTCGCGCTGGATCTCGTTGGTGCCGGCGTAGATGGGGCCGGCGAGGGAGAAGGTGTGGCCCTCGGCCCAGCCGCCGTGCACGGGCGCGTCGTCGGCGGCGTCGGCCAGTTCGCCGTACGGGCCGAGCAGGTCGAGCGCGGTCTCGTGGAGCGCGATGTCGAGCTCGGACCAGAAGACCTTGTTGAGACTGGACTCGGCGCCGATCGAGCCTCCGGCGGCGATCCGCGAGATGCCCGCGTAGGCGGACAGCCGGTAGGCGCGGGCGCCGATGACCGCGTCGGCGACCCGGTCGCGCAGCGCGGTGTCGGAGGGGTCGGCGGTCTCCCGCCACAGTGCCGTGAGCCGTTCGGCGGCGGCCGTGAACCGGCCGGGGCTGCGCAGGGTCAGCCCCCGCTCGTTGCCCGCCGTGCTCATCGCGACCCGCCAGCCCTGTCCCGGCGCGCCGATGACGTCCTCGTCGGACACGAACACGTCGTCGAGGAAGAGCTCGGCGAAGGCGGGCTTGCCGTCGAGACGCCCGATGGGCCGTACGGTCACCCCGTCGGCGTCCAGCGGGAACATCAGGTACGTCAGGCCCTGGTGCGGCTTCGCTGCGTTTGTACCGTCCAGGCCGCTGCGGAAGAGGCCGAAGGCGCGGTCGGCGAAGGCCGCCCGGGACGACCAGGTCTTCTGGCCGCGCAGGAGCCAGCCGCCGTCGGTCCGTTGGGCCGTGGAGCGCAGCGAGGCGAGGTCGGAGCCGGACTCCGGCTCGGACCAGGCCTGGGCCCAGATGACCTCGCCGCTCGCCATGGAGGGCAGGACGCGGGCGCGCTGCTCGTCGGTGCCGTGCTCGAAGAGGGTGGGGGCGAGGAGGTTGATGCCGTTCTGGCTGACCCGGCCGGGGGCGCCGGCCGCGTAGTACTCCTCCTCGAAGATCAGCCACCGGAGGAGCGAGGCGCCCCGGCCGCCGTACTCCTCGGGCCAGGAGACCACCGACCAGCGGTCGGCGAAGAGGGTCCGCTCCCACTCCCGGTGGGCGGCGAAACCCTCCGCCGTCTCCAGGGAGGGCAGCGGGACGTCGGGCACGTGGGCGGTGAGCCAGGCGCGGGCCTCGGCCCGGAAGGCTTCCTCCGCCCGGGAGAAGTCGAGGTCCATCAGGCTCCCGCCTCCTTCATGGCGCGTATGTCCATGCCGCCCAGCGCGTCGGGGGCGGTCTCGGCGTTGTGCGCGTGCGCGAGGTGGTGCAGTCCGAAGACCGAGTCCATGCCGGTGTGCAGGCCCTGGAGGTCCTCGGCCTGGTTGACGGCACGCTTGGTCAGCGCCAGGCCCATGCGGGGCATCTCGGCGATCCGGGAGGCCAGTTCCATGGTCCGCTCCGTCAACTCCCCGGGCGGGACGACCCGGTTGACCATGCCGACCTCGTAGGCGCGCCGGGCGTCCATCCGGTCCCCGGTGTAGAGGAACTCCTTGGCGATGCGCGGTGGCATCACCCAGGGGTGGGCGAAGTACTCGACGCCGGGGATGCCCATGCGGACCACGGGGTCGGCGAAGAACGCGTCCTCGGCGGCGACGATGAGGTCGCACACCCAGGCGAGCATCAGGCCGCCCGCGACGCAGGCGCCCTGCACCGAGGCGATCATGGGCTTGGGCAGTTCGCGCCAGCGGCGGCACATGCCGAGGTAGACCTCGGACTCGCGGGCGAAGCGGCTCTCCGCCCCCTGCTTGTCCGAGTGGTCCCACCAGAGTCCGGCGCGCCGGTCGAACGGCAGGTGGGCGTCCCGCTCGGGGGTGCCGATGTCGTGGCCGGCGGAGAAGTGCCTCCCCGCTCCGGCGAGCACGACGACCTTGACCTCGTCGTCGTCGGCCGCGCGGTAGAAGGCGCGGTCGAGGGCGTACGTCATCGCGGAGTTCTGGGCGTTGCGGTAATCGGGCCGGTCCATCGTGACCACGGCCACCGGGCCGAGGCGTTCGTAGCGGACCGGGTCCGTGGATGCGGTGCGGGCAGCGGACATCCGCCCTCCTTCCCTAACAAGTGTTTGGTAGGTTAACGTACGGCCATGAGCAACGTCGAGGAGTTCCGCAGAGAGGTCCGCGGCTGGCTGAGCGCCAACCTCACGGGCGAGTTCGCCGCCCTGCGCGGGCGCGGCGGCCCCGGACGGGAACACGAGGCGCACGCCGAACGCCTCGCCTGGGAACGGCACATGGCCGCGGCGGGATGGACCTGCGTCGGCTGGCCCAAGGAATACGGCGGACGGGGCGCGACCCTGGAACAACAGGTCGTCTTCCACGAGGAGTACGCCCTCGCCGACGCCCCCGCCCGCGTCAGCCACATCGGCGAGCAGCTCCTGGGACCCACCCTCATCGCCTTCGGCACCCCCGAACAGCGCGAGAGGTTCCTCCCGCCGATCGTCGCCGTCACGGAGCAGTGGTGCCAGGGCTACTCCGAGCCGGACGCCGGTTCGGACCTGGCCAACGTGCGCACCCGCGCCGAACTCGACGGCGAGGACTGGGTGGTCACCGGACAGAAGGTCTGGACCTCACTCGCGCACGAGGCCGACTGGTGCTTCGTCCTCGCCCGCACCGAACCCGGCTCCACCCGCCACCACGGCCTGTCCTACCTGCTCGTCCCCCTGGACCAGCCCGGAGTCGAGATCAGACCGATCGTCCAGCTGACCGGCACCTCGGAGTTCAACGAGGTCTTCTTCGACGGGGCCCGCACCCACGCCTCCCACGTCGTCGGCGCCCCCGGCGACGGCTGGCGGGTGGCCATGGCCACCCTCGGCTTCGAGCGGGGCGTGTCCACCCTCGGTCAGCAGGTCGGCTTCCGACGCGAGCTGGAGGCCCTCGTCGAACTGGCCAAGCGCAACGGCGCCGCGGCCGACCCGCTGATCCGCGACCGCATCGCCCGCGCCTGGATCGGCCTGGAGACCATACGGTTCAACGCCCTGCGCATGCTCGACGGGGCCGCCGCCGGAGCCCCCGGCCCCGAGGCCTCCATCGGGAAGATCTTCTGGGCCACCTGGCACCGGGAGCTCGGAGAGCTCGCCATGGACGTCTGCGGAGCCGCGGGGATGCTGGCCGACGGCGAGCCGTACGACCTCACCGACTGGCAGCGGCTCTACCTCTTCTCCCGCTCCGACACCATCTACGCCGGCTCCAACGAGATCCAGCGGAACATCATCGCCGAGCGCGTCCTCGGCCTGCCCAAGGAGGCCCGCCCATGACCGGCACGCCACCCCCCTACGTGCCGGGCCACGGCCTGCTGACCGGCCGCGGCGCCGTCGTCACCGCCGCGGCCGGCGCCGGCATCGGCGGCGCGACCGCCAGACGGCTCCTGGAAGAGGGCGCGCGGGTCGTCGTCTCGGACGCCCACGCCCGCCGGCTGAAGGAGACAGAGGCCGAACTGGCCGCGGAGTTCGGCGCCGACCGCGTCGCCGCCCTGCCCTGCGACGTCACCGACGAGACCCAGGTCGCCGCCCTGTTCGACCTCGCCGTCGAGCGCCACGGACGCCTCGACGTCGTCGTCAACAACGCCGGCCTCGGCGGCACCGCCGACCTGGTCGACATGACCGACGAGCAGTGGGACAAGGTCCTCGACGTCACCCTCAACGGCACCTTCCGCTGCACCCGCGCCGCGCTGCGCCGGATGAAGGCCGAAGGCGCCGGAGGCGTCGTCGTCAACAACGCCTCGGTGATCGGCTGGCGGGCCCAGAAGGGACAGGCCCACTACGCCGCCGCCAAGGCCGGAGTGATGGCGCTCACCCGCTGCGCCGCCCTGGAGGCCGCCGAGTACGGCGTGCGCGTCAACGCCGTCTCCCCGAGCCTGGCCATGCACCCGCACCTCGTGAAGGTCACCACCCCCGAACTCCTGGAGGAACTGACCTCCCGCGAGGCCTTCGGGCGCTACGCCGAACCGTGGGAGGTGGCCAACGTGATCGTCTTCCTGGCCAGCGGCTACTCCTCGTACCTGACGGGGGAGGTCCTCTCCGTCAGCAGCCAGCACCCGTGAGACCGGCGCCGGAACGGCGCCGCGAGATCCTGGACACGGCGGCCGAGGTGTTCGCCGCCCAGGGGTACGACGCCACCACCGTCCGCCGCATCGCCGACGCGGCCGGCCTGCTCGCGGGCAGCCTCTACTACCACTTCGACTCCAAGGAGTCGATGCTCGACGAGATCCTCCGCGCCTTCCTGGACGAGCTGTGGGCCCGGTACGACGCCGTGCTCGCCGCGGTGCTCGGCCCCCGCGAGACCCTGGAGGCCCTCGTCACCGAGTCGTTCCGGGAGATCGACCGGCACCGCGCCGCCGTCGCCATCTACCAGAAGGAGTCCAGGCACCTGCGGGAGCAGCCGCGCTTCGGCTATCTCGCCGGCTCCCAGCGGAGGTTCGAGGAGGCCTGGCTCAGGACCCTGGAGCGCGGCGTGGCCGCCGGGGTCTTCCGCACCGACCTCGACGTCCGGCTCACCTACCGCTTCGTGCGCGACACCGTCTGGGTCGCCGCGTCCTGGTACCGGCCGGGCGGACAGCACAGCCCGGAGGAGATCGCCCGCCAGTACCTGTCCATGGTGCTGGAGGGCGTCGCCCTCCGTGACGGACACCGGACACACGAATGACGCACGCACAAGGAGTGACCATGGCCGAGGCCTACATCGTCGAAGCGGTACGCACCCCGGTCGGCCGACGGGGCGGCGGACTGTCCGCCGTCCACCCGGCCGACCTCGGAGCCCACGTGCTCAAGGCGCTGATGGAGCGTTCGGGCGCCGACCCGGCCGCCGTCGAGGACGTCGTCTTCGGCTGCCTGGACACCGTCGGCCCGCAGGCCGGCGACATAGCCCGCACCTGCTGGCTGGCCGCCGGACTGCCCGAGGAGGTGCCCGGCACGACCGTGGACCGCCAGTGCGGCTCCTCCCAGCAGGCCCTGCACTTCGCCGCCCAGGGCGTCCTGTCCGGCACCCAGGACCTGGTGGTCGCGGGCGGCGTGCAGAACATGTCGCAGATCCCCATCGCCTTCGCCAGCCGTCAGGCCGCCGACCCGCTCGGGCTCACCGAGGGCCCGTACGCCGGCTCCGAGGGCTGGCGCGCCCGCTACGGCGACCAGCCCGTCAACCAGTTCCACGGCGCCGAGCTCATCGCCGCCAAGTGGGACATCTCCCGCCGGGACATGGAGGAGTTCGCCCTCCGCTCGCACCAGCGGGCCGCCCGCGCCATCGACGAGGGCCGCTTCGACCGCGAGATCGTCCCCTACGGGGACGTCACCACCGACGAGGGCCCGCGCCGCGACACCACCCTGGAGAAGATGGCCGGACTGAAGCCACTGGTCGACGGCGGCCGGCTGACCGCCGCGGTCTCCTCGCAGGTCTCCGACGGGGCCTCGGCGATGCTGATCGCCTCGGAGCGCGCCGTACGGGAACACGGACTGACGCCGCGCGCCCGCGTCCACCACCTCTCCGTCCGGGGCGAGGACCCGATCCGCATGCTGTCGGCCCCGATCCCGGCGACGGCGTACGCCCTGAAGAAGGCCGGGATGACGCTCGACGCCATCGACCTGGTGGAGATCAACGAGGCCTTCGCCCCGGTCGTCCTGGCCTGGCTGAAGGAGACCGGCGCCGACCCGGAGAAGGTCAACGTCAACGGCGGCGCCATCGCCCTCGGCCACCCGCTCGGCGCGACCGGCACGAAGCTGGCCACCACCCTGCTGCACGAACTGGAGCGCACCGGCGGCCGCTACGGCCTGCAGACGATGTGCGAGGGCGGTGGCCAGGCGAACGTGACGATCATCGAGCGCCTCTGACGAAGGAGGCCCCGGCGCCGGCCCCGGACCGTCCGGCCGGAGGCCGGTGCAGGCTCCCGAAGCCCGGGAGGCCCCCTGGGGCCGAGCGGTGCGAGGGGGCCGGTCGGGAGGGGGCGATGTGCGAGGGCGGTGGCCAGGCGAACGTGACGATCATCGGGCGTCTGTGACGCCACCGGCGAAGACCTCACGCCACACGGCGTGATCGGTGCGGGGACCGCCGGGGGTCTCCGCACCGTACACGGCGATCTCGGCGTCGATGTCGAGCGGGCGGGTGGGCGAGGTCATCGCGGAGAGCTCTCCGGCGACGGCCGCGTCCGGGACCAGCCAGCAGACCTCGAACTCGATGCCGTCCGGGTCCCGGGCGTAGAGGGCCTTGGTGGAGGCGTGGTTGCTCGCCCCCGTCAGGGCACCCGCCTCCGCCAGCCTCGTCCGCATGCGCCGCAGCTCGGCCAGGGTGTCCACCTCCCAGGCCAGGTGGTACAGGCCGACCCGCCCGGTGCGCGGCCCGGAGCCCGGCTCGGGGGACTGGAACAGGCCGAGGTCGTGGTCGTTGGCGGAGCCCGCCGCCTGGAGGAAGGCCGCCCCCGGGAACGCCTGCGGCAGTGGCCGGAACCCGAGGACGTCACGGTAGAAGGCGAGGCTGCGCTCCAGGTCGGAGACGAAGAGGACGGCGTGGTTCAGCCGCTGGATCGGCATGGCGGTTCCGTTCGGGATAGGTGCGGAAGAGATCGGGTGGAGACGCGTGTCCGCCGGGGTGAAGGTACCCCGGCGGACACGCGCGTTCGGGTTCGCTCAGTCCGTGGCGGGCAGGGCGCGGAGCGCGGCCCGCGCCTCCGCCATGAGCCGGTCGACGAGTTCGGCGCAGGACGGCAGATCGTCGATCAGCCCCGCGACCTGACCGGAGGCCATCACGCCCAGATCGGTACGGCCCTCGACCATGGACGCCTTGAGCAGCATCGGGGTGTTGGCGGCCAGCAGGATCTGGCTCCACGTCAGGTCCTTGCCGTGCTTCATCGCCAGGCCGTCCCGGACCATCTGCGCCCAGCTCATGCCGGAATCGCGCCGGAAGGCCGCGGCGTGCCGGACCGCCCGCAGCAGCGAGGCGGCCCGGCCCGAGCGTTCGAGCGCGTCGACCAGCTCCGTGCGCAGCATCCGGTGCGGCAGCCCGTCCACCTTCGTGGTGACCGTGACGTCCGTGACCGCCGCGGCGAGGTAGCGGGCCTTCACCGCGTCGGGGACCGTGCTGTCGGAGGTGAGCAGGAAGCGCGTGCCCATGGCGATCCCGGCCGCGCCGTACGCCAGGGCGGCGACCAGGCCGCGCCCGTCGTGGAAGCCGCCGGCCGCGACGACCGGGATGTCCACGGCGTCCACGACCTGCGGGAGCAGGACGGTGGTGGCGACGCTGCCGGTGTGGCCGCCGCCCTCCCCGCCCTGCACGATCACCGCGTCGGCGCCCCAGGCCGCGACCTTCTCGGCGTGCCGCCTGGCCCCGATGGACGGGATGACGACGACGCCCGCGTCCTTGAGCCGTGCGATCAGCTCGCGGGACGGGGCGAGCGCGAACGAGGCGACCTTCACGCCCTCGTCGATGATGACCCGCACGCGCTCGCCCGCGTCCCCGGCGTCCGCCCGCAGATTCACGCCGAAGGGCGCGTCCGTGCGGGACTTGACCTCGCGCACCGCGGAGCGGAGCCGGTCGACGCTCATCGTCGCCGAGGCCAGGATCCCGAGCGCGCCGGCGTTCGCGGTGGCCGAGACCAGGCGGGGACCGGCCACCCACCCCATGCCGGTCTGCACGACGGGGTGCCGCACCCCGACGAGCTCGGTGAGACGGGTGGCGATCGTGACGTCGCTCATGAGGGGACCTCCCGGTCCCGCAGCCCCTTCGGGTCGATCTCCTCGCGGATCAGCCGCAGTTCCTCGGCGGTGGGCTCACGGGTGTACGGCACCTCGTCGGGGACGGTCAGCGCGAAGCCGGTGGCCTCCCCGACCTCCTCGACCGTCACGCCGGGGTGCAGCGAGCGCAGCCGCATGGTGCGGTCCGGGGTCTCGAAGTCGAAGACGCCCAGGTCGCTGATGACGTCCGGGAGGCGGTGGTAGCGGGTCGCGGAGGGGCCGGCCGCGGCGGCCCGGTCGTAGCCGACGCCGCAGACCATGTCGACCCGCTCGACGAAGACGCGTGTCGAGTGCTTGGGAACCCAGTAACTGGTCGGGTTGTTCAGGGTGTTGACCGGTGCTCCGCGCACGCCGAGGAGCTGGCGCTTCGGCCGCGCCCAGTCGCCGATGCAGCTGATGTTCTGGTTGCCGTACCGGTCGAGCTGACTCGCGCCCATCATCACGTGCCGGCGCCCGGTGGCGACCATGGCCAGGTGCTGGCGGTACGGCAGCCAGCCCTCCACCACCCGGGGCGCGGCGCCCACCGCCGGCACGTCGGCGATGAGCAGCGCCTCCCCGTCGGTCAGCAGCAGGTCGGGGGCGAAGGTGAGCTTCGCGAGGCGGGCGCCGATCATCGGGACGGTGCCCATGGGACTGGCCAGGACCTCGCCCGCGTCCCGCCAGGCCTCGGCGCAGGCGACGACGCAGTACTCGGCCCGGGTCGCCGTCGTGGCCGTCGCGGGGGTGTCGGTGCCGCTCATGCTTCCTCCTCGTGGAACGCCGCGACCGCGGCCTGGTAGGCGTCCTCGTCGCCGGACAGGAACCGGGCGGTGAAGGCCCGCCAGGCCTCCGGGTCCCGGGCCGCCTTCACGTAGGCGCGCTGGAAGGCCTCGTCGCGGTCGTGGTCGGGGGCGCAGGAGGTGAAGTGCGCGCCGTTCGGCGTCTCGACGACGCCGTCGACGAACGCCCGCTTGAGCAGCAGCGACTGGGGTCCCGCGTCCTTGAGCAGCTCCGAGGTCTCCACGATCCGCTCGCAGGAGACGTACGCGGCGTCGGCGGCCTCGCAGAACAGGTCGTCGAAGTACGGGTCGGGGCCCAGGTACTGGCCGTTGCCGTGCGCGTCGGCACGGTTGAGGTGGACAAGCGCGGCGTCCAGCCGCAGCGCGGGGACGGCGACGAGCTCCTCGCGGTCGCCGTACGGGGACGTGACGGTCCGCAGCGAGGGGTTGACGGTCATCACGTCCGAGGCGAGTCCGGCCCGGATGGGCATGAAGGGCAGCCGGTGCACGGCGGCGGTCAGTCCCCACATGAGCATGGCCTCGTCCAGCTCCACCAGCTCGAAGGCGCCGCGCTGACGGGCCGCGCCGAAGTGCGGCTCCAGGGGCACGGAGTCGAGCGTGGCGAAGGCCGCGACCAGCTTGCGGATCTTCCCGGCCGCGGCGAGCAGCCCGACGTCCGGGCCGCCGTACGACACCACGGTCAGGTCGGTGACGTCGGACCGCAGCAGCGCCCGTATCAGCGCCATCGGCTTGCGGCGCGAGCCCCAGCCGCCGATGCCGATCGTCATCCCGCTCCGGAGCCGGCCCACGACCTCCTCGGCGGTCATCGTCTTGTCCCTGCTCACGACTGCTCCTCGTCCGTGTCGATGGCCGTGTCCTCGTCGGCCTTGCCGAAGGTGTCTTCCTTGCCGAAGGCGTCGCGGACCCGGTCGGCGACGCCGCTGAGATTGGCCTCGAAGGTGAAGCCCTGTTCGAAGCGGTAGCTGCGGTGGACGTCCACCGGGTCGATGCCGTTGATCGCGGCCTTGGCGAGCCGGATCAGCTGTCCGTCCTTGGCGGCGATCTCCCGCGCGAGTTCGAGTGCCGCGTCGAGCAGCCGCTCGCGCGGGACGACCCGCCAGACCGAGCCGTGCCGGTGCAGCTCCTCGGCGGTGACCGTGCGCGAGGTGTAGTACAGGGCCCGCATCAGCTGCTGCGGTACGAGCCGGGCCAGGTGCGTGGCCGCGCCGAGCGCGCCCCGGTCCAGCTCGGGCAGGCCGAAGGTCGCGTCCTCGGAGGCGACGATCGCGTCGGCGTTGCCGACCAGGCCGATGCCGCCGCCGAGGCAGAAGCCGTGCACGGCGGCGACCACCGGCACCTCGCAGTCGTAGACGGCGGCGAAGGCCTCGTAACAGCCGCGGTTGGCGCCCAGGAGGGCGTCGTGTCCGGCCGTGCGCTGGATCTCCTTGATGTCGACGCCGGCGTTGAAGCCCCGGCCCTCCGCGGTGAGCACGACGCAGCGCACCTCGGGATCGGCACCGGCGGCGCGTACCGCTGCGGCGAGGTCGTACCAGCCCTGTACGGGGAGGGCGTTGACCGGGGGGAAGTCGACGGTGACGACGGCGATGCCCTTGTCGGGGGCGGAGGTGGAGACACCCATGAGCAGATCAGCTACCTTTCCACCAAACGTTTGTTAGGTGGAAGATAGCAGCGGTTCGCACGCTGCGGGAGGTGTCCCTTGCCAGTCACCATCGATCTGTCGGGAACCGTCGCCGTCGTCACCGGCGGCACACGGGGCGTCGGCGCCGGAATCGCCCGAGCCCTGCTCGAAGCCGGCGCGGAGGTCGTGACCTGCGCGCGACGGGCCCCCGACAAGCCCGTCGAAGCGGCCGGACGCACGGCCCGCTTCATCCCCCTCGACCTGCGCGACCCGGCCGCCGTCACGGCCTTCTTCGCCCGGGTGCGGGACGATCACGGAAGGCTGGACGTCCTGGTCAACAACGCCGGAGGAACACCCTTCCGGATGCTCGGCGACGGGGGAGCCGAACAACAGGCCCGGGTCGTCGAGCTGAACCTCGTCGCCCCCCTGACCGCCTCCCTCGCCGCGTACGAGGTGATGCGCCACCAGCCCGGGGGAGGGGCCGTCGTCATGATCGGCAGCGTCAGCGGCACCCGCCCCTCACCGGGCAGCGCGGCCTACGGCGCCGCCAAGGCAGGACTCGACAACCTCGCCCGGTCCATGGCTGTGGAATGGGCGCCGCTGGTCCGGGTCAACACGCTCGTCCCCGGCATGGTGCGCACCGAACTGTCCCACCTGCACTACGGGGACGAGGACGGCATCGCCTCCGTCGGCCGCACCGTACCGCTCGGCCGGCTCGCCGAACCCGCCGACATCGGCGACGCCTGCGTCTTCCTCGCCTCCGACAAGGCCGCCTACATCACCGGCGCCAGCCTCCTCGTCCACGGAGGCGGGGAACGCCCCGCCTTCCTGGACGCGGCGACGGTCAACCACTGAACCCCCTCAGCCCTCATCGAAAGGCACCCGCCATGACAGGACTGTGCAACGGACGCGTCGTCATCGTCACCGGCGCCGGCCGCGGCCTCGGCCGCGCGCACGCGCTCGCCTTCGCCGCCGAAGGCGCCAAGGTCGTCGTCAACGACCTCGGCGTCGGCCTCGACGGCACCGGAGGCGGCGCGGGGCCCGCCCAGCAGGTCGTCGACGAGATCACGGCCTGCGGCGGGGAGGCGGTCGCCCACGGCGGCGACGTCGCCACCGCCGACGGCGCGGCCTCGCTCGTCGCCACCGCCCTGGACGCGTTCGGCCGCCTCGACACCCTCGTCAACAACGCCGGCTTCCTGCGCGACCGCATGCTGGTCAACCTCGACGAGGACGACTGGGACGCCGTCATGCGCGTCCACCTCAAGGGCCACTTCCTGCCGCTCAAGCACGCCGCCGCGCACTGGCGGGCCGAGGCCAAGGCCGGACGCGAGCCCGTCGCCCGCGTGATCAACACCAGCTCCGGCGCGGGCCTGCTCGGCAGCGTCGGCCAGGGCAACTACGCCGCCGCCAAGGCCGGGATCGTCGGCCTCACCCTCGTCGCCGCCGCCGAGATGGGCCGGTACGGGGTCCAGGCCAACGCGATCGCCCCCGCCGCCCGCACCCGGATGACCGAGCAGACCTTCGCCGAGACCATGGCCGCGCCTTCGGGAGCCGGCTTCGACGCGATGGCCCCGGAGAACGTCTCCCCGCTCGTCGTCTGGCTCGGCTCCGCCGCCTCGGCCGGGGTGACGGGGCGGGTCTTCGAGGCGGAGGCGGGGCGGATCACGGTCATGGAAGGCTGGCGTCCCGGCCCGACGGCCGACAAGGGCGCCCGCTGGACCCCGGCGGAGGCGGGCGAAACGACCCTGAAACTCCTCGCGGACTCGGCACCACCGCACCCGGTCTACGGCACCCGCTGAGCGCCCCTGTCGATGGACGCCGTTCCGCCGGGCGACTCCGCCCCGTTGCGAGCGCGCCCGCCGGGGCGGTGCCCACCCCCGCGCCCTCGTTGTGGGCATGCGTTCCGCTGGGGCGGAACGGGTGGGCACAACGGAACGGCGCCCCTTGCCGGGCCTAGGCTCCCGCGCCTCAACCCGCACCGGAACGTGCGCCGCACGCGTGGTGCGGGTCCAGGCGCGGAACGCGGAGGCGCCGCTGAGCGCGCCGTCCCGTGTGCCCACCCGTCCCGCCCCAGCGGGACGATTGCCCACACGGGCGGGGGGGAGGGAGGGAGGAGCCGCGCCCCCGCGGGCGCGCCCGCACGGGGCGGGGGCACCGCCCAGCCGGGCGTATAGCCCGCACGGGCGGAGGCGCGTCCCGCACCACAGGGCGCCGCCCACACGGCGGGTGGGAACCGCCCGGCGGTGCGTGCCCGCACGGGTGGTGGTGGGCCTTTCCCGCTCACCGGGAACTGGCGCTCCCGGCAGGCGGCGGCCCCGTCCTAGCCTCCCCGGACAGCCCCAACCGCCCCGCAGGAGGGACCCGCCATGCTCACGGACCGCCAGAGACACGAGGCGGCCGAGCTGCTCCGCTCCGCCGAACAGCACGTCACGCCGATCGCCCCGCTGACCGACGCGTTCCCCGGCATCGGCACCGAGGACGCGTACGAGATCCAGCTCGTCAACATCCGCCACCGCCTCGCGGCCGGCGCGGAGGTGCGCGGTCACAAGGTCGGCCTGTCCTCGCCGGTCATGCAGCGGATGATGGGCGTCGACGAACCGGACTACGGCCATCTGCTCCACGACATGGAGCTGCGGCCCCACGACCCCGTCCCCGTCGCCCGTTACTGCCACCCCCGCGTCGAGGTCGAGGTCGGCTTCGTCCTCGGCGACGACCTGCCGGGCGAGACCTGCACCCCGGCGGACGTCCTCGCCGCGACCGAGCGCGTCGTGCCCGCCCTGGAGCTGATCGACAGCAGGATCCGGGACTGGCGGATCACCATCGCCGACACCATCGCGGACAACGCCTCCTCCGCCGGGTACGTCATCGGGGAGGGCCGGGATCCCCGCGAGCTCGACCTCAGGGCGATCGACGCCCGGCTGACCGCCGGCGGGGAGCTCCTCGCCGAGGGCCGCAGCGACGCCGTGCTCGGTGACCCGGCCCGCTCCGTCGCCTGGCTCGCCCGTACCGTCGCCCGCTTCGGCGTCCCCCTGAAGAAGGGGCACGTGGTGCTGCCCGGCTCGTGCACCCGGGCCGTCGACGTGGCGGCCGGGGCGACCTTCACCGCCGAGTTCACCGGCCTTGGCTCCGTCTCCCTCTCGTTCATCTGAGGTGATCATGACCATCAAGACAAAGGCGACCGCCGCCATCGTCGGTTCCGGCAACATCGGCACCGACCTGCTGTACAAGCTGCTGCGCTCCGAGCACGTCGAACCCCGCTGGATGATCGGCGTCGACCCCGACAGCGAGGGCCTCGCCCGCGCCGCCCGCGCCGGCCTGGAGGCCAGCCACGAAGGCGTCGACCGGCTGCTCGCCCAGGACGAGAGGCCCGACATCGTCTTCGAGGCCACCAGCGCCTACGTCCACCGGGCCAACGCCCCGCGCTACGCGGAGCTCGGCATCAAGGCGGTCGACCTGACCCCGGCCGCCGTCGGCCCCGCCGTCGTACCGCCCGCCAATCTCCACGAGCACCTCGACCGGCCCAACGTCAACATGATCACCTGCGGCGGACAGGCCACCATCCCCATGGTGTACGCGGTCTCGCGCGTCGTCCCCGTGCCGTACGCGGAGATCGTCGCCTCGGTGGCCTCCGTCTCGGCCGGCCCCGGAACCCGGGCGAACATCGACGAGTTCACCCGCACCACCTCACGCGGCATCGAGACCATCGGCGGCGCCGGGCGCGGCAAGGCCATCATCATCCTCAACCCGGCCGAGCCGCCCGTCATCATGCGCGACACCGTCTTCTGCGCCATCCCCGAGGACGCCGACCGGGACGCCATCACCCTCTCCGTCAAGGAGATCGCCGAGCAGGTCGCCACGTACGTCCCCGGCTACCGGCTGCGCGCCGAACCGCAGTTCGACGACCCGAGCCCCGAGAACGGCGGGACGGCACGCGTCGCGATCTTCCTGGAGGTGGAGGGCGCGGGCGACTACCTGCCGCCCTACGCCGGAAACCTCGACATCATGACCGCCGCCGCCACCAAGGTCGGCGAGGAGTTCGCCAAGGCGCTCCTCGCCCCGGGCGCGTAAGGAGCACATCGCATGCCCTACTCGGACACCCTCGACATCCGGATCACCGACTCCTCGCTGCGCGACGGCTCGCACGCCAAGCGGCACCAGTTCACCACCGACGACGTACGGTCCGTCGTCGCCGCCCTCGACGACGCCGGCGTCCCCGTGATCGAGGTGACGCACGGCGACGGACTCGGCGGATCCTCCTTCAACTACGGCTTCTCCAAGACCCCCGAGCAGGAGCTGATCAAGGTCGCGGTGGAGACCGCGCGGAGGGCCCGGATCGCCTTCCTGATGCTGCCCGGACTCGGCGTCAAGGACGACATCCGGGCCGCCCACGGCAACGGCGCGGGCATCTGCCGCATCGCCACCCACTGCACCGAGGCCGACATCGCGGACCAACACTTCGGCCTCGCCCGGGAGATGGGCCTGGAGACCGTCGGCTTCCTGATGATGGCCCACTCCACGACCCCCGAGAAGCTGGCCCGGCAGGGCAGGATCATGGCCGACGCGGGCTGCCAGTGCGTGTACGTCGTCGACTCGGCCGGCGCCATGGTCATGGACGACGTCACCGCCCGGGTCGAGGCCCTGGTCTCCGAGCTCGGCGACGACGCCCAGGTCGGCTTCCACGGTCACGAGAACCTGGCCCTCGGCACCGGCAACTCCATCGCCGCCATCAAGGCCGGAGCCCTGCAGATCGACGGCTCCACCCGCCGGCTCGGCGCCGGGGCGGGCAACACCGCCGTCGAGGCCCTGGTCGCCGTCTGCGCCAAGATGGGCATCCGTACCGACGTCGACGTACTGAAGATCATCGACGCGGCCGAGGACGTGGTCCGCCCCGTCATGGACGACGAGTGCCGGCTCGACCGGCTCGCCCTCCTGATGGGCCACGCCGGCGTCTACTCCAGCTTCCTCAAGCACGCCTACCGGCAGGCCGAGCGCTACGGCGTCTCCGGCGCCGAGATCCTCCTGCGCGCCGGCGAGCGCCGCCTGGTCGGCGGCCAGGAGGACCAGCTCATCGACATCGCCGTCGAACTCGCCGCACAGCACTGAACCGAACAGAGACAGCAACCGGAGGGACGAGATGACTGCTCTCAACGACGAGGTCCGGGTCATCGACGCGGGCAGGCCGCCGACGCGGTTCGCCCGCGGCTGGCACTGCCTCGGCCTCGCCGAAGCCTTCAAGGACGGAAAGCCGCACGAGATCGAGGCCTTCGGCACCAAGCTGGTGGTCTTCCAGGGACAGGACGACGGCCTGCTGCACGTCCTGAACGCCTACTGCCCGCACATGGGCGGCAACCTCGCCCAGGGCAGCGTGAAGGGCGACGCCGTCGCCTGCCCCTTCCACGACTGGCGCTGGTCGGGCGACGGTCGCTGCGCCGGGATCCCGTACGCCCGCCGGGTCCCCCCGCGCGCCAGGACCCGCGCCTGGACCTCCCTGGAGCGGAACAGGCAGCTCTTCGTCTGGAACGACCCGGAGGGCAACCCCCCGCCCCCCGAGGTGACCGTCCCCGAGATCGCGGGCATCCACGGCCCGGACGCCGACCAGTGGAGCGACTGGACCTGGAAGACCCTCCGGGTCGAGGGCGCCAACTGCCGCGAGATCGTGGACAACGTCGTGGACATGGCGCACTTCTACTACGTCCACTACGCCTTCCCCGAGTACTTCAAGAACGTCTTCGACGGCCACGTCGCCACGCAGTACATGGAGAGCAGCCCCCGCGGGGACATGGAACTGGGCACCCTCAGCTCCGGCCGTCTGCGCTCCGACGCCTCCTACTACGGCCCCTCCTACATGATCGACCACCTCTACAGCGACGTCGGCGGCGGCGCGGAGATGGAGATCGTCCTGATCAACTGCCACTACCCGATCGACGCGAACAGCTTCCTGCTCCAGTACGGGGCGATCGTGAAGCGGCTGCCCGGGATGACGGACGCGCAGGCCGCGGAGGCCGCGCGGCTCACCGCCGAGGGGGCCACCGTCGGCTTCGAGCAGGACGTGGAGATCTGGCGGAACAAGACCCGGATCGACAATCCCCTGCTCACCGAGGAGGACGGACCCGTCTACCAACTGCGCCGCTGGTACGAGCAGTTCTACGTCGACGCCGCCGACGTCAAGGACGAGATGACCCGTCGCTTCGAGTTCGAGATCGACACCCAGCGCGCCAACACGGCATGGCGCGCCGAGGTCGAGGAGAACCTCGCGCGCCGCGCGGCGGAGACGGAAAGCGGAGCCTGACATGCGAGCGGTGGAGTGCGCGGCCTGCGGCAACCAGGTCCTGTGCGAGAAGTTCAGCGTCGCCCACACCTCCGTGCAGTGGACGGCCGACGCGGCCGTCGCCTGCGCGGAGTTCCGCGACCGGGTGCGCCCGGGCGTGACCACCGCCCGGATGCGGACCTGCCGGGCCCTGCGGGCGAGCATCGACCGCGCGGTGGAGGACGGAACCCTGACGGTCGGCACCCTGGAGTCGGGCACTTCGGAGTCCGGCTCCCTGGAGTCCGGAACCTCCCTGCCCGGCTCCCCGGAGCCCGGCAGGGCAGGTACCGCAACCACGGAGGCTGACGATGCCTGAGCCCACGACCAGCTCTCGCACCCACCGGCTGCGCGTCGTCGAGGTCATCGCCGAGACGGCCGACGCGCACTCCCTGGTGCTCCAGGCACCGGCGGAGAGCGCGGACCGCTTCACGTACCGCCCCGGGCAGTTCCTCACCCTGAAGCTGCCCGGTGCCGACGGGAGGCCGGCCGCCCGCTGCTATTCCCTCGCCAGCTCGCCCCACACCGGCGAGCCCCTGAAGATCACCGTCAAGCGGGTCGCCGGCGGGTACGGCTCCAACTGGGTCTGCGACCGGCTGGCGGCCGGGGACGAGCTGGAGGTGCTGCCCCCGGCCGGCACCTTCACCCCGGACTCCCTCGACGACGACCTGCTGCTCGTCGCCGGAGGCAGCGGCATCACCCCGGTCCTGTCGATCGCCAAGTCGGCCCTGGCCGACGGCCGGGGCAGGGTGGTGCTGTTGTACGCCAACCGCGACGAGTCCTCGGTCGTCTTCCGCGACGAACTGCGGACACTGACCCAGGACCACCCGGACCGGCTGCTCGTGCTCCACTGGCTGGAGTCGCTCCAGGGCCTGCCCTCCGTGGACCGGCTGGCCGCCGCGCTCGCGCCGTACGCCGACCGCGAGGCCTTCGTATGCGGCCCGCAGCCGCTCATGGACGCCGTCGAGCAGGCCCTGCGCACGCTCGGCGCGCCCGGCGACCGCATCCACCGGGAGCGGTTCTTCTCCCTCGGCGCGGACGTCTTCGACGCCCCCGAGGTGCCGCAGGACACGGCGACCGAGGGCGGTGCGACCGCCGAGGTCGAGCTCGACGGCGAGACCCGCACGGTCGCCTGGCCGCCGACGGCGCCCCTGCTCGACGTGCTCATCGCCGCGGGTGTGGACGCCCCGTACTCCTGCCGGGAGGGCGCCTGCAGCGCCTGCACCTGCCGTGTCGTGGCCGGCGAGGTCAAGATGCTCCGCAACGACGTCCTGGACGACCAGGACATCGCCGAGGGGTACGTCCTGGCCTGCCAGGCCCTCCCCCTCACCGACCGGGTCGAGATCACCTACTCCTGACGAGGAGACCGTCATGTCCCGAACCTGCCTGGTCACCGGAGCCGCCTCCGGCATCGGCAAGGCCACCGCCGACCTCCTGCGGCAGCGCGGCCACACCGTCATCGGCGCCGACCTCGCCGACGGAGACATCCGCGCCGACCTGTCCACCGCCGAGGGTCGGGCCGAACTCGTCGCCCGCGCCCGCGAGCTGACCGGCGGCCGTCTCGACGCCGTCGTCTCCTGCGCGGGCGTCGCCCACTTCGACCCCCTCACCGTCAGGGTGAACCACTTCGGTGCCGTGGCCACGCTCGACGGACTGCGTCCGCTGCTCGTGGCCGGCACCGATCCCCGGGCCGTGGTCGTCGGATCCATCGACTCCGTCCACCCGGTCGACCCCGCGATCGTGGACGCCGCGCTCGCCGGGGACGAGGAGGCGGCGGTGGGCGCCTCACGGGCGGCCGTCGACCGCGGCGAGGGCCACCTCGTCTACTCCTCGTCCAAGGCGGCGATCTCCCGCTGGGTCCGGCGCGCCGCCCCCACCGAGGCGTGGGCCGGCGACGGCGTCCCGCTCAACGCCGTGGCCCCCGGTGTGGTCGTCACGCCCCTGACCCGGCCGCTGCTCGACGACCCCGAGATGCGGGGGCTCGTCGAGCGGAGTGTGCCGATGCCGCTGCACGGCCACGCCCGCCCCGAGCAGATCGCCCCGCTCATCGCGTGGTTGGCCTCGCCCGAGAACGCCCTCGTGACCGGGCAGGTCGTCTTCGCCGACGGGGGCGCCGACGCGGTCCTGCGCGGCGACCGCACCTGGTGACGATCCGTACGAGGACACCTGACGACAGGACCTGGAGGGGCACCCGTGCGGGTGCCCCTCGCCGCACACCCGTACCCGTACGCGTCACGAGGAGACGCCCGTGAGCCCCCGTCACCAGGCGATGCCCGTGAACCCCCGTCACCAGGAGACGCCCGTGAACCCCCGCAACGAGGAGACGCCCGTGAACCCCCGTACGCTCGAACGCTCCGCCGTCGTCCCGGCCACCCCCGACGCCGTGTGGGCCGTCATCGGCCACTTCGGCGCCCTCGCCGACTGGCATCCCCACGTGCCGCCGTCCACCCTGGAGGGCGGCGGCGACCCCGCCGTCCCCGGCACCGTCAGGGTCTTCGCCGTCGACGGCGAGGCCGTCGCCCGGGAGCGCCTGCTCGACCGTGACGCGGCCGCCCGCTCGTACCGCTACACCCTCCTCGACCCCGTCATGCTCCCGGTCCACGACTACGTGGCGACGCTCGCCGTGCGTCCGCACCCCGACGGCGCCGAGGTCCGGTGGTCCGCCGCCTACCGGAGCACGGACGACGTCGTGCCCCGGGTGGAGTCGGTCTTCGGGGACGGCACGTACGGCACCGGCCTCGCCGCCCTGCGGGCGCGCTTCACATCCAGTCGCTGAAGCGCAGCCAGGCCATCATGTTGTCCATCGAGGGCTGCGGAAGCCCCACGGGCCCCGCGCCGACCGGCTGGGCCCGCTTCTCCGGCTGCCGCCCCGGCCCGAACATCGACTGCCACACCGACCGCGCGCAGCCGCGCACGGCCGGGGCCAGCCGCTCCATCTCCCGGTGGACGCCGTGGCCGCTCACCGAGATCGCGGCGATGGCCCGGCCGGCGCCGCGCAGCGGGGCGGCCACGCAGAAGACCCCCCGGTACCCCTCCTCGTGGTCGAAGGCCACGCCGCGCTCCCGCGTCATCGCCAGCTCACGGCGGAAGGACTCGGGGCGGGTGATGGTGCGCGGGGTACGTGCCCGCAGCCCGTCCCGGATCACCTGCTCCACCGGCGTTCCGTCGCCGAAGGCCAGGATCGCCTTGCCCGAGGCCGTGCAGTACGCCGGCTGCCGCCCGCCCATGCGCGAGGGCACGACGGAGTCGTCCGAACCGCCGATGCGCTCCAGATAGACCACCTCGGAGCCGTCGAGCACCGTCAGGTGCACCAGGTGGCCGGTGGACTCGTGCAGCGCGTGCAGATGGGGCAGTGCCGCCCGGCGGAGCCGGTTGTGGTGCGAGGCCATGGCGCCGAGCTCCAGCATGCCCATGCCGAGACGGTAGTCGCGGCCCTCGCGCTCCAGCCAGCGCAGCTGCACCAGCTGGTCGAGGATGCGGTGCGCGGAGGAGCGGCGGATGCCCGAGCGCTGCACGACCTCGGTGAGGGTGAGCCGGGGCCCCGCGCTCTCGAAGGCGCTCAGCACCTTCGCCGCCTTCTCCAGCAGGGACAGAGGCGGCATCCCGGCCTCGACAGGCTCGACAGCACTGGTCGTCATCGGCACCTCCCACACGGACAGCACAGCCGAATGGCCCGTGGCTGGGTCCGTAATCTCCGGTATTGCGTGGAGATTGCCAGAGGATGACGGGCGCTGGGAAGGGGGAGTTCCGTCTCGGAACAGTAACGCGTAGGTTCCTTCTCGTCACGGCACGACCGGACCGGATCCGAGAGGGGCGCCCATGTGCGACGACGACGTCCTCGCGGCGGTCCGCGCCCTCGCCCCCGCCCTGCGCGAGCGCGCGGCCGAGGCGGAGGCCCTGCGCCGGGTGCCCGACGCCTCCGTCGGGGAACTGGAGGCCGCCGGCTTCTTCCGGCTGCTCCGGCCCGGGGCGTACGGCGGACTCGCCGCCGACCCCGCCGTCTTCTACGCCGCCGTGCACGAGATCGCCAAGGCCTGCGGATCGACCGGCTGGGCGGCGTCGGTCCTCGGCGTCCACCCCTGGTACGTGGCCCAGTTCGACCCCCGGGCACAGGAGGAGGTCTGGGGCGCGGACGAATCCACCCGGATCTGCTCCTCCCACGCCCCCACCGGGAAGGTCACCCCCGTCGACGGCGGCTTCCGGCTCTCCGGCCGGTGGCACTTCTCCGCCGGCTGCGACCACGCCCGCTGGGCGCTCCTCGGCGGTCTCGTCACCGACGGCGAGGGCCGCCCGGTCGACATGCTGACCTTCCTGGTGCCGAGCGCCGACTACCGCGTCGACGACGTGTGGGACACGGTCGGGCTGCGCGGCAGCGGCAGCAACGACATCCTCGTCGAGGACGCCTTCGTCCCCGCCCACCGGGCGCTCGGCTACGGCCCGGTGACCGTGCTGCGCTGCCCCGGGCACGACGTCCACCCCGAACCGCTGTACCGGCTGCCGTACGCGGCCGTCTTCACCACCGCCATCTCCACCGCGATGGTCGGCATCGCCGAAGGCGCCCACGAGGACCAGATCACCGCCGCCCGCGAGCGCCTCCGGGCCGAGCCCGGCCGGGGGGCCGCCGAGGACCCCTTCGCCCAGGTGCGCATCGCCCGCGCCGCCGGCGAGATCGACGCCGCCCGGCTGCAGCTCGCCCGCAACATGGCGGAGCTGTACGCGGTCGCGCGCGGCGGCGCGGAGATCCCGAGGGAACTGCGCGCCCGCACCCGCCGCGACCAGGCGCTCGCCACCGAACGCGCCATCACCGCCGTGGACCTGCTCATGGAGAACGCCGGCCGAGGGCCGCTGCGCGTGGGCGACGACGTCCTGCAGAGGGCCTGGCGCGACCTGCACACCGGCCGCGGCCAGGCGGCCAACGACGTGGAGCGGGCCCTGGTCCTCTACGCCCAGGACGCCCTCGGCATGGACGTCCACGACCCGATGCTCTGACGAGCGGACACACCCCTTCCGACACGACGGCGGACGGAACCCGCTCCGACACGACGGCCCGCCCCGTCGCTCTGACCCGTCGTCCCGACCTGTCGTCCCGACTCCGTCGTCCCGCCCCGTCCTCCCGACTCCGCCGTCGCGGCCCGTCGTCCCGCCCTCGGCCCGTCCCGGTGAACCCGCTCCGTCCCGTCCCGGCGGAGCCTCCCCGCGGGGTTCCCGCTCAGTGGGAGCAGCGCATTTCGCCGCCGTACGGCACGCCGTACGGTCCTGGCATTCCCCCACCACGACCCGAAAGGGGATGCCCCATGGCCGATGACGTCCTGGCAGCGATCCGTGACCTCGCTCCCGCCCTGCGCGACCGCGCGGCCGAGGCCGAGACGCTGCGGCGCGTGCCCGACACCTCCGTCAAGGAGTTGGAGGACACCGGCTTCTTCCAGCTGCTCCAGCCCAAGGCCTTCGGCGGCCGCGCGGCCGACCCGGTGGTCTTCTACACGGCGGTCAAGGAGATCGCCAAGGCGTGCGGCTCGACCGGCTGGGTCGCCTCCGTGGTCGGCGTCCACCCCTGGCACGTCGCCCTGTTCGACCCCCGCGCCCAGCAGGAGGTGTGGGGGCAGGACCCCAAGACCCGCATCGCCTCCTCGTACGCCCCCACCGGCAAGGCCACCGCCGTCGACGGCGGCTTCCGGCTCTCCGGCCGGTGGCACTTCTCCTCCGGCTGCGACCACGCCCGCTGGGCGCTCCTCGGCTGCCTCGTCACCGACGGCGAGGGCAACCCGGTCGACATGCGCACCTTCCTGATCCCCCGGTCCGACTACCGCGTCGACGACGTCTGGGACACCGTCGGCCTGCGCGGCACCGGCAGCAACGACGTCGTCGTCGAGGACGTCTTCGTCCCCGACCACCGCGCCCTGAGCTTCGGCCCGGTCACCGCCCTGAAGGTGCCCGGCCACGAGGTCAACCCCGAGCCGCTGTACCGGCTGCCGTACGCCGGGGTGTTCACCACCACCATCTCCACCCCGATCGTCGGCATCGCCGAGGGCGCCTTCGACTCCTACGCCGAGGCCACCCGGCAGCGGTTCCGCGTCTCGTACGGGCAGAAGGTCGCCGAGGACCCCTTCGCACAGGTCCGCATCGCCCGCGCCGCCAGCGACATCGACGCGAGCTGGCTGCAGCTGACCCGCAACATGGGCGAGATGTACGCCCTCGCCGAGCACGGCGAGGAGATCCCGATGGAGCTGCGCACGCGCACCCGCCGCGACCAGGTGCTCGCCACCGAACGCTCCGTCGCCGCGGTCGACCTGCTCATGGAGAACTCCGGCGGCAGCGCCATGCGCACCGGCCCCGGCCTCGTCCAGCGCGCCTGGCGCGACGCCCACACCGGCCGCGGCCACGCCGCCAACGACCCCGAGCGGGCCCTCGTCATGTACGGGCAGAGCGCGCTCGGCATCGACATCCAAGACACCATGGCCTGAGAGGCGCCGACGATGGCAGAGCTCACCCACGAGTCGACCTCCCGCACCGCCGAGGCGGCCGGGCTCACCCTCCACTACCACGAGGCCGCGCCCGCCGGCCGGGCCGCCGAGGCGCCCGTCGTGATCATGCTGCACGGCGGCGGCCCCGGCGCCTCCGCCTGGAGCAACTTCGGCCGCAACCTCCCCGTCTTCGCCGAGCACTTCCGCACCCTGCTCGTCGACCAGCCCTGCTTCGGCCGCTCGGACAAGCCGGAGCTCGACAAGGACTACTTCAGCTACAGCGCGGACGCCGTCGCCGCCCTCATGGACGAGCTGGGCATCCGGCGCGCGCACTTCATCGGCAACTCCCTCGGCGGCGGCACCGCCGTCCGCATGGCCCTGAACCACCCGGACAAGGTCGGCAAGCTCCTCCTGATGGGCCCCGGCGGGGTCTCCGTCAACCTCTTCGCCCCCGACCCGACCGAGGGCATCAAGCGGCTCTTCGAGTTCAACGCCTCGCCCGAGCCCACCCGGGAGCAACTGCGCGCCTTCCTCGGCGTCATGGCGTACGACCAGTCGATCGTCACCGACGAACTCGTCGAGGAGCGCTGGGCCTCGGCCACCGACCCCGACACCCGGCTCGGCAGCGCCCGGATGGCGGCCTCGTTCGGCAACCCGGCCTGGGTCGGGGACACGATGCTCTGGCGCGAGGCCCACCGGATCACCCACCCGGTGCTCCTCACCTGGGGCCGCGAGGACCGCGTCAACCCCCTCGACGGCGCGCTGGTCGCCCTCAAGACCATCCCCGACGCCCGCCTGCACGTCTTCCCGCACTGCGGCCACTGGGCCCAGACCGAGCAGGCCGACGAGTTCAACCGCCTCGCCGTCGACTTCTTCTCCCACTGAACCTTCCACCGAAGAGGTGCACACCATGGACATCCGTGCTCTCGGCTACCTGCGCCTGGAGACCACCACCCTGGACGAGTGGCGCCGTTACGCGCTCGACGTCCTCGGCATGGTGGAGGCATCCGGCACCACCGAGGACACCCTCTGCCTCCGCCTGGACGACCGCGCCCACCGCATCGTCATCCAGGCGGGCGAGAGCGATCGGCTCCTCGCGGCCGGCTGGGAGGTGGCGAACGCCGCCGCACTCGCCCGCGCCGCCGAGGAGCTGGAGGCGGCCGGTGTCGCCGTCAAGGCCGCCCACCCCGCAGAACTCGCCGAGCGCCGCGTCCAGGGTCTGATCCACGTGACGGACCCGGGCGGCAACCCGCTGGAGATCTACTGGGGCCAGGCGCAGGACCACACCGCGCTCGGCTCCCCGTACGGCAACCGCTTCGTCACCGGCGACCTGGGCCTCGGCCACGTCGTGATCCCCGTGCCGGACATCGAGGCCGCGCTCGACTTCTACGAGAACCTGCTCGGCTTCCAGCTGCGCGACTCGATGAAGCTGCCGCCGCAGGCCGTCCCGACCGCCACCGAGCAGCGGTACTTCCACTGGATGCACTTCCTCAGCCCCAACCGCCGCCACCACAGCCTCGGTCTCTACCCGGGCGCGCTGCCCCCCGGCATCGTGCACTTCATGGTGGAGCTGGAGACCCTCGACGACGTGGGCCGCGGCCTCGACCGCATGCACGCCGCCGGCATCCCCATCGCGTCCAGCCTCGGCCGCCACACCAACGACCGCATGGTGTCCTTCTACGCCCAGGCCCCCGGCGGCTTCCAGGTCGAGTACGGCTGGGACGGCCTCGTCGTCGACCCCGCCACCTGGGTCGCGAAGGAGATCACCGCCGACAGCTTCTGGGGCCACCAGTGGAACGGCTGATCCCGCCCTCCGAGTTCCGGGACGTGCTCGGCCGCTTCGCCAGCGGCATCACGGTGGTGGCGACGCTCGACGCCGACAGCGCGGAGCCCGTCGGCTTCGCCTGCCAGTCCTTCGCCTCCCTCTCCCTCGACCCCCCGCTGGTCATGCTGGCCGTCGGCAAGAACTCCACCAGCTGGCCGAGGATCGAGCGCGCGGGCCGCTTCTGCGTCAACATCCTCGCCGAGGACCAGCAGACCACCTGCGCCGCGCTCGGCCGCAGCGGCCCCGACAAGTTCGCCGGGGTCCCCTGGGGCGCCGGGGAGCACGGCACCGTACGCATCGAGGGAGCCCTCGCCCACGTGGAGTGCGCACTCGACGCGGTCTACGAGGCCGGGGACCACCACCTGGTCACCGCGCAGGTGGTGGCGCTCCACGCGGGCGAGGACGGCCGGCCGCTGCTGTTCTTCCGCAGCCGCTACGCCGTGGGGGCCTTCTGATGCCCCTCGACGTCGAGAAGGCGACCTCCGCGCCGCCGGTCCGCACCGACGTCAGGTGGGACGAGCGCGACGTACGGCTCTACCACCTCGCCCTCGGCGCCGGCGTCCCCGAGACCGACCCGCGCGAACTGCGCTACGTGTACGAAGGACACGAGCGGGGCCTCCAGGTCCTGCCCACCTTCGGGGTCGTCGCGGGCGGCACCGGCGGCGTCGGCTTCCAGGTCTTCGACCTGCCGGGCGTCGACATCGACCTGGCGAAGGTGCTGCACGGCGGCCAGGAGATCACCGTGCACCGCCCGCTGCCCACCGCGGCCCGGGCGACCGCGGTCACCCGAGCCGCGGCCGTGCACGACAAGGGCAGGGCCGCCGTCATCGTCCAGGAGTCCACCCTCCTCGGCGTGGACGGCGAGCCGCTGGTCACCCAGCGCAACCAGATCTTCGTCCACGGGGAGGGCGGCTTCGGCGGTGACCGCGGCCCCTCCGAGCGCCTCCCCGCCCCCGACCGCGAGCCCGATCTGGTGGCCGAGATCCCGACGCTCCGTCAGCAGGCCCTGCTCTACCGGCTCACCGGCGACTGGAACCCGCTGCACGCCGATCCCGCCACCGCCCGGCGCGCGGGCCGCGACCGGCCCGTCCTGCACGGGCTCTGCACCTTCGGGATGGTGGTCAAGGCCGTCACCGACCGCCTCCTCGGCGGCGACGCGAGCGCGGTCGCCGCCTGCCGCACCCGCTTCGCCGGGGTCTTCTTCCCCGGGGAGACCCTGCGGCTGCGCGTCTGGGACACCCCCGACGGCTACCGGCTGACGGCCACGGCCGCGGACCGCGGAGACGCGCCGGTCCTCACCGACGCGCGGATCACCGCGCGATGACCCGGCGGCAGGGGCGGGGGACGGCCCGCCCCTGCCGCCGACCCACTCGACATGACCAGGGAGAACCGCATGAACGACCAGTGGGACCACACGTACGACGTGGTGGTCGTCGGCTCCGGCGCCGCCGGCATGGCCGCGGCCATCACCGCCCGACTGCGCGGACTGACCGCCCTGGTGGTGGAGAAGACCGACGTCTACGGCGGCTCGACCGCCCTGTCCGGCGGCGCGATCTGGGTCCCGGACAACTTCCACCTGGACGCCGCCGGCCTCGGCGACACACCCGAGAAGGCCCGCGCCTACCTGGACGCCACGGTCGGCGACCGGGTCCCCGCCGAGCGCAAGGACGCCTACGTCACCCACGGACCGCGGATGGTACGGGAGTTCCACGACCGCACCGCCGTGCGGTTCGTCTACACCCCCGGCTACTCCGACTACTACCCCGAGCGGCTCGGCGGCTACCCGCAGGGCCGCTCCGTCGAACCGCGGATCTTCGACTTCAGGAAGCTCGGCCCCGAACAGCGCGCCACCATGCGCCGCGCCGGGCTTCCCACCTACGGCCTCACCATCACCTCCAAGGACTTCCGGCAGCTGAACATGGTGGGACGCACCTGGGCCGGCCGCCGCACCGCCGTCAAGGTCGGCGCCCAGGCGGTCAAGGCCCGGCTCACCGGCAAGGAGCTGCTCTCCCTCGGCGAGGCGCTGATCGCCCGCATGCGGCACTCGCTCGACGCCCTCGGCGCGGACCTGTGGCTCTCCGCCCCGCTGACCGGACTGGTCGAGGAGGACGGCCGGGTCACCGGCGTCCGGATCACTCGGGACAACCGTGAGCTCACCGTCCGGGCGACCGGCGGCGTCGTCCTCGCCTCCGGGGGCTTCTCCCACGACCAGCGGCTCCGCGAGAAGCACCTGCCGACGCCCACCTCCACCGAGTGGAGCTCCGCCTCCGAAGGCCAGACCGGCGACGCCCTGGAGCCGGCCGTGGCCCTCGGCGCCGCGACCGACCTGATGGACAAGGTGTGGGGCGCGCCGTCGGTGGTGCCTCCCGAGGGGAAGCCGTTCTTCCTCGTCGCCGACCGCGGCGTTCCCGGCATGGTGATCGTCAACGCGGCGGGGGAGCGCTACGCCAACGAGGCCGCCCCGTACCACGAGTTCGTCGACGCCATGTACGCCAACGACAGGCCGGGGGCGACCACCGTGCCGTCCTGGCTGATCCTCGACGCCACCGCCAGGGCCCGCTACATCTTCATGGGCCTCTTCCCGGGCCAGGCGTTCCCCAAGCCGTGGCTGGAGAGCGGCTTCGTCAAGAAGGCCGCGACCGTCGAGGAGCTGGCCGACCGGATCGGCGTCGCCCCGGAGCGGCTGCGGGCCACCGTGGACCGCTTCAACGGCTTCGCCCGTGCCGGCCGCGACGAGGACTTCCACCGCGGCGACAGCGTCTACGACCGCTACTACGGCGACCCCACGCTGCCCAACCCCAACCTGGCGCCGCTTGAGAAGGGTCCCTACTTCGCGGTCCCCGTCCACCCCGGCGACATCGGCACCAAGGGCGGCCTGGTCACCGACGCCACCGCCCGTGTGCTGCGGGAGGACGGCACGCCCATCGACGGCCTGTACGCCTCCGGCAACGTCTCGTCCGCCGTCATGGGCGAGACCTATCCGGGACCCGGCGCGACCATCGGCCCCGCCATGACCTTCAGCTGGCTCGCGGCCGACCACATCGCCCGGACGCGCTCCGCCGAGGCGCGGTGAGCGGCCCCGTGACGGACCTGCGGGGCAGAACGGTGATCGTCACCGGCGGGGCGCGGGGGATCGGCGCGGAGACCGGCCGGGTGGCCGTCGAGTCCGGCGCCCGGGTCGTCCTCACCGACGTACGGCAGGAGGAGGGGCGGGCCGTGGCGCGGCGGCTCGGCGGTCACGCCCGGTTCGTGCGCCACGACGTCACCTCTGAGGACGACTGGCGCGAGGTCGTCGACTTCGCGGCCGCCACGTTCGGCCGGGTGGACGGCCTCGTCAACAACGCGGGGATCTCGGGCGGTTCCCACCTCCTGGAGGAGCAGACGGCCGAGGCCTTCCGGCGCGTCGTCGACATCGACCTCACCGGGGTCTTCCTCGGGATGCGGGCCGTGATCCCGGCGATGCGGGAGAGCGGCGGCGGGTCCATCGTCAACGTCTCCTCCGCGGCCGGCCTCATGGGCCTGGCCAGGACCGCCGGCTACGGCGCGGCCAAGTGGGGCGTGCGCGGGCTCACCAAGCTCGGCGCGGTGGAGCTCGGCGCCGCCCGGATCCGCGTCAACTCCGTCCACCCCGGCATGATCCACACCCCGATGACCGCCCACGTGGGCATCGAGCGCGGCGAGGGGAAGTACCCGAACACGCCGATGGGGCGGGTCGGCGAGCCTCAGGAGATCGCGCGGGCGGTCGCCTTCCTGCTCTCGGACGCCGCCTCGTACGTCACCGGCGCCGAACTGGCCGTCGACGGCGGCTGGACGACCGGCCCGACCCTCCGACCGATCGAGGAGAACCCCTGATGCCCGTCGACCTGACAGGAAAGGTCGCGCTGGTCACCGGCGCGGCACGCGGCATGGGCGAGGCAGAGGCCCGCCTGTTCGCCGCCCTCGGCGCGAAGGTCGTCCTCACCGACGTCCTGGAGCCGGAGGGAGAGGCGACCGCCGCCTCCCTCGGAGCCGCCGCCCGCTTCGTACGCCACGACGTGACCGACGAGCGGTCCTGGGCGGCGGCCGTGGCCGCCGCCCAGGACGCCTTCGGCCGGCTCGACGTCCTCGTCAACAACGCCGCGATCTACTCCACCTCGCCCATCACCGAGGAGGACCCGGCCCGCCTGGAGGCGATCCTCCGCGTCAACCTGATCGGCCCGTTCCTCGGCGTCCGCGCCGTCGCCGGAGCGATGAAGGAGAGCGGCGGCGGGTCCATCGTCAACATCTCCTCGCAGGCCGGCCTCCAGGGCATCTGGGGACACGGCGCGTACGGAGCCGCGAAATGGGGGCTGCGCGGCCTGACCAGGACGGCCGCCCTGGAGCTCGGCCCGGACGGCATCCGGGTCAACTCCGTCCACCCCGGCGCCATCGCCACCGCCATGACGGCGCACCTGGGCACCCGGGAACATCCGGCCGCCCCGCTCGGACGGGTGGGGGAGCCCGAGGAGGTCGCCCGCCTCGTCGCCTTCCTCGCCTCCGACGACTCCTCCTACCTGTCCGGCGCCGAACTCGCGGTGGACGGCGGCGCGTCGGCGGGCCGCATGCCCGCCCTCACCCCGAAAGGAGCCGACACGTGAACCGACCCGACCCCGAGGTCCAGGCGGTCATCGACCTGGCCACCGCCGGCTTCCCCCCGCTGGCGACGGAGATGACGGACATCGCCGAGGTGCGCGCCTTCTTCGCCGCCCGCCCCAAGCCCGCCGTCCCGCCACCGTCCGTCGCCCGCGTCACGGACGAGGACGCCGACGGCGTGCCCGTACGCGTCTACGACCCGGCCGTCCACGGGACCGCCCCCGTGATCGTCTTCTGTCACGGGGGCGGCTTCGTCCTCTGCGACCTCGACAGCCACGACGACTTCTGTCGCTCCCTCGCCCGCGCCACGGAGGCGATCGTCGTCTCCGTCGACTACCGCCGCGCCCCCGAGCACCCCTTCCCCGCCGCCCCCGAGGACGCCTACACGGCCCTGCTGTGGGCGGCGGAGGCCCACCCGGGCCGGCGGATCGCCGTCGCAGGGGACAGCGCGGGCGCCAACCTCGCCACCGTCCTCACCCTGCTCTCCCGCGACCGGGGCGGCCCCGAGATCGTCTGTCAGGCGCTCTACTACCCGATGCTCGACCCCACCCGCTCCCGCCCCTCGCACCGGGAGAACGCCCAGGGGTACTTCCTCACCGCCGACCACCTGCGCTGGTACTGGGACGGCTATCTGCAGGCCCCGGCGCACCGCACCAGTCCCTACGCGGCCCCGCTGGCGGGCGCCGACCTGTCCGGGCTCCCGCCGGCCCAGGTCGTCACCGCGGGCTTCGACCCCCTCCGGGACGACGGCCTGGCGTACGTGGAGGCCCTCACCGCCGCGGGCGTCCCCGTGGAGGCCCGCCACCACGCCGGGATGTTCCACGGCTTCCTCTCCATGGCGGGCGCCCTGCCCGCGGCGGCCGAGGCCCGCGAGACCGCCTTCGCCGCCCTGCGCGCGGCCCTCGCCCCGCGCTGACCGGGACCCCGCGCTGACCGGGACGTACGCGCGCGTGCGCCCCGCCCCCACCTGACCGGTGGGGGCGGGGCGCACCGCCGTTCTCACGGGCCGGGTCGGCCCGTGCCGGCCCCCCGTCAGTCCCTGATCAGCGTGAACCCCTTGTACCCCGAGGCCGCGACGTCCGCGATGATCTCCCCGTACACCCCGAAGCCTCCGATGAACGGCATGAACACCCGGGGCTTCCCGGGGATGTTGGCCCCCAGGTACCAGGAGTTCGCCGCCGGGAACAGCGTGGCCGCCGCCCGGTCGCGGCACTGCGCCACCCACTGTTCGACGGCCTCCTCGCCCGCCTCGATCGCGCGGTAGCCGTGCTCGTCCAGATGGCGCAGGCAGTCGGCGAGCCAGTCGACGTGCTGCTCGGCGCAGAGCACGACGTTGGCCATGACGGACGGGCTGCCGGCCCCGGTGAGGTTGAACAGGTTCGGGAAGCCGTCGACGCCCAGGCCCAGATAGGTGCGGGGACCCCCGCTCCACACGTCCTTCAGCCTCCGGCCGCCCCGCCCCCGGACGTCCACCCGGTCGATCGCCCCGGTCATCGCGTCGAAACCGGTCGCGAACACGATCGCGTCCAGCTCCACCCGGCTGCCGTCGGCCAGCACGATCCCGGTGCGGTCGATCCGTTCGATCGCGTTCTCCCGCAGGCTGACGAGGCGCACGTCGTCGCGGTTGAACGTCTCGTAGTAGTGCGAGTCGGTGACGATCCGCTTGGTGCCGATCGGATGGTCCGTCGGCACGAGCAGGTCCGCGACGGCCGGGTCCTCGATGAGGGCGCGGACCTTCTCCTCCCAGAAGGCGCGCGCCTCGTCGTTCGCCGCCCGGTCGGTGAGCTGGTCGGGGAACGTCTTGGAGTACAGGACGCCGCCGAGCTCCCAGCGCTCCTCGAACGCGGCCCGCCGCTCGTCGGGGGAGACGGCGAACGTCGCCGACGGGTGCGCCGCGTGGGGCGAGCCGCCGCCGCTGAGCCGCGAGAGCCGCCGCCGCTCGGCGTAGCCGGCCTTCTGCAGGCGGCGCGTCTCCTCGTCCAGGGGCGCGTTGCCCGCCGGGATGCTGAAGTTGGCGCTGCGCTGGAAGACGGTGAGGTGCGCCGCCTGCTCGGCGATCAGGGGGACGGCCTGGATGCCGGAGGAGCCGGTGCCGATCACGCCGACGCGCAGCCCGCCGAAGTCCACGCCCTCGTGCGGCCAGGCACCGGTGTGGTACGTGGCGCCGGCGAAGTCCCCGACCCCCGGGATGTCCGGTATGTGTGTGCTGGAGAGGCAGCCGACGGCGAACACGCAGTACCGGGCCGACACCACCTCGCCGCCGTCCGTGCGGACCGTCCAGCGCAGCGTCTCCTCGTCCAGCTCGGCGGAGGTCACCGAGGTCGCGAAGGTGTAGCTGCGGCGCAGGTCGAAGCGGTCGGCGACATGACGCAGATAGCGGATGATCTCCGGCTGCGCGGCGTACTTCTCGCTCCAGTCCCACTCCTGCTGGAGCTCCTCGTCGAAGGAGTACGAGTAGTCCACGGACTCCACGTCGCAGCGGGCGCCGGGGTAGCGGTTCCAGTACCAGACGCCGCCCACGTCGTCCCCGCGCTCGAAGCCGCGCACGCTGTGGCCGAGACCGCGCAGCTTGTGCACGGCGTACAGACCGGTGACGCCCGCTCCGACGACGACCACGTCGACGACGTCGGGGGACTGGGTGTTGCTGTCGTTCACGTTCGTACTCTCCTCATCCGGTGGAAGGGGACGTCATACGGGGATCTCTCGCAGCGCCTTCTTGTCGACCTTGCCCGCCGCGTTGTGCGGCAGCGCCGGCACGGAGCGGAAGGCGCGCGGGACCTTGAAGTTGGCCAGCCGCTCACGGGTGTACGCGGTCAGCTCGGCCGCGTCGATCGGAGCCCCGCCCGCCGGTACGCAGTACGCGACGCCGATCTCCCCGAGCCGTGCGTCCGGCGCGCCGACGACCGCCGCGTCCCGGACGGCCGGGTGGCCGCGCAGCACCTGCTCCACCTCCGCCGGGTACACGTTGAACCCGCCCACGACGAACATGTCCTTGAGCCGGTCGGTGATCCTCAGGAACCCGCGCTCGTCGAGCACCCCGACGTCCCCCGTGTGCAGCCAGCCCTCCGCGTCGACGGCCCGGGCGGTGGCCTCGGGGTCGTCGAGGTAGCCGTGCATCACGTGGTAGCCGCGGGTGAGGATCTCGCCCGGCTCCCCGGGCGGGGCGTCGACGCGCAGCTCCGTGCCCTCCAGGGCCGTCCCGGAGGTGCGGGCCAGGGTCTCCGGCGACTCGTGCGGCGGGCAGATCGCGACCACGCCCGTCGACTCGGTCAGGCCGTACGCGGTGTTGACGCTCCGGGCGCCGAGGGACGTCCTGATCTCCTCGATGAGCGTGACGGGGATGTTCGCCGCGCCCGTGACCGCCATCCGCATCGAGGTCAGGTCGTACGCCTCGCGCTCGGGATGGTGGATGAGCGAGGTGAAGACCGTCGGGGCGCCGGTCAGGACGGAGATGCGCTCGTCCCGTATCCGGCCGAGCACGGTCCCGGCGTCGAAGACCCGCTCCGGGACGATCGTGGCCCCGTGCAGCAGACAGGCGAGGACGCCCGCCTTGTAGCCGAAGGTGTGGAAGAACGGGTTGACGAGGAGGTGGCGGTCGCCGCGCCGGAGGGTGACCGTACGGGCCCAGGCGTCGTACACGCGCAGGTTCTGCCCGTGGGTGGTGGGCACGCCCTTGGGCCGGCCGGTGGTGCCGGAGGTGAAGAGGACGTCGGCGGTGTCGGCCGGGCGCACGGCGGCGGTACGGGCAAGCCGCTCCTCCCCGGTCACCCGGTCCGCCGCCGACAGGAACTGCGGCCAGTCCGTCGAGTGCAGCGTCACCGTCCGCTCCAGGAGCGGGAGTTCCTCCCCGGAGGCCGCGAGCAGCGCCCGGTAGTCCGTACCCAGGAAGTCGTGCTCGGTGAAGAGCAGCCGGGTCCGGGAACGGCGCAGGATGTCGGCGGCCTCGGCCGCCTTGTAGCGGGTGTTCACCGGGACGAGCACCCCGCCGGCCGCCACCGCGCCGAGCGCGGCCACCACCCAGCGCGCGCTGTTGGGGGCCCACACGGCGACCGAGTCACCGGGGCGCACCCCTTGTGCGATCACCGCGCGTGCCGCCCGGTCCACCCGTTCGCGGAGCTCCGCGAACGTCCAGCGCTCCTCCCCGAAGACGAGGGCCTCCTCGTCCCCGTACCGCTCCGCGGCCCAGTCCGCGAGCCCGGCGATGGTCTGCGCGCCCCTCATGATCTGTCACGTCCTCCCTGCTGCCCCGCCCCCCGGCGGGGCGCGGGCGGTGGAACCACGGCGGATCGGAGCCTGACAGGGAGAGGCGCCCCGGCGCAGGGGGAGGTTCCCGCTCACCGGGAAGGTGCGGGGGGTTTCTTCCGGCTCCGGCCGTCCGCCCCGTGGAACGACGGCACCGCCGCCCCGGGAACGGGGACGGCGGTGCGGTGGTGTGCCGGTGGTGGGGCGGGGTCAGGGCACGATCAGGTCGGGTACGACCTTCGCCAGCTCCGCGGCGGACAGGACGCCCTCCCGGACGAGGACCGGGGCGTCGCCGGTCAGGTCGACGATCGACGACGACACCGGCCCGGCGGTCCGGCCCCCGTCGAGGTACACCGCCACGGAATCGCCCAGCATCCCGAAGGCCGCGTCGCAGTCCTCCGGCGAGGGCCGGTCGGTGAGGTTCGCGCTGGAGACGGCCATCGGGCCGGCCGCGGCCAGCAGGTCGAGCGCGAGGGGGTGGTCGGGCATCCGTACGGCCACCGTCCCGCCGGTCTCGCCCAGGTCCCAGGAGAGCGAGGGCCGGTGGCGGAGCACCAGGGTCAGACCGCCCGGCCAGAAGGCCTCGATCAGTTTCTCCGCCTTCTCCGGCAGGTCCTCGACCAGGCCGTCGAGCGCGTCCCGGGAGCCGACGAGGACGGGGGAGGGCTTGTGCCGGCCCCGCCCCTTCGCGGCCAGCAGACCGGCGACGGCCTTCGGGTCGAAGGCGTCGGCGCCGATGCCGTAGACGGTGTCCGTCGGGAGGACGACGAGACGCCCCTGCCCGAGGGCGGCCACCGCCGCGTCGATGCCGGCCGGCCGGGCCGACGGATCCGAGCAGTCGAATCGCTGTGCCATGGGGTCGTTCACTCCGCGCTCTCCACGCCGTGCGAGGTCACCAGCCGGGCATTGCCCTCGGCGAGCTGGTAGGCCAGTCCCACGACCGCCACCTCGCCCGTCTTCACCTGCTCCGACAGGACGCGGGAACGGTCCATGAGCAGCTGCACCGTGTGCCTTATGTGCTCGTCGATGATGTCGCTGTCCTCGGTCAGACCGGCGGCGCGGGCCGCCAGGACGCTCGGCGTCACCCGCTCCACCACGTCCCGTACGAATCCGGCCGCCGGCAGTCCGTCCTCCACCGCGGCGCGGGCCGCCGCGACGGCGCCGCACGAGTCGTGCCCCAGGACGACGACCAGCCGGCAGCCGAGCACGCTCGTGGCGTACTCGACGCTGCCCAGCACCTCGGCTCCCAGCACATGACCGGCGGTCCGCACGACGAACAGGTCGCCGAGTCCCTGGTCGAAGATGATCTCGGCCGCGAGCCGCGAGTCGGAGCACCCGAGGATGACCGCGAACGGCTCCTGTCCGGGTGCGAGCTGCGCACGGCGGGCGGCGTCCTGATTGGGGTGGTCCGGGGTCCCGGCGACGAAGCGGCGGTTGCCGGCGAGCATGGCGTCGAGAGCGACCGAAGGCGATGTGCGAGGCATGGCCCCCACTGTAACGAGCCGTTCCCGGCCGATTCCCGACCGGTCCCCCGGAGAGCGGGAGGCGGCCCGCGAGGTCGGCGCCTCCGGGCGTGCGGTCCGGCAGGGGGACGCCGAGGCGAAACCGTGGCATGCCCACGTAGATTTTGCCCTCCCGTGGTTGCCGCCCCGGCGGCTCCGTCGGAGGCTTGGTGACCATGCCTCTCGGGCAGCTGGTTCTGCTGGTCACGGGGGGTGCTCAGGGCCCTCCGCCCTGAGCGGGGAAAGTTCATGCACCTCGAGTTCCGGCACCTCCGTGTCCTGCTCACCGTCGCCGAGGCCGGCAGCATCCGCAGGGCCGCCGCACGGCTGCAGCTCTCCCAGCCCGCCACGAGCGCCCAGCTGAAACGGATCGAACAGGAGCTCGGCGGCCCGCTCTTCATCCGCAGCGCCGAGGGCGTGAAGCCGAACGAGCACGGCCAGTACGTCCTGCGCTGCGCGCGTGACCTCGTGGTCGGTTTCGACCGGCTGCGCGAGCACGCGCGATCGGCCGCCGGGACGGACAGCGGGACCGTCGCGCCGCTGCGGGCGGGCGGTACGGCCGGCCCGTTGGTGTCGCTGCTCATATCCGCCCTTTTCGAGCTCGTGCCGGAGAGCCGACTGGCCATCGACGCCCGCCGTTCGGTGCATACCCTCGTGAAAGCGCTGAGTCAGTCGAAATGCGACATCGCGGTCTTCGGTGAGTTCCCCGGCTTCCCGCTTCCGGTCGGCGAGTCGGTCGTGACGCGCACGCTGGTGCGCGAGCCGGTCTTCGTCCTGCTCGCCGAGGACCATCCGCTGGCGCGCCGGGAGAGCGTCGGCCTGAGCGAACTCCGCGGCGAGGAGTGGGTCATGCCGGAGGCCGACGAGAGCGGGGTGCACGCCTATCTCCACCTCACCTGCCAGTCGGCGGGATTCACCCCGCGCATCGCGCACGTGACGCCGGACCTGTCCGTGGCGCAGATCCTGGTCGCCGGCCGGCGTGCCGTCTGCGGGGTGTGGCCGAGTGCCGAGGTGCCCGCCCAGGGCACCGTGCAGCGGCCGCTCGCGGACGTCCCGTTCCACCGACGGCTGCAACTGGCCTGGAACCCGGAGTCGGTTCCGTCGGAGCTCGCCGACGCGGTGGCCGAGCGCCTGCTCGCGGAGTACCTGTCGCTGGTGCGGCAGCGGCCGCGGTACCTGGCCTGGTGGGAGGACGGCGGGGAGGGGTTCGCGCTCGGCGCGGACGGCTGACCGGCCGGACCTCGTTTCGCTCCCCCTATAACTCCGGGGCTATATCCCACATGGGATCACGTCAGGAACATGTCACCTGGTGAACACTTCGCGTCAACGTCCAAGGACGTCGTCACCCCCCACGACGAGCGAAGGAACACCCCGTCATGTCCCGTCCTCTCCTTGCCCTCTCCACGATGGTCGCCGCCGCCGTCATCACCACGGGCGCGGTGGCCGTACCGGCGTACTCGCAGCCCGACGCGGTGCAGCACGGGAACTCCGCCCGCGACACGGCGATATCCCGGGCCGAGGCGAACGTGACCCGGCACGCCGACAGCTTCGGCTTCGGCGCGGGCCAGGCGCTCCAGGTCAAGGACGTCGTGATCGACGCCGACGGCACCCAGCACGTCCGCTTCGACCGGACCTACCGCGGCCTCCCCGTCGTCGGCGGCGACTTCGTCGTCCACCAGAAGGCCGACGGCTCGCTCAAGGGCTCCAGCCACGCCAAGGCCCGCAAGGTGGCGCTCGCGTCCGTCACCCCCGCCGCCGACGCCAAGGGCACCGCGGCCGGCGCCCTCAAGCGCGCGCAGGGCGTCGTCAGCGACGCCAAGTCCACCCCCGAGCTGATCGTGTGGGCCGCCGACGGCACCCCCCGCCTGGCCTGGCGCACCACCGTGCAGGGCCTGGGCGACAAGGGCCAGCCGCACGGCGAGGTCTTCGTCACCGACGCCACCACCGGCGCCGCGATCGAGAACTACGACTCCGAGCACGAGTCGACCGGCACCGGCCACTCCGAGTACACCGGTGACATCACCCTCGACACCACCCAGCAGGCCAACGGCACCTTCGCGCTGATCGACCCGGTCCGCGGCCACATCACCAAGGACGCGCGCAACGTCTCGTCCTCGTCCCTGAGCAGCTCCTCCGGCACCCTGTTCACCGACGCCGACAACATCTGGGGCGACGGCAGGAAGTTCTCCACCGACCGCGCCACCGCCGCCGTCGACGCGCACGCCAACACCGCGAAGACCTTCGACTACTACAAGAGCACCTTCGGCCGCAACGGCATCAAGAACGACGGCCGCGGCGCCACCGTCTTCGTCCACGTCGGCACCAACTGGGACAACGCCCAGTGGTCGGACGCCTGCTTCTGCATGATGACCGGCGACGGCAACGGCACGGTCGACCCCGAGCAGGTCGACCTCGACACCATGGGCCACGAGATGACGCACGGCGTCACCTCCGCCACCGCCAACCTGCGCTACAGCGGTGAGTCCGGCGGCCTGAACGAGGCCACCAGCGACATCTTCGGCACGATGGTCGAGTGGTACGCCAACAACACCATCGACACCCCCGACTACCTCTTCAGCGACCAGTCCACCCCGCCGTGGCTGCGCCGCATGGACAAGCCCTCCCTCGACGGCCGCTCCGCCGACTACTGGTCGAAGTCCGTCGGCCGGCTCGACGTGCACAACTCCTCGGGCGTCGGCAACCACTGGTTCTACCTCGCCAGCGAGGGCAGCGGCACCAAGACGATCAACGGCGTCACCTACAACAGCCCGACGTACAACGGCTCCACCGTCACCGGCATCGGCAACCAGAAGGCCTCCGCCATCTGGTACCGGGCGCTGACCGTCTACATGACCTCCACCACGGACTACAAGGGCGCCCGCACGGCGACCCTGAACGCGGCGAAGGACCTGTACGGCGCCACCAGCCCCGAGTACGCCACCGTGGCCGCGGCCTGGACCGGGGTCAACGTCCTCTGACGCGACGGCACATCATCTGATCCGATCATCCCGGGCCCCGCTGTGACGGCGGGGCCCGGGGCTTCGTACCGGCAGGAATACCCGGTTGGGTGACTGCGCCGCGACGGAGGGTGACGGCAAGATCATCAACATGAGATCTTCCCTGACGCGCCGGGCGCTCGCCGCGGCCCTGCTCCTGACGTCGACGCTGGCCCCCGCGGTGGCCGTGGCCGCCCAACCCGGCGGCGGTGGCCACCAGTCGGAGCGCGCCGCGCAAGCGCGTCTGCTCGGTGAGAAAATCGTTCCGCACAAGCTCGACTTCCAGGGCACCACGGTCGGCGGCTTCTCCGGTGTCGACCGCAACCGGTGCACCGGCGAGTACGTGTTCATCAGCGACGACCGCTCGTACCTCCAGCCCGCCCGCTTCTACACCGCCAAGCTGGACGTGGACGCGGACGGCGTGCACTCCGTCGACTTCACCGGCACCCACCCGTTCCTCCAGCCCGACGGCACGGTCTACTCGCCGCCGACCGCCGGGGACGGCAAGGCCGTCGACCCCGAGGAGATCCGGGTCGACCCGCGCAGCTGCCACTACTGGTGGGCACAGGAGGGCGACCGGCCCAAGGCGGTCGGCACCGGACCGGTGATCCAGCCGTCCATCCAGTTCGCCGGCCCCACCGGCGCCCACCTGGGGCAGCTGCCGCTGCCGTCGAACTACGAGATCACCATGGAGGAGCGCGGGCCGCGCCGGAACCAGGCGATCGAGGCGATCACCTTCGGCGAGCGGGGCCGGGTGCTGACCAGCGCGATCGAGGGCCCGCTGCTCCAGGACGGCCCGGAGCCCGACGTGGAGCACGGCGCGCTCGTCCGGGTGACGAAGCAGACGCGCGGCGGCCGGGTGCTCGGGCAGTTCGCGTACCCCCTCGAGAAGATCTTCGCCGTGAACGACCCGAACAGCCCGTGGGGCCCGGACACCGGCGTCCCGTCGATCCTCGCCTTTCCCGACGACCCCGACCGCTACCTCGTGCTCGAACGGACCTGGGTCGCCGGCGCCGGTTACAAGATCCGCCTCTTCGACGCCACCACGCGCGGTGCGACCGACGTGAAGGCGAGGGAATCCCTCGCGGGACGGCCCGTGGTGCCGATGCGCAAGACGCTCGTCGCGGACTTCGACACCCTCGGCCTCTCCACCGTCGACAACACCGAAGGCATGACCTGGGGACCGGTCCTGCCGTCCGGCGAGCGGTCGCTGATCCTCGTCAGCGACGACAACTTCGCCGAGGAGGCGGTCACCCAGATCGTCGCCCTCGCCGTCCGCTGACCCCGGCACGAGCGGTGACCGGCACGCCCCGGCGGGCCGGTCACGGCTGACAGGTCTCGAACGGTCCGAGCTCGATCGCCGGACCGTTCGAAACCGGTTTCCCGGCGCGCCCGCGCCGATGCTCCCGCCCACGCCCCTCGGCTCCGCCGAAGCGCCTCAGGACGGCATGTTCTGTTCCGCCCAGACCACCTTGCCGGTGACGGTGCGACAGGAACCCCATCTGCGGCACAGCATGTTGATGAGCTGAAGCCCCCGGCCGCCCTCGTCGCTGAGGTCCGCGTGCTGGATCTGGGGCAGGTCGGGGCCGGTGTCCGAGACCTCCACGACGAGCCGCTCCCCCCGCAGCAACCGCAGCTCACCCGGGCCGTTCCCGTACCGCAGCGCGTTGCCGACCAGCTCGGAGACGACGAGCTCGGACACGTCCGCCAGCTCCGCAAGCCCCCACGCGGCGAGCTGCTCGGTGACGAGGCCCCGGGCGACCGAGGCGGCCCGTCCGTCCTGCGGCAGCTTCCACACCCGCAGATCCCCGGCCGGGAGCGGGGAGTCCGCCGTCACGAGGAGCACCGCCTCGTCGAAGCGGGCGGCGGCGGCCGGAGCGCACTCCACCAGCCCGCCCTGCTCCAGCGCCTCGGGAGTCAGCTCCAGCGCCGCCGAGCGGAGCCGGTCCAGCTGGACGTCCACGTCCTCCTCACGGGACTTGACCAGGCCGTCCGTGTACATGACCAGGTGGGAGCCGTCCGGGACGCGGAGCCGCAGCGGGTCGTACGGGATCACTCCCGCCCCCAGCGGCGCGCCGATCGGCACCGGGACGAACTCGGCGGCGCCCTGCCCGTCGAGGAGCAGCGGCGGCAGGTGCCCGGCGCTCGCCAGCGTGTACGTGGAGTCGGCGGGGTCGTAGACGGCACAGAGGCAGGTGGCGACCTGCTCGTCCTCCAGATCGCGGGTGGCCAGGTCCAGCCGGGCCAGGATCCGCTCGGGGGCCGTGTCCAAGGTCATGAGGGTGCGGGCGACGGTCCGCAGCCGCCCCATGGTGGCGGCGGCCGGCAGACCGTGCCCCATCACGTCGCCCACCATGAGGGCCGTCCGCCCGCCGGGCAGCGCCATCACGTCGTACCAGTCCCCGCCCACCCCGTGGTGGGCCGCCGCGGGCGCGTACTCGGCGTGCACCAGCAGGCCCGGTGTCCTCGGAGTCACGCGGGGCAGCAGGCTGCGCTGCAAGGAGACGACGTGCTCGCGCTCGCGCCCGTACAGCCGGGCGTTGTCGATGAAGACGGCCGCCTTGGAGGCCAGCTGCTCGGCCAGCGCCAGGTCGGTGGTGGAGAACGGGGGAGTCCCGGGGGCACGGACGAAGTCGGCGCTGCCGAGGAGCAGCCCGCGGGCGATGAGGGGCACGGCCAGATAGCTGTGCACCCCGGCGGCCCGCATCTTGGCGGCCGCGCTCGCGGTGGGCGCGACGCGTATGAAGTCGTCGTCGCGCATACGGCTCAGCAGGACCGGCTTGCCCTGCCGGAGGCAGTACCGGTGGAGCAGGGTCTCGTGGGGCTGCTCGGCGTGGACGAAGGTCTCGCCCAACGGGGTCGGCTCCAGCGAGGAGAGCTCCTCGATGGCGCACAGCGCCGTGGCCCGCATGGGCGGGATGCCCGGCTCCGTCCACCGGGACCCCTCGTCGCCGCGCAGGACGCTCTCGAGGATGTCCACGGCCGCCCCGTCGGCGAAGCGGGGCACGGTGAACTCGGCGAGTTCCTGCGCGGTGCGCTCCAGGTCCAGGGTCGTACCGATCCTGGAGGTGGCGGAATTCAGCCAGGCGAGCCGACTGCGCATGGTGAACCGGTCGGGCGGCAGAACGCCCCTGCCCCTTCGGAACCGGACGTTCTCCCAGGCAGCGCGGCTTCCCGCCGGGTCCCGCCCGGCCGAGCCGCGGCCGGACAGGCGCCGTCCGCCGCTGCCGCCGTTCACTCTTTCGGCCCCCAACAGGACTCGACCACTCTTTCGGCCCCCAACAGGACTCGACGCCACTTTGGTGCCCAGTGTGCACCGGAAACGGCCTCCGCGCCTCTTGCTGCGCAAGATGTCTTCGTCTGCCGGCGGTGCGGGAAGCCTGATCCGTTCGACGTGCGGAAACGCACGTCAGGGGGTTCGGGCCGCCCGCGGTCCGGGCCGCTGAGCACCGGGCACCCGTGTCCGCGCGATCACGACGGGCTCTTCGACGAGCCGCACGGTCGGCGGCGTCGTGGGTACCGGGCGCTGCCATGCGGCCGGGGTGTCCGGAACCTCGCGGAGGTCCCAGTCCCGGCAGGTGCCGTCGAGGGCCAGCGGGTAGAGGGTGAGCGTGCCGTCCGGTGCGATGTGCATCCGTACGAATCCCGTGCGGTCGTCGACGGACTGCCCGGACATCTGCCAGTCGGCGACGAGGCCGCGGGCCGTCCACAGCACCCAGAGGGCGAAGATCTGGGAGCCGAGGAACGCGCCCAGCGCAACGGCGACGACCACGAGTACGACCAGGATCCAGAGCCTGCTCCACGTGGGTGGGACCGACCGGGCCGCCGCGACGGCTACAGCGAGTGTCGCGGCGGTGACCGCCAGCTGGAACAGCACGGCGACGATCGGACCGGACGGTGTCCTGGGCCGCCGTCCGCGCAGCATCCCGTTCCCCCAGCCGAACACGAAGGGCAGCACGAAGAAGGCGGCACTCGTGCAGAGCAGGCCGAGCACGTCGTCACCGCCGGCCCCCCGTACGGCGTCGACGGGATTGTGTCTGCCTTCGGCCAGCGCGAACGTGCCACTCATCATCAGGACGAGCAGCAGCTGCACCGCCCCGGCCAGTACCGCGAAGCCGGGGTTGCGCCGCGGCAGCCAGTACCGTGACCAGGGCTTGGCGATCGCGCGCGCGAGCGAGCGGGACTCCTCCGCATCGGGGTACGTGTGCCGCGCGAGGGCGAACGCCGGCGGCGGGTCGTCCTTCTTCCGCATCCGCGAGGCGGCCGGCGGCAGCGCCAGTTCCTTCGGAAGCCTGTGCGTGGAGGCCAGGAACGCGCCGCCCAGGCCGCACGTCACCATCTGGCGCCGCCGGGGGTCCGGAGGCAGGTCGTCGCCGGATCCGGTCGGGTCGTCGGGCAACCGTTCCGCGTAACGGGCGTAGTGGTGCTTGTCGCCGGTCAGCCACAGGCGAATGGACGCGCCCGTGTCCTCGAGTCGCCCGGTCGCCCGGTCGAACCGCTTCCGGATGATGTTCTGGTCGAACCAGTGCAGGGAGTTGAAGGCGTCGGGCTTCTCGTCGCTCTGCACCCACGTGGGCGCGGCGGCGCAGACGATCACGCTGTCGCCCGGCAGCAGTCGCGGCGACAGGAAGGTCTCGAAGTAGCGTCGCTGCGGATCGTCGAAGTAGGAGCCGAGTTGGCTGTCCAGCCCGACGAGCCACCAGCGCTGCGGCAGCTCCACGGCGAAGTAGCTCCGGGTCTGCCGGGTCTCCCAGCCGCCGATGGACGTTCCTTGGGCGAACATCCGCAGGAACGCGGTGAGTCCGTCGTACCAATCGTGGTTGCCCGGCAGTGCGACCATGAGCGGCTGGTCCGGTGCCGACGGGAGCGCGGCGCGATAGGGGCCCTTCATCCGGTCCTCGTACGCCGAGGCCGATGCCACCGGGTACACCTGGTCCCCGCCGAGGACGAGCAGTGAACCGCGAGGGCACGAGACGGGCCCGGCGACGGCGAGCCGGTCCGCCGCCAGAGCCGACGCCACCGAGCACGTCGCCTCGAAGCCGTCGCCGAGGTCGGCGACGAAGTCGATCCAGATGTCCTCGGCGCCGGGATCCGCCAAGGGGGCCCGCAGCAGACCGGCTTCGAGCGCGCCCTGTATCTCGCGCTTGTCCGAGTAGTTGGCGAACACGGCGGCCAGCCCGACCTTGACCGCCGTGCGAGCCAGCTCCTTGGGTGCCAGCCAGCGCACCGGTTCCTGCGGGGTGAACAGGAGCGCCGCCGCCTGCTTGCGCAACTCATGGAAGTCCACGATGGCTCCTCCGTCGGCCCGAGAGCGGTCACAGCGGTGACCAGGGCAGGACGTCCTGCGCGTACACGTCCCACAGCTTGCCGAAGAAGAACTGCCCGAAGCGTCCCAGCGTCGTCACCTTGCCGGGCAGTGTCGCCGCTTCGACCCGGAAGGTGGTGAGTTGCTTCAGGAAGTCGGTGGGGCGGATGTGAACGGCTCCCGACGCCACCGGCTCGGCCCCGGATTCCTCGTCGGCATCGACGTGGCCACGAACGATGCGCGTACGGAGGACGGACGTGTCCTTCCAGATCCCACGACGGGAGTCCTCGCTGACGTCCTTGTGCCCGCTGAGCGTGAGCCGATGACCGGCTCGGTCGGTGAAGAACAACCGGTAGAGCATCCGCAGGTGTTCCGGGTCCGACTGCTCCACGAACAGCTGGAACGTTCCGCCCTCCACCGGAAGGCGCCCGCCCAGCTCCTGGCAGACGATCTCTCCCCGCAAGGAGGCCTCATGCTCCGGATCGACGATGAAGCGGTCCACTCCACGGATGTCGATGGTCAGGTGCAAGGCCAGGTCGGCGGTTGCTCCGCCCTCCGACGAGGGCGCCTCCTGGACGTCGTCCCCGGCGAAGGTGACGCGTCCGACCATGCGTTCGGTGAAGCGAATGCGGGTGGGGTCGTCAGGGCGGTCCGGAAGGGCGCCGGGCTTCCAGGGAATCCCCTGGGCCGTGCACCACTGGCGAGCGCGCTGGACTCCGAGTTCCACGGCCTGGGCGAAACGGTTCCTGCTGAAGTTGATGAGGTAGTTGAGGGGGACCTCGGCGCTCAGGAGCCTGACGTCGATGAGACGTCCGAACTCTCCGCGCTCTCCGCCGCGGATGGCCGCGTTGCTGGCCTCGACCCGACGCAGCCAGTGCCTCAACTGGCCGTTGGCCGCCGTCTCGATGATGTGGAAGTAGTTGGCCACGAACCCGTCCCGCCAGCGGTGCCGTCGGCTGACCGTCCAGATGATCCACAGTTCGTCACAGCCCCGCCGAATCGCCTCCTCGACGTTGCCGTCGGTCAGATAGACCGGATCGATGTAGGTCTGCCCGTCGATGACGACGGGAGGGAACCACATGGGCAGCGACACCCCCGCACAGAAGCGGTCCTCGTCCATGCGGTCGGCGGTCACGGTTTCCAGTTCGTTGGCGCTGAAGTTGTAGAGGTTGAACGTGGCCTCCCGGTCGGTGGCCCGGATTCTCTCCCAGTCCAGCCCCCAGCCCGGGAAGACGTGGCGCCGGTAGCCGTCCAGCGTGAAGAGGGAACGGGCGTACGGCCCCTTCGGCAGCTCACGCCAGTTCGGGCTGACGCCCTTCAGCGGAGAGAGATCGCGCCAGTTGTCCGCGATCTCGCGCCCGGACATCCCCTGGCAGTACATCGCGAGGTTGAACACGCCTCCGCTGGCGCCGTCGACATGGTCGAATCGCAACTCGGCCTCGTCGAGCAGGACCTGGAGAACGCCCGCTTGGAAAGCCACCTTCAGGCCGCCGCCGGCGAGGATGAGAGATCTGCGCGGGGAGGCGCTGCGGTGCTCGCTGTTCTGGCCGGTCGTCATGAGGGCCTCGCGGAGTTCTCTCGGTGATCCTCGATGATGCGGTCGGCCGACCGGTCGGCCAGCGCCGCGATGGTGAGCGAAGGGTTCGGGCCTACGGGACCAGGCATCACCGAGCCGTCGGCTATCGACAACCCCGGATAGCCGTACACGCGCCCGAAGGAGTCCACCACGCCTTCCCGACCACTGCGCCCCATCGGCGCGCCACCCAGGGGGTGCACGGTGATGAGGCGGTTGAGCCACCACAGGGGATTCGAGGCGTAGCGGCCGCCCAGGCTCTGTGACACGCCCTCCATGGTCGCGTTCATCTGGTCGAAGTACCGATCGGAGGCCGCCAGATGCCAGTCGAGGTCCAGATGTCCGTCCCGGAGGAACATGCGGCCGTTGGGTACGTCCCTTCCCATGCCGAGCAACGGCGCGGACGTCGCGGTGAACAGCCCCTTGCCCAGGGCGTCACCGAGCTGTCGGCCCACGCGGCTTCTGGCGGTTCTCGTCAGCTGCGACCACCCTCGCCGCAGCAGGAACCTCGCGACCCTGTGCGACATGGTGAGAACGTTTTCCTCGACGAGCCAGTTGAGGAATTCCGGGTAGCCGGCGTCCTCGATGTAGAAACCCCGGTCGGTCTCGTCGTTCTCCTTGCGATCCTTGAGCATCGCACTCGTGATGACCGGGCCGAAACTCGGTTTCATCATGCGCGGCACCGTCTCCCCGGGGCGGTCCTGAAGACGTTCCCGCGCTTTGAACACCAGCCCGAGGAAATCCCCGTTCCCGGAGAAATGAGTGCCCAGCGCCGGGCTGAGCGCAGGAAAGGCGCTGCGGTTTCTCAGGAGCAGATAGGTGGTGCCGAACGTGCCGGCGGAGAGAACGAGCCTCCTGGTCCTGACGGTGTGCCGCTCGGGAGGAGCGAGCGGATCTCCGCCGCCGGCGCCCCCGTGCTCGATGTACGAGACCCGGAACCCATGCCGGACCGGTTCGAACGCGCGGACCTCACAGAGGGGACGGATATCCGCCCCGAGCCGGTCCGCGGCGCTGAGGTAGGTGAAATCCAGGCTGTTCTTGCTGCCGAAGTTGCAGCCCAGGTCGCATTCACCGACGAGTCTGCACGTATAGCGCGGACTGTGGTGCAGATTGTCCTCGCCGCCCTCGATGGGAGCGCCGGGCACCGGCGGGTCTCCGAAGGAGACGGCCAGGAGGGGGAGTTCCCACGGGAGACCGAGTCGCAAGGCCGCCTGTTGCATGGCGATGGTCTTCGGCGTGTCCTGGTAGGGCTTCACGTCGAACGGATACCGCTGCGCACCCAGCATGCGTTCGACGCGGTCGTAGTGAGGATCGAGGTCCGCACGTGTGACGGGCCAGTCCTCGTAGCCCCCGTCGAACGACTCGTGCGCGAACCAGCTTTCCGGCTTGCGGATCAGCACGTTCGCGTAGATCAACGAGCCTCCGCCCAGTCCGCTGGACACAAGGGCGTCGAGCTTCGAGAAGCTCCACATGTCGTACATCCCGTACAGCTGGGAATCCGGATCCCAGAAGTTCTTGGCGGCGTCATGGGGAGTACGTGGAAAAGAGCCGGGCGGGAACGGCTTTCCCCTTTCCAGAAGACATACGCGCAGGCCGGCCTCGGCCAGGCGGAACGCGGTCACGGATCCGCCGAAACCCGACCCGACGACGACGGCATCGAAAACGTCCATGCTCGCCACCTCTGGAAACCGGAGCCCTTGCCCGGACGTCCCCCGCATGCGGCTGCTGCACGCCTTTTCCATGGTTCACCCACGCGACGTGACGCGCACGTCGAAGCGCCGGCCGCCGGTCGAGGACCGTACGGTGCGGAGCGCGTCAGCCCGCGGGGCACACCGGGTCGACCGAACGATCCGGCAGGTACGTCGCGCGTTCCTCCGGGGTGAGGTCGCGGTTGACGGTGCCGCAGATCTTCTTCACCGCGTCGGCGGGCCGGGGGAGCTCCACGTTCCACAGCCCCACGGTCTTGTCGAGGCTCGCAGTGGCGACGGCGCGTCCCTCGGGGGCGAACGCGATCGAGAGCACGTCGCCGGTGTGCCCGGCCAGGAACGCTCGGGCCGCACCGGCGGCCGTGTCCCACAGCATCATGTTCCAATCGCTGCTTCCCGTGGCGAGGGTGCGGCCGTCGGGACTGAACGCCACCGAGTTCACTGGGGCGGCGTGCGCGATCAGGGTGGCACGCGTGGCGCCGGTGGCCGTGTCCCACAGCCGGGCGGTGCGGTCGGCGCTACCGGTGGCGAGGGTGCGGCCGTCGGGGCTGAACGCCGTGGAATGGACCTGGTCGGAGTGGCCGGTGAGGGTCCTGCGAACCTTGCGGGCAGCCACGTCCCACAGTCGGGTCATCCCGTCGGCACTGGCAGCGGCCAGGGTACGTCCGTCAGGGCTGAACGCCACCGAATACACCTGGTCGGATCGTCCGATCAGCGTGGCGCGAGTCGCGTGCGCCCTCACATCCCACAGTCGCACGGTTCCGTCGGCGCTTCCCGTGGCGAGGGTGCGGCCGTCGGGACTGAACACCACCGCGTGCACCATGTGCGTGTGTCCGGCCAGGGTGGCGCGGGCGGTGCCGGTGGCCACGTCCCACAGCCGCACGGTCTGGTCGGTACTGCCGGTGGCGAGGGTGCGGCCGTCGGGGCTGAACGCCACCGACTGCACTTCGGCGGTGTGTCCGGCCAGGGTGGCGCGGGCGGTGCCGGTGGCCACGTCCCACAGCAGCACGCTGCGGTCGTAGCTGCCCGTGGCGAGGGTGCGGCCGTCGGGGCTGAACGCCACCGCGGACACCCCGCCGGTGTGTCCCGCCAAGATGGTGCGCGTCTTGCCGGAGCCCAAGGCCCACAGCCGTACCGTCTTGTCGCGGCCGCCGGTGGCGAGGGTGCGGCCGTCGGGGCTGAACGCCACCGAGTACACCATGTTGGTGTGTCCGATCAGGGAGGCCAGCGTCGCACCGGTGCCGAGGTCCCACAGCCGCACGCTGTGGTCGCCGCTGCCGGTGGCGAGGGTGCGGCCGTCGGGACCGAACGCCACCGAGAGCACCTCGCCGGCGTGCCCGGCCAGCGTGGTGCGGACCGTGCCCGCAGGGACGTTCCACAGCACCGCCGTCCCGTCGGTGCTGCCGGTGGCGAGGGTGCGGCCGTCGGGAGCGAAGGCCACCGAGTACACCTGTCCTTTGTGTTCGGCCAAGCTCTTGCGGAACTCTCCGCTGGCCCCGTCCCACAGCCGCACGGTGGTGTCCCAACTGCCGGTGGCGAGGGTGCGGCCGTCGGGGCTGAACGCCACCGAGTACACCTGGTCCTTGTGCCCGGCCAGCGTCGTGCGGGTCGTGCCCGTGGCCACGTCCCAGAGTCGCGCCGTGCGGTCGGCGCTGCCGGTGGCGAGGGTGCGGCCGTCGGGGCTGAACGCCACCGAGTTCACTGGGGCGGCGTGCGCGATCAGGGTGGCACGCGTGGCACCGGTGGCCACGTCCCAGAGTCGCGCCGTGCGGTCGGCGCTGCCGGTGGCGAGGGTGCGGCCGTCGGGGCTGAACGCCACCTGGAACACCGTGTCGGAGTGCCCGGTCAAGGTGGTACGGCTCTTGCCGGTGGCGACGTCCCACAGCCGAACGGTCCCGTCGGAACCGGCACTGGCGGCGGTGCGGCCGTCGGGGCTGAACGTCACCGAGGTCACCGCGCGGGTGTGACCGGCCAGGCGCCGATGCGCCGGAAGGGCCGCGGCGGACTGCAGGCTTTCGAAGGATTCGCGAGTGGGGCTGGTGCGGTAGGCCTGGACGGCCAGCAGTGAGGCGAGCTCGGGGTTCGAGGTCATGACCAGATTGGATTCGACGGCGAGTTGCCGGGAGAGCGCCGACTGCCGTGCGGAGACCGCCGAGCGCCACTGCCACAGGGCCCCGCCCGCCGCGGCGAGCGCGAGGACGAGCACGGAGGCCAGGACCATGTTGAGGCGTCTGCTGCGCCGGATCACCGCCCGCTGGCGATCGTTGCTCGCGGTGAGAAAAGCAGCGATGTCACCCGGCAGACGACGCCTCTGCGACCAGTCGAGACCCTCAGCGAGGGCCGTTCCCCCGAGCAGGTCTCCCGGGTCGGCCTTCTCGGCCCAGCGGTCACGCCGTTCCCGGGCGTGGTCGAGCCATTCCTGGAAACGGTGGTCCTGGGCGACCCACTCGCGCAGTGCGCCCCAGTCGCGGATGAGCGCGTCATGGATGAGTTCGGCCACCGGCTGCCCCGGCGGGGCGTCGGGACGGTGGTGGTCGTGAACCGTCTGGGTGGTGATGATGCGATGGCGGGTGAGGACGGCCAGCACCTCGTCGACGTCCGTGTCACCGTCAGGTGCTTCGCCGGGGCCTGTGGCCAGCTCGCGCAGCTCCACGAGGGGGATCTGCGCCCGGATGGCGGGTACCTGGTGTCGGGGGTCCGCAGGACGTACGAGGGAGGTCAGCATGCGCCGCGCGGTGGGCAGCTGGTCGGGACGCAGCCGATCCAGAGCGGTGTCGCACCACGTGGTCAGGCTTCCGGTGACTGCCCCGATGCGCCGGTAGGCATCGTGGGTGAGGTACCCGTCGTGGCGCCGCTCCCACAGCTGGCTGAGCGTCAGCTCGAGCAACGGGAGCACCGTCACGGGCGCCTGGCGGGCCGCGGCCCCTTCGGGAGTGGTGGCCAGGACGTCGCTGACGATCTGCTCGGACAGCCCCGGCTGGAAGTGGATTCCGACGTCCCGGGCAGGCAGGGTGATGATGTCTTCCAGGTCCGCCTGGCTCAGCGTCCCGGGCACGTTGACGAGTCCCGGCATCGCGGCGTCCAGCAGCCGAGGGGCCAGGGCGGCCAGCTGCGGGTAGAAGTCGTCGCGCATGATCAGGATCACGTCGAGGCCGGAGTGCGTGGCGGCCGCCTCCACGATCTGGTCCGCGACCGCCGGCCGATGGTCGTCCCCGCCTCCCGGCGGTTGGGTGAGGAACTCCTCGAACTGGTCGATGACCAGCACGATGCGGTGATGGGCGGCCTCGGCCGTCAGCCTGCGGGTCACGGCTGCGGCGAGTCCGTCGGAGGCGGCTCCCGGCAGGCCCGCGCGCTCGAGTTCGGCAGGCAGGTCCCGCATCGGCCGGGCCAGGACGTGCGGCCACCGGTCGCTTCCCGGCACCTCGCCCGCGGCGAGCGCCCGCAGGACGCCGGCCCGGATCAGCGACGACTTGCCCGAGCCGGACGGCCCGAGCAGCAGCGTCAGCCGCTGCCGGCGGGCCAGGTTCGCCAGTACCTGGCGCAGCGCCTCGTGCCGGCCCTCGAACCACTGGGCGTGCTCCTCGGTGAACGGCTCCAGTCCCCGATAGGGGCAGACCTCCTGCTCGGCCAGGTCCGGCCACACTTCCCGCAACACCTGCGTCGGCGTGGCGTAGGCGATGCCCTGCCCCCTCTCGTACGCGTCGGGAGCGGTGATTTCGGTGATCATGCCGATGACCAGACCGGTCACCTCGTCGAGCACCGGCCCGCCGCTGAAGCCGGTGGTGAGGTCGTTGGCCGCCGTGAGCTGCAGATGCGCGCCCCTGCTCCGGGTGGCCGGCAGCAGATCCCCCGCCACTCCGTAGCCGAAGTGCCCCTCCAGCGGTGCCTGGGCAGGGAAACCGAACGAGCTCAGCCGATGGCCCCGGCAGCCCGCCGCGGAGCCCAACGGCAGCGGCGTCACCGCCGCCGGGACGACGGTCAGCCGGACGACGGCCACGTCGTCCCCTTCAGGGGCACGCCACGGTCCGTCTAGGACGTGCCCCTCCATCCGGGGTGCGCCCTGGGCATGGGGGAAAGCCAGCCGCACCTGCTCACCGGGTCCGCTTTCCGCGGCCTGGACGACGTGCGCGCAGGTGAGCAGGATGTCCTGGGCCACCAGGAAGCCCGTCCCGGCCACCGTCCCGTCAGGCCGCAGGACCTGGGCCACGGCGGCCGGCAGTCCTGGCGTACGACCGTCGTCATGTCCCGGACCCGGGGCGTGCGAGCCGGTCACGTCGGCTGCTCCGGTTCCTCGGACGCGGCGCGAGGATGGCCGGAATCGCTTCCTTTCCACGCCACGGTCACCATCAGGTGACAGCCGGCACCGGTCTTGGTGATCACGGCCCCGGCCGCAACCGAGAGGTCGATGCCGAACTGCACCGTGATGTCGTCCGGGCGGGCTTTGCGCAGTTGGTCGAGGGCCACGCGCGCCGCCGCCGTGACCGGCCCGAGCGCCTCCTGCAGTGTCTCCGGCAGGTCATGGATCGCATCACCGATGCGGCCGGCCTTCACCGGCCCCTCCGTGGTGGCCGGGGCCTCGACCAGGACGCAGCCGCCGCCCTCCAGTGGAATCCGAGCGAGAGGTGCCACGGTTCCTCCTCCGCTTGTCACACACGCCGGCGGCCGCGCGCGGGCCCGCGCCCGGTCCCGGCCAGCCTCACAGGATCGGGAGCATGCCGCATGACGGAGTGGGCCTAATGCATGACCTCCCTCCGGCTGCCCACGGCCCGGCACCGACACCGGGACGTACGGGAGCCACAGCGACGGCCGCACTCCGCTTCTTCTGCAGCACGTCGGCGCCGAGGCCCCCCGCCGGAGAGGCCACGGGTTCCGGCCGCGGCCGGAACCGCCGGGCTCGGAGGCGGTGGGACGAGACGGCCCCGCCCCCGTTCCGTGCCGGAAGGCGGCCGGGACGCCTCGTTCGGCGTCCCGGCCGCCTTCCGGCCTAGGTTCTGTCCGGCGGATCATGTGATCGCCCCATGGACCATTGTGTTGGTCGTGGGGCGGGGTGATCTTACGAACGACGAGTGGGCGCAACTGGCACCACATCTACCGAAGACCGGGTGCCGTGGCGGACGTTGGACTGATCACCGGATGGTGATCAACGGGATCCTGTTCCGGGTCCGCACGGGTGTCCCGTGGCGGGACCTGCCGGAGCGGTTCGGGAACTGGAAGACCCTGTACGAGCGCCACCGCCGGTGGTCGGCGGACGGCACTTGGGAAAGGATCCTCCAGACCGTTCAGGCCGAGGCGGACTCTCAGGGGCGCATCGACTGGAGCATGGTGGGCGTGGACTCCACCTCGTGCCGGGCCCACCAGCATGCTGCCGGTGCGCCGCGCAGGACACCCAGGATCCCGAAGCGGAGATCAACACCTCGGCAACACCGCCCCGACGAAGGACTCGGCCGGTCCCGTGGCGGCCTCACTTCCAAGATCCACCTTGCCGGGGAAGGCGGCCGCCGTCCCCTGGCCATGCTGATCACGCCCGGTCAGTGGGGCGACAGCCCACAGCTGATCCCGGTCCTTGAACGCATCAGGGTCAAGCGCCCGAGCGGCGGGCATCCGCGCACCCGCCCCGGCCACCTCGGCGGCGACAAGGCGTACAGCTCCCGCCGCAATCGCCGCTACCTGCGTAGACGCCAGATCAAGCACACCATCCCGGAGCCGAAGGACCAGCGGGCCAACCGCCGGCGCCGCGGCAGCCGAGGAGGCCGGCCTGCGGGTTTCGATAAGGAGATGTACAGGCGCCGGAACGAGGTCGAGCGGACGATCAACCGACTCAAGCACTCCAGGGCCGTCGCGACGCGGTATGACAAGCGTGCCTACGTCTTCCACGGCACCGTCACCGTCGCGTCGATACGCCTCTGGCTCAGACCGTGATCAGCCCGCGTCCGGAGTATCGGCCTGCTTCGCCGGCTCGGCAGTGACCTGCCTCAGCAGCACCGTTGGCGATGGCATGACGGCGTACCAGGTGTTCGCACTCTCCTCGGTGACCGGGGCCCAGGCTGCAACTACGGGGAGTTCACAGTGGTCGCCGGCCTCCAGCGGGGGCAGCGTCCAGGACATGCCGTGGTAGTGACCATAGGTCCACGCCCCACGTGCTGAACGAGTGGTTGTGTACCTCGTCGATCAGCGCAGCCCACCGCCGGGGTACCTCTCCTGCGTCGGCGGCCCCGCAGATCGCCTCCTCGTCACTGCCTCCGACAGTGAGCCGGATCGTCTCGTCCTCCACCGTAATAGCTGCCAGCGCCTGCCCCCCCGTCGTACCCTCCGTCTGCACCCTCCGGAAGCCCTGCCGAGAACTGCACTCGCCCGAGCGGCGTGAAGGCGTCGATTCGCCAGACTGCCGCACGGCAGTCGATCAGTGGCCCCCAGTTCTCGGGGTCGAGCTCGGGATCGTACGGGGTCAGCAGCAGCTCGACGCGGGCCCCGGGAGTTACCCAGCGGGCGAGCGTGCAGTCGCCCGGAAGTTGGAACAGCTCATCCGGCTGCAGCGGAAGGCTGGTGTTCCCAATCGTCGTAGTGAAGGTCAGCGGGCCGAATGGCGTGTCGATAGCCGGCTGATCGGAGGAACGCAGGCGGGTGCGCGGGAGGGTGGGGAGCAGCACCGCCCCAGCCTACTGCGGTGTGACCCGTTAAGATCCGCCGGACAGAACCTAGCCGATCTCGACGAGGAGGTCGCCGCCCTCCACCTGCTGGATCCGGGTGATGGCCAGACGGGTCACCCGTCCGCTCCTCGGGGCGGTGATCGAGGCCTCCATCTTCATCGCCTCGATCGTGGCCACCGTCGCGCCGGCCTCGACCTCGTCGCCCTCGGCGACGGCCAGCGTGACCACGCCGGCGAACGGCGCGGCGACATGGCCGGGATCGGACCTGTCGGCCTTCTCGGTCACCGGGAGGTCGGCGGCCGCGGCCTTGTCCCGCACCTGGATTGGACGCAGTTGGCCGTTCAGGGTGGACATCACCGTGCGCATGCCGCGCTCGTCGGCCTCGCCGATGGCCTCCAGCGCGATGAGCAGCCGCACGCCGGGCCCGAAGTCGACGCTGTACTCCTTCCCGGGGCGCAGCCCGTAGAAGAAGTCCTTGCTGTCGAGCACGCTGGTGTCGCCGTACGCCTGGCGGTGCGCCTCGTACGCCTGCGTCGGGCCGGGGAAGAGGAGGCGGTTCAGCGTGGCGCGCCGGTCCTCGGCCAGGCCGGTGCGGTCCTCCGCCGTGAGCTCCCGCATCGGCTTGGGCCCGGCGCGGCCCTCCAGGGCCTTGGTGCGGAACGGCTCGGGCCAGCCGCCGGGCGGCGTGCCCAGCTCGCCGTGGAGGAAGCCGACGACGGAGTCCGGGATGTCGTACCGGTTCGGCGCCGCCTCGAAGTCCTCGGGCGCCACCCCGGCGCCGACGAGGTGCAGCGCGAGGTCGCCCACCACCTTCGACGACGGGGTGACCTTCACCAGCCGGCCCAGCATCCGGTCCGCGGCGGCGTACGTCGACTCGACGTCCTCGAACCGGTCGCCGAGGCCGAGCGCGACGGCCTGGGTGCGCAGGTTGGAGAGCTGCCCGCCGGGGATCTCGTGGTGGTACACGCGTCCCGTCGGCGAGTCCAGGCCCGCTTCGAAGGGGGCGTAGATCTTGCGGACGCCCTCCCAGTACGGCTCCAGGTCGCCGACCGCCTCCAGGTCGAGACCGGTGGGCCGCTCGGAGTGGTCGGTCGCGGCGACGATCGCCGACAGCGAGGGCTGCGAGGTGGTGCCGGCCATGGAGGCCACCGCGCCGTCCACCGCGTCCGCCCCGGCCTGGACCGCCGCGAGGTACGTGGCGAGCTGGCCGCCCGCCGTGTCGTGGGTGTGGAGGTGCACCGGCAGCTCGAACTCCCGGCGCAGCGCGGAGACCAGCTTGGCGGCGGCGGGGGCGCGCAGCAGACCGGCCATGTCCTTGACCGCGAGGACGTGCGCGCCCGCGGCGACGATCTTCTCGGCGAGCCGCAGGTAGTAGTCCAGCGTGTACAGCTTCTCCGCCGGGTCGGAGAGGTCGGACGTGTAGCAGAGCGCGACCTCGGCGACCGCCGTCCCGGTCTCCCGTACGGCCTCGATCGCGGGCCGCATCCGGTCGACGTCGTTGAGCGCGTCGAAGATCCGGAAGATGTCGATGCCGGTGGCGGCGGCCTCCTGCACGAAGGCGTCGGTCACCTCGGTCGGGTACGGGGTGTACCCCACGGTGTTGCGGCCCCGCAGCAGCATCTGCAGACAGATGTTCGGCACGGCCTCGCGCAGCGCGGCCAGCCGCTCCCAGGGGTCCTCGGCGAGGAAGCGCAGGGCGACGTCGTAGGTGGCGCCGCCCCAGCACTCCAGGGACAGCAGCTGCGGCAGCGTGTGCGCGACCGCCGGGGCGACGGCGAGCAGGTCCTTCGTACGGACCCGGGTGGCGAGCAGCGACTGGTGGGCGTCGCGGAAGGTGGTGTCGGTGACGCCGAGGGTCGGCGACTCGCGCAGGCCGCGGGCGAAGCCCTCCGGACCGAGCTCGGTCAGCCGCTGCCGGGAGCCTGCGGGCGGCCGGCCGGCGGGCAGCCGGGGCAGCTTGGTGGCCGGGGCGATGAGCTCGGGACGGGGGCCGTGCGGCTTGTTCACGGTGACGTCGGCGAGGTAGGTGAGCAGCTTCGTGCCGCGGTCGGCCGAGTGGCGGGCGGTGAGCAGGTACGGCCGCTGCTCGATGAAGGCCGTGGTGACCTGCCCGGCCTGGAAGTCCGGGTCGTCGAGCACGGCCTGCAGGAACGGGATGTTCGTGGACACGCCCCGGATGCGGAACTCGGCCACCGCGCGCCGGGCCCGGTCGACGGCGGTCCTGAAGTCCCGTCCCCGGCAGGTCAGTTTGACCAGCATCGAGTCGAAGTGGGCGCTGACCTCCGTACCGGCGTGGGTGGTTCCGCCGTCGAGCCGGATGCCGGAGCCGCCCGGGGAGCGGTAGGCGCTGATCATGCCGGTGTCGGGGCGGAAGCCGTTGGCCGGGTCCTCGGTGGTGATGCGGCACTGCAGGGCGGCACCGCGCAGGACGACGGACTCCTGCGTCAGGCCGAGGTCGGCGAGGGTCTCCCCGGCGGCGATGCGCAGCTGCGACTGCACCAGGTCGATGTCGGTGACCTCCTCGGTCACCGTGTGCTCGACCTGGATGCGCGGATTCATCTCGATGAAGACGTGGTTGCCGTCGCGGTCGAGGAGGAACTCCACGGTGCCCGCGTTCCGGTAGCCGATCCGGCGGGCGAACCTCACGGCGTCGTCGCAGATCCGCTGCCGCACCGCCGGGTCGAGGTTCGGGGCGGGCGCGAGCTCGATCACCTTCTGGTGGCGGCGCTGCAGCGAGCAGTCGCGCTCGAACAGGTGGATGACCTCCCCCTCGCCGTCGGCGAGGATCTGCACCTCGATGTGGCGCGGGTCGACGACGGCCTTCTCCAGGAAGACGGTCGCGTCGCCGAAGGCGGACTCGGCCTCGCGGGCCGCCGCCTCGATGGACTCGCGCAGCGTCGCCGGGTCCTCGACCCGCCGCATGCCGCGGCCGCCGCCGCCGGCGACGGCCTTGACGAACACCGGGAAGCCGATTCCCTCGGCGGCCGCCACGAGTTCGTCCACGTCGGTGGAGGGCGCCGAGGAACCGAGCACGGGCACGCCGGCCTCGCGGGCCGCGGCCACCGCGCGCGCCTTGTTCCCGGTCAGCTCCAGGGTCTGCGCGGACGGGCCCACGAACGTGATGCCCGCCTCCTCGCAGGCGCGCGCCAGTTCCGGATTCTCGGACAGGAATCCGTAGCCCGGGTAGACGGCGTCGGCACCGGCCAGGCGGGCCGCCCGGATGACCTCCGCCACCGAGAGGTAGGCCCGTACCGGATGACCGGGTTCACCGATCTCATAGGCCTCGTCGGCCTTCAGCCGGTGCAGTGAGTTGCGGTCCTCGTGCGGGAAGACGGCGACCGTGCGCGCCCCCAGTTCGTAGCCGGCGCGGAACGCGCGAATCGCGATCTCCCCGCGGTTGGCCACCAGCACCTTGCGGAACATCCTGATCCCTTCACCTTGCCGGTGACGAGCACGACGGGTCGGCGACCGGTCCCGCGCGTGCGCACCGCTCTCGGCGCGCCACTCGCCCGCGTCGCGCCCGGCTCGTTACGGCCACGCTACGGGCTGTGCCGCGGCCTGCTGAAGATCGCGTGGCAGTGACATCGATCATCGCCCCCGGCCATGCCTCATCCGGCCGTGCCGCCGGCGGCACGCGGGCGGGACGGGACGCCCGGCCGCGGGTAGACCCTGGACTGCTTGACGCTGCCGAAGGCGAAGCTCGACTCGATCGACGCGATGCCCGGGATGGCGTGGATCCGGGTGCGGACGAGCGCCTCGTACGCCTCCAGGCTCTCGATGACCACCCTGAGCAGGTAGTCGCTGCTGCCGGCCATCAGATAGCAGTCCTGGATGTGGTCGATGAGGCCGACGTGCTGCTCGAACACGTTCACCGCCTCGGCCGTGTGCCGCTCCAGGCGGATCCGTACGAAGACGGTGATCGGCAGACCGAAGGCGACCTGGTCGACGGTGGCCGTGTAGCCGCCGATCAGCCCCGACTCCTCGAGCCGGCGCACCCGGCGCAGACAGGGGGAGGGGGACAGCCTGATCCGGTCGGCGAGGTCCTGGTTCGACAGGCGGCCGTCCGTCTGCAGCTCATGGACGATCTGGAAGTCCACGGCGTCCATCGGCTCTCCTTTACAGATCTTGGCAGATTCTGCCCCCACGCTATGCCTGAGGGGCATAACTGGCAATCATCTGCCCCGCTCCAAGGTCTAGCGTTGCTCCCTGGGGATGAGCCGGGCATCGGCTCCGCCCGAACGGCTTCGAGAGGGAGGAACGGCCGGTGGCCGCAACACAATCGGTGGGGGCGAGAACGGGGGAGGCGCGGGACACGCGCACTCCGCCCGAGGGGCACGACGGGAAGCCCCGCACCGGTCGGCTCCGGGGGCCCTCCCCGCAGGCCGTGGGCATGCTCGCGCTGCTCCTCACCGTGGCCGTCTGGGCCGCCTTCGCGCTCAGCGCCCGCGCCCTGAGCGCCTCCACGCTGCTGCCCGCCGACGCCGCGCTGCTGCGCTTCGGCGTGCCCCTGGTGGTCCTGGCGCCCGCGCTGTGGCGGCGCAGGCGCCGACTGGCCGCCGTGCGGTTCGGTCCCGCGGCCAAGATCATCTGTGGTGCGGGGGTCCCGTTCTTCCTCGCCGCCATGTACGGCGGCTCGCTGACCTCCGCCGCGTTCGTCGGGGCGATCGTGCCCGGCATGGTCCCGCTGTTCGTCTCCGCCCTCATGGTCGCGGGCGGCAAGAGTGCCCCGCGCGGCACCCAGGCGGCCGGCCTCGCCCTCATCGTGTCCGGCGTCGTGGCCCTGGTCTGGCGCTACACCGCGGCCCTCGACGCGGACGTCCTGCTCGGCACGGGCACGCTGCTCGTCGCCAGCGGCCTGTGGGCCCTCTACACCGTGGGCCTGCGCGAGGTGGACCTCGACCCGATCGGGTCCATCGGCCTGCTCTGCCTGCCCTCCTTCGCCGTCATCGCGCTGCTGACGCTGACCGGCGTCCTGCCCACCGGCCTCGCCCACGCGGCCGGCGGCGACATCGCGCTCTTCCTCGTCGTCCAGGGCCTGGGCGTCGGCCTCTGCGCCGGGCTGATGTACGCGTTCGCCATCCGCCGGCTCGGCCCCGAGCGCAGCTCCGTCGTCGGCAGCCTCAGCCCGGTCGCCGTCGTCCTGCTCGCCGTGCCCCTCCTCGACGAGTCGCCGACCCTGCCCGTCATGATCGGCGTCCCCCTCATCACCCTCGGCGTCGCGCTCGCCAACGGACGCCGACGCTCCCGAACCAAGGTCTCCGCCGATGCTTGAGCTCCTCCCCGCCCCGCCCGCCGACCCGCTCTGGGACCTGACCGCCGAGTACGCCGCGGACCCGCGACCCGAGCGCCTCGACCTCGTCCTCGGCGTCTACCGCGACCACACCGGGGTCACCCCCGTCATGGCGGCGGTCAAGGAGGCCGAGATGCGCCTGGCGGAACGCTCCGGCTCCAAGGAGTACCTCGGCCTGTCGGGCAACACCGCCTTCAACCGCGCCATGCTCACCACCGTCCTCGGCACCGAGGCCCTCACCGCGCGGGCGACGGCCGTCCAGACCGTGGCCGGAACCGGCGCCCTGCGCCTCCTCGCCGACCTCGTACGGCAGACGCGCCCCGGCACCACCGTGTGGATCAGCGACCCCGCGTACGTCAACCACCGTCCCATCCTCGAAGGCGCGGGCCTCACCGTCCGCACCTACCGGTGGCTCGACGCCACGGGACTCCTGGAGGACCTTCGCGAGGCGGGTCCCGGCGACGTCGTCCTGCTGCAGGGCTGCTGCCACAACCCCACCGGAGCGGATCCCTCCCCCGAGACCTGGGAAGAGCTCGCCGGACTCGCCGCGACGAACGGCTGGGTCCCCTTCGTCGACCTCGCCTACCACGGCCTCGGCGACGGCCTCGACGCCGACCTGCGGCCGACCCGGATGCTGGCCGAACGGCTCCCGGAGGTGCTGATCGCCGTCAGCTGCTCCAAGAACTTCGGCCTCTACAGCGACCGCACCGGCTGCGCCGTCGTCGTCGGCTCCTCGGCGCGGGCGCTCCGGCACGTCGAGACCGCCCTCCAGAACGCCGCCCGCACCCTGTACTCCATGCCGCCCGACCACGGCGCCGCCGTCGTCGCCACCGTCCTGGAGGACGAGCGCCTGAAGGCCGCCTGGCTCGCCGAACTCGACGCGATGCGCCACCGCATCACGGCCAACCGGACGGACCTCGTCGCCCACCTGGGCGCCCTCGGCCACGAGGAGGCGGCGAGCGCCCTCGGGCGGCAGAAGGGCATGTTCTCGATGCTGCCCCTCACCCCCGAGGGAATGCTCCGGATGCGCCGCCGGTCCGGGATCTACGGCACGACCGCGGGCCGCATCAACATCGCGGGCGTCCCCGCGCACCGGATCCCGTTCCTGGCCCGAGGCATCGCCGACGCCCTGCGGGCCCCGGCCGCCACGGGAACCGTCTGACGCTCCACGGGGCGGCGGGGCGCGGCCGTCACCACCGGGCGACGAGCGGCACGTCCGGTGCGCACCGCCGCCAGGCCTCGCCGAGGCGGGTGAGACGGGCGGGCGCGGCGATGCCGCGCACGGTCGCGATCCTGCCGCCGACGATGTCGAAGGTGACGCAGCCGATCACCCGGTCGCCGAGGACGAAGAGCATGGCGGGAGCGCCGTTGACGAGCGCGCGGCGGTGAGGCGGTGCCGGCGCCTGGGCAGGCCGAAGGTCGGGTGCGAGGTGGTCCACAGCGACATCCCGAGGATGTCGGCCTTGATCCGTGCGGCCTTGCCGCCCAGGTGCTTCGGCTTCCCGGCACACCCGGCGCCGAGGGCGACGATGCGGTGCTTCCTGAGGTGCTCCCGTCGGTTCGCCGCTTTCCGGTGACTCGACCGGGACAGCGCCCGGATTCCCGACAGGAACCTCACAGGACGTGGGTCGCGTGGTCGCGGGAGGTCGTGCGGCGGTGCTCGGGAACGACGCCTACGGCATGCCGGGAAGCCGGACCGTGACGACGAGACCGCCGCCGGGGCGGGGGACGAGGTCTAGGGTCCCGTCATGGGCGCGGACGATGCTGTGCACGAGCGCCAGGCCCAGACCGACGCCGGCGTGCCCGTCGGTGCGCACCCGCTCCGTGCCGCGCCGGAAGGGCTCGGTGAGAGTCGGCACCAGGTCCGGCGGGAGCGGACGGCCCGTGTTCTCGACCCGCACCACGCTCGCCCCGCCCCGCGTTTCGGTGTGGACCTTCACGGTGCCGCCGGCGGGGAGGTTGTACACGACGGCGTTCTGGACGAGGTTCGTCACCAGCCGCAGCAGGAGCTCCGCGGAGCCACTGGTCCGAGCCGCTCCGCCGGTGACGTCGAGCGTGATCCCGCGCTGTTCGGCGAGGGGGAGCAGGGTCTCGGCGGCCTCCTCCGCGACGAGGGAGAGGTCGACGCTCTCGCGGTCGAAGGCCCCCCGGTCGCTGCGGCTGAGCACGAGGAGGGCCTCGGTGAGGCCGATCGACCGCGCGTTGACGGCCGCCAGCCGCTCCAGGAGCTCCTCCCGGTCCCGCGTGGGATCCCTGCGGGCGACGTCGAGCAGCGCCTGCGAGACGGCCAGGGGAGTGCGCAGTTCGTGGGAGGCGTTCGCGGCGAACCTCTGCTGCTCGGCGACGTGCGACTCCAGCCGTTCGAGCATGGCGTCGAACGTGTCGGCGAGTTCACGGAACTCGTCCCGGCGCCCCTCCATGCGGATCCGGTGGGACAGCGAACCGCTCCCGACGGTCCGCGCCGCGGCCGTGATCCGCGTGAGCGGCGCGAGCATCCGGCCCGCGAGGATCCATCCCCCGACCAGGCCGAAGACGAGCAGGAAGGCCATCGCCACGGCCGCGGCGGGGCCGAAGGTGCGCACGAGGAGGTAGCGGTTGGGCGAGATCCCCAGAAGGCCCTGCTGATTGTCCGGTACGTAACGCAGCAGGAACCCCCACACCACGGCCAGCAGGAGAGCACCGGCGACGGCGAGGAATCCGGCGTAGCTGAGGGTGAGCCTCAGCCGGACGCTGAGCCCCGGGCGTCTAGACATGCGCGCTTCCGGAGCGAGGGCTGTCGGGACCGACGTCGATGCGATAGCCCACCCCCGGCACCGTGGCGATGACCCATGGTTCGCCGAGCCGTTTGCGCAGGGCGGAGACGGTGATGCGGACGGCGTTGGTGAAGGGATCGGCGTGCTCGTCCCAGGCCCGCGCCAGCAGCTCTTCGGCGCCGACCACTCCTCCTTCGGCGGCGACGAGGACCTCCAGCACGGCGAACTGCTTGCGGGTGAGCGCGACGTGACGCCCGTCGCGGAAGACCTCCCGGCGGAAGGGGTCGACGCGCAGGCCCGCGAGCTCGCGGACCGGGGGCCGGGCGTACGCGCGCCTGCGGTCGAGCGCCCGCAGCCGCAGGACGAGCTCCCGCAGCTCGAACGGTTTGGTGAGGTAGTCGTCGGCGCCGAGCTCGAAACCGGAGGCCTTGTCGTCGATGCGGTCGGCGGCGGTGAGCATGAGGATCGGGATGCCGCTGCCGGAGGCGACGATGCGCCGGGCGACCTCGTCGCCGGAGGGGCCGGGGATGTCCCGGTCGAGGACCGCGAGGTCGTAGGAGTGGACGCCGAGCAGCTCCAGGGCGGAGTCGCCGTCGCCGGCGATGTCGGCGGCGATCGCCTCCAGCCGCAGACCGTCCCGTACGGCTTCGGCGAGGTAGGGCTCGTCCTCCACGATCAGTACACGCATGGCCGAAGCCTAGGCAACCCCGCATATCGCCCGCGTATGCGGAGGCGCCCGCGTATGCGGAGACGTGGGACCCGTCGGGGTCGCGGCTCAGCCCGCCGGTGCCGGAGCGGGGCGAGGCCGCTCCGCCGGAGCGTCTGCCGGAGTGCGCCACCAGCGGCGCGACGCCAGTGCGGCCAGCACGGCGCCGGCGGCGTTGACCAGGACGTCGTCCACGGAGGACACCCGGTCGAGCCGCAGGACGTACTGCGCGGTCTCGACCAGGACCGAGCAGCCCGCCCCGAGAGCCAGGATCCTCGGCACGGACGCCACCGCCCCGAACCGCATCGGCGCGAAGAACCCCAGGGACGCGAAGACCAGCAGGTTGCCGGCGATCCCGAGCGGCCCCATCGTGACCAGGTCCCGCAGCGGTACCAGGCTCGTCCGGCCGGGGACGGTGCCGGCCCCGGCGCCCGGCATCATGGTCATCCACAGGAACGGCACCGTCCCGTGCACCATCCCCACCTCGGCCAGCGACATCCGCCACGCCGCCGCGACACCGGCGGCACGCCGACGACGGGCCAGAGCCCACGTCACCAGGGCGGCCAGGGGCAGCGCGGTCAGGGTGACGAGCACGACGCCGTTGAACGTGTCCAGGCAACCGTGCCACCGCCCGGCCAGGCACGTCGGAGCGGACATCATGAGCGGCCGCCGTACGACGAACAAGCCCGCCGTGCCGAGGACCGCCGAGCCGAGGAGCACGGCCCGGCGCGCGTGGCGGGACGGTGCGGGCAGGGACGCGTGGTGGTTCATGCCCCCATTGGAGACGGCGGGCGGTTGCGGGGGCGTATGCGATTTCCGATACGCCCGCGATACACGGACACACCCGCTGCGAGGGCCTTCCTGGACAGAGACCGCCACCTGGCGCTTCGGTACTCGTTGACGCTTCAGATTTGTGTGACATCCATGTTTGGCGTCGGCTGGGCTGCGCAGATGGATTACAGAAGATTGGTGCCCTGACAAGAGGAACCCCATGGGAATCATCGGCTGGATTCTGCTGGGTCTGCTCGCCGGAATCATCGCGAAAGCCTTGATGCCGGGCCGGGACCCCGGCGGCTGCATCGTGACGATACTGATCGGAATCGCCGGCGCCCTTCTGGGAGGATGGCTCGGAAAGGTCATTTTCGATGTCGACTCCATCGACGGATTCTTCGAGCTTTCCACCTGGATCGCCGCCATCGTCGGATCTGTCATCCTCCTGATCCTCTACCGGCTCGTGGCCGGCAGAAGACATTCGTGAGGATCGCCATGGGCCGGAGACGGCATCGCCGGAAGTGGGGCCGTCGCCGCGGGAGCGCCTACTGGACGCCCCGCGCCGTGATGTGCCGCGGCGCCGTGTGGGCGTCGTGGTGGGGGATGCGGATGACGGCTCGCGGCGGGCGATGGATGGCCGGCCGAATGGTGCGCACCACGTTCCGGGCCGTGCTGCCGAGATGGCTGCGGCTGGAGGCGCGGTCGCCCCTGGGGGCGTCCTGACTCGGGAAGGTCGACAAGATGTCGGAGGTGAACGGAAATGGCCGCTGGAAAGAAGGCCAAGAACGTCGGCAAGGGAATGAAGGGCAAGGTGAAGGAGACCACCGGTAAGGCCGTCGGCAACGAGAGCATGGAGCTCAAGGGCAAGGCCGAACAGGCGGCCGCGGATGCCAAGCAGGCCGGGCAGAAGGCCAAGGACACGATGAAGCACTGAATGCCCGGTCGAGGCGCCGACGAAGGAGGCTGTCGTCCTCGGACGACAGCCTCCTTCTTGTTCTTCTGATTCTGATCGCGCCGGGTCATGCCCGGCGGCCCGCTTCCTCAGCGCCTCGCTCGGCGGCCGGGGCGAGCCTCCTCCTCATCCCAGTCGCCCTCGCCCTCACCCTCGTCCTCTTCCTCGTCCTCGTACTCGCCTTCGTCCTCGTCCTCGTTCTTGTACTCGCCCTCATCCTCGCCGTCGGTTCCCTCCTCCTCTTCACCCTCTTCCTCGTCGTCGTACTCCTCGTCCTCGTCCTCCTCCGGCTGGTCCTGCGAGGCCTCTTCCTCTTCGACGGCTTCCTCGTGGCTGCGCACCACCTCGCCGTCGCGGATCTCGCCCCGCCAGCCATCCGGCTCCTCGTTGGAGAGGGTCACGTGACGGGCGAAGTGCTTGAGGTCCAGGCGCAGCCGCCTCCCCTGGGCACGCCAGATGTTGCCCGTCTTCTCGAAGAGGCCGGAGGGGTAGTACTCGACGACCACGAGCACGCGGGTGAGTGCCGGGGCCAGTTCGTGGAAGCTGACGCATCCACGCGTGGTGCCCTTGGGGCCGTCGGAGCTCCACATGATGCGCTCGTCCGGCACCTGCTCCTGGACGCTGGCCTTCCAGCTGCGTGTGGAGGGACCGACCTTGACCTTCCAGTCGCTGGTGGTGTCGTCGCCCTGGGAGACACTGCGCACCCCCTTGGCGAACGTGCTGAAGTCCGCGTACTGCGTCCACTGGTCGTACGCGGTACGCAGCGGGACGCCGATGTCGATCGACTCGCAGATGTGCGTCGGTTTGGCTCCGCTCTTGCGGGACTTGCCTCCTTTGCCGAGCAGCCCGCCGCCGACGTTCTTGACCGTGTCCTTGACGCTGTCGAAGGTGGTGCCCGCGACGGCCTTCAGGGGCGAGTCGCCCTTGAGGAGACGGCCGCCGATGCCGGCGAGCGATCCCCCGTTCTCCGCCACGTCGGAGAGCTGGTCGGTGAGGTCCCCCACTTTGTCCACGGCCTTGTCGGCCAGGCGGTCCGCCTGCGTCCGCAGGTATTCGCCGACTTCCTCGAGCAGCTGATCCATGGGGGATGAGGAGTTCGACGACGAGCGTTCACGATCGGTGGCCATGGCGCTACCTCCGCGTAGACGGCTTGCGCGCCGTCGTCTTCTTCGCCGACGTGGTCTTCCTGGCGCTGCCGCCCGTCGCCTTGCGCGCGGTGGTCTTCTTCGCCGGGGTCTTCTTGGCCGCCGCCTTCTTGGCGGGGGGCCGGGACGACGTGGTCTTCTTCGCCGCGGTACGACTTCCGCCCGAAGCTGTCTTCTTCGCCGGCGCCTTCTTCGCCGGGGTGCTTCCGCGCGCGGTCGTGGTCTTCTTCGCCGGTGTGCTCTTCTTCGCCGTGCCCCGGCTTCCGGACGACGTGGTCTTCTTGGCCGCCGTCTTCTTGGCGGCCGCCGGCTCCGGCTTCTTCGCGGCGCTCTTGCGGGGCGAGGAGCGGCGGGCGGGCGCACTGCGGCCCGTCGTGGAGGTCCGTGAACTCTTGCCTCGGGGCCGTTTCGGGGGTGCCTCCTCCTCTTCCTCCTGCTCGTCCTCGGGTTCCCGGCCCTCCTCGTCCTCGGCTTCCTGTTCCTCCTCCGGCTCTTCCTCCTCCGGCTCTTCTTCCTCCGGCTCTTCTTCCTCCGGCTCTTCCTCTTCTTCCTCTTCCTCTTCTTCCTCTCCCCGTGCCTCGCGCGGGCCTGCCTCCTCGTCGTCCGCCGCCTCGTCCTCGTAGGGCTCCTCGTCGACGTCCTCGTCCTCGTACGCCTCGTCCTCCTCGTACCCCTCGTCCTCCTCATCGGGCTCCTTGCCGCCGCGACCGAGGTCGAGCGTGCGCTGATGAATGGAGTCGGCCAGGCCGGCGAGCTGGCGGTTGGCAGCAGCGGTGAGGGCCTTGCGACCGGCTTGGAGGGCTTCGCCCCGGAGCTGTTCTCCGAGCTCGGCGGTCTGGGGCATCTCCCCGAGTTTCCGGACCCCCTGTGCCACGAGCTGGCCGGGTCGGAGATCGAGTTTCCGGCCCGCGAGGTAGGTCGCGAGCGACAGGGCCATGCGGCCCTTCTTGGTCCGCCCCAGTACGTAGCCTCCTGCAACGGCGGCTGCCAGGGCGATCTTGGTCGTGTCCTCCATCAGCCTCGTCCTTCCCAGGTGAGAGGTGGTCGACGTCAGGTGACGACCGGCCCCGACGCTCGGGGTCTTATCTGGGGGGTGCTCGACGCGGCTCCGGATATGCGGCGGTATGCGAAGAAAATTCTCTTCAGGTGGAGTGGGGCGGATCTCCTGGGGGAGACGCGTGGGTCAAAGGGAAGTCCGATTCACGAAGGAATCAGATGACCACACCGGACCCAGAACGCCGTCGGCGCCGTCCCGCACGGGACGACGACACGCAGCGGTCCACCAGGCCCGCGCGCAAGGCGGCCGGCTCCCGCAGACAGGGCGCTGCGGCGGCGCTGCGGGCCGCGGCCGAGCAGCTCTCGGAACTGCTCGGCAGGCCCCCGGAGTCGGTGACGTCCCTGAAGCCCACGGACGAGGGCTGGGAGGCCGTGGTGGAGGTGGTCGAGCTCGAACGCATCCCGGAGACCACCAGCGTCATGGGCAGCTACCGGGTCGAGCTGGACGCGTCCGGCGAGCTGATCTCCTACGAACGCACCCGGCGGTACAGCCGGGGCATGATCGACCGGTCCGGCCGCTGAGAGGGCCGGGCCGCGAAGGGAAACGTCATGACGGTGATGCCGCAGGGAGCGAGCGGAAGTCCGGGTCGCGGCGGCCAAGGCGGTTCAGGGAACCTCTACGACGTCCTGGAGCTCATCCTGGACCGCGGGCTGGTCATCGACGCGTTCGTACGCGTCTCCCTGGTCGGAATCGAAATCCTCAAGATCGACGTCCGGGTGGTCGTGGCCAGCGTCGACACGTACCTCCGCTTCGCGGAGGCGTGCAACCGCCTCGACCTGGAATCCGGCCGCAAGGCCCCCACCCAGCTGCCTGACATGATGGACAAGATGGTCGAGGGCGGCAGCCGGGGCAAGACCAAGGGCGCCCTCAGCGGCGCGATGGAGGCTGTCACCCAGTCGCTGTCCGGCCGGGGGGACGAGGACGAGGGCGATGAGGAGGAGCAGGAGGCTCCTCGGCGCCGGAAGCCGGAGCGGCGGACGGCGCGACGCGAGAGGGAATGACCATGGCCGTCTACGTCTACGCGGTGACCACGCGCGACCACCCCTGCCGGATCGAGGGCATGACAGGGGTCGGATCCGAGGGAGCGGCGGTGCGGGTCCTGTCCACGGAGGCGCTGCGCGCCGTGGTGAGCGACATCGAGGAAGAGATCCGGCCGAAGCGGCGGGACGTGTCCGCCCACCAGGCGGTCCAGGACCGTCTGCTGGATGACGGAACCCAGCTGCCGCTGCGGTTCGGCTACACCGCCCCCGATGACGACGCCGTCCTGCGGGCGCTCGACGAGAAGGAGGACTTCTACCGCGCGGCGCTGGAGCGCGTCGCCGACTGCGCCGAGTACCACGTGAAGGCCTCCCGGGCGGAGGACCTCCTGCTCCGGGAGATCCTCGAGGACCTGCCCGAGGCGCGTCGGCTCAACGACGAGATCCGCCAGGGCTCCGAGGATCCCCGGCTGCCCGTGGAGCTGGGACGCATGGTCGCCGAAGAGGTCGAGCGGCGCCGCGCGAACGCGGCCGAGGAGCTGATCGGTTCCCTGGCGCCGCTGGGCCGGGAGCACGTCGTCCATCCCGTCGGCGGCGACGACTTCCTCGCCCTGTCCCTGCTCGTCCGGCGGGACGACGAGGGGGTCCTGAAGGTCCTCGACGAACAGGCGGGGGACCGCGGCGACGGCGTCGAGGTCCGGCTGACCGGGCCGCTGCCCCCCTACAGCTTCATCTCGTAGGCCGCCGGTGACCGCCCGGAGGGAGTGAGGAAGGAGGGAGCACGATGGGTCTGCTGGGGCAACTCGTCACTCTGCCGCTGGCCCCGGTCCGCACCGCGGTGTGGGCTGCCCGGCGCGTCGCGGAGAAGGCGGAGGCCGAGTACTACGACCCGGCACCGGTCATGGCCCGCCTCGCCGAACTGGAACGCCGACTGACGGCGGGCGAGATCGACGAGGAGACCTTCGACCGTGAGGAGGACCTGCTGATCGACCGTCTCGAGGAGATCGACAGGTACCGCAGGGGCGGCCCCTGACCGGACGCCCCGATTCGAGTTCCGTGACCGCGGCCGTCCGGCAGGACCGGTCCGACGGGCGGGGCGACGGCAGACAATGGGAGGCGAACCTTCGTGACCGACCCCCTCGCCCGCAGGTTCGGTGCCGATCCGCCGATGGCCGGTTATCCGCCGAGCTCCGCGAGCAGTCTCGCCGACATCCTCGAGCGGGTCCTGGACAAGGGCATCGTCATCGCCGGCGACATCCGCATCAACCTGCTCGACATCGAACTCCTCACCATCAAACTGCGCATCCTGATCGCCTCCGTGGACAAGGCCAAGGAGATGGGCATCGACTGGTGGGAGCACGATCCGTCCCTCTCCTCCCGCCACGATCCGTCCCGCATCGACTCGTCCCGCCAGGACTCCTCCCGGCTGGACTCCTCCCGCCAGGACGACGTCGCCTCGCTCGCCGCCGAGAACCAGCGCCTGCGGGAGGAGATCGCGCGACTGCGCCGCGAGGGGATCACGGCCGGGTCCGACCCGACCCCCGACGCGGTCGGCATCGAGGAGGAGGGGGCCGAGGACGAGGCCAGGCCGGCTCGTCGCACGGCGAAGCGGAGGACCGGGACATGAACGGACCCACCGCGGCGACGCTCACCTACGTCTACGCCGTCACACCCCCGACGCCCGCCCTGGACGACGTCCTGCCCACCCTGACCGGGGTGGCCGGCAGCCGCGTCACCCTCCTCGCCCCCGTCCCCGACGGCACCGGGCCGGTCGCCTTCGCCATCAGCGACGTCCCCCGCGCCGACTTCGAGGAAGCGGTGCTCCCCGCCCGCTTCGAGGACCTGCGCTGGCTGGAGGAGACCGCGCGCGCCCACCACCGCGTCATCGAGACCCTCGCCGCCCGCACCACCGTCCTGCCCCTGCGCATGGCCACCCTCTACGAGGACCGCACCCGCGCCATGCGGGCCCTGCAGAGCCAGAGCCAGGAGTTCGCCACCCAGCTGGCCCGGCTCGCCGCCCACACCGAGTACGGCGTCAAGATCTACGTACGCCCCGCCACCGCCCCGGACACGCGGACGGCCGCGCCGTCCGCCGGCCCCGGCAAGGCCTACCTCCAGGCCCGCAGGGCGCAGCGCGACGCCCATGAGGACCACTACCAGCAGGCCAGGACCGCGGCCGACCGGATCGCCGAGATCGCCCGGCAGTACGCGGCCGACCACGTCGCCCATCCACCGCAGAGCGGCCCGCTGACCGCCGCCTCGGTCGGGGAGAACGTGACCAACGCCGCCTTCCTGGTGGCCGACGCCGACGCCGACGCTTTCCGCAGGGCGATCCAGGCCGCGGCGGAGGACCTCCCCGGAATCCTGCTCGAAATGACCGGTCCCTGGGCCCCGTACTCGTTCACCGCTCTCCTCCCGACCCCCGAGGCCCTGGCCCCCGAAGCCCTGGCCTCGGAAGCCCCGACCTCCGAAGCCCCGCCCCCTGAACCCCCGCCGCCCGGTCCCGGCCATGAGCCCCGCTGACCGCAACGACCCCGCCCTGCCGGGCCGACAGGTCGCCCTCGTCGACCTCCTCGACCGGCTGCTCGCCGGAGGCGTCGTCATCACCGGGGACATCGTCCTGTCCATCGCGGACATCGACCTCGTACGGATCTCCCTCCGTGCCCTCATCAGCTCCGTCACCGACTCGGTCGGCGGCATCGGAGCCCCGCGCCCGGCGGGGCGGTACGGGGGGCCCGATGAGCCGTGAAACCCCCGACGTGCGGGCCGTCGGCGAGGCGATGGCCGATGCCGTACGGCTCCTGCCCGCCCTGCCGGCCGACACCGGTGCCGCCGCCCGGCAACCGCCCGCGCGGCGGATCCGCACCGGCTCGGACACGGTCGAGGAGGACCTGGTCAAGCTGGTCCTGACCGTGGTCGAACTCCTCCGCCAGCTCATCGAACGCCAGGCCCTGCGCCGCGTCGACGCCGGCGGCCTCACCGAGGGCCAGGAAGAGGAACTCGGCGCGACCCTGCTGGCCCTCCACGACCGCATGACCGAGCTGTGTGCCCAGCACGGCTTCAGCCTGGAGGACCTCAATCTCGACCTCGGCCCTCTCGGCCCGCTGCTTCCGCCCTCCTGAGCCCTCAGGGCTCCCGAACTCTCAGCGCTCCCGGGTCCTCAGCGGCCCGGTGTCCCGATGGCGGAAGGCGGAAACAAGTACGGCAAAACCGGAATCACGGTTCATAATGGATGCATGTCGGAGCAGCAGCATGCGCCACGGACGAGCTGGACGTTCCTGACCCACCACGCCCGGGTGCTGGTCATGATCTCGCGCGACGCCGAGGTGCGCCTGCGTGATCTCGCCGCGGGGTGCGGCGTGACCGAACGGGCCGTGCAGGCCATCGTGAGCGATCTGGAGGGTGCCGGTTACCTGGCCCGCTCCCGGCGCGGGCGGCGCAACCACTACGAGGTCGCCCGACACGCGTTCTTCCGTCATCCCGCGGAGGCCCGGTACGAGATCGACGGTTTCCTGGACCTGTTCGCCGGCGTGCCGCCGCCTCCCGACGACCCTCCCCCTCCCTGACCTTGCCCGCCGATCCGAAGGTGATGAGTTCCATGACCGGGAACCGGAAGGCCGGATCTGGACGGAACGCCCCCGACCCGGGCGCGATCCCCGAGGTGGGTGGCGGCCGCCCTCATCCGGTCTACGGGGCGAAATCCGGCCATGCCCGGGTGCGGCGCGAGAGCACGGGCTCCCCGGCCACGTGGCTGCTCAGCGCGAGCGGCGAATTCGACGTCGACACGATCGACTGCCTGCGCGACGCCCTCACCGCCGCCCGGAAGGCCCACGCCGAGCGCATCCTGCTCGACCTCGCCGACGTCGTCTTCGGCGACTCCACGTTCCTGCACGAACTCGTCCGGGCGCACCGCGGGCCCTCCCGGCTCGTCCTCGTCGGACCGCTGCCCGGCCAGCTCCGCCGACTGTTCGAAATGACGGGCACCTACCGCCTCTTCCACATCACCCTGGACGGCGACGGAACCCCCGCCCCCGCCCCTGATGCCGAGCCGCCGACCGCGGTGCCTCCGGACGCTTCCGCGGTCGACCCCGCTTGACCACCGCGTACGGTACGAACCCCGACGGAACGACACGAGGGGAGAGGGAGCGGGTCGGGTGGTCGAAGAGGAGGCGCTCCGGCGCCTCGTGCCGCCGCCGGGCCCGAGCGCTGACCCGCGGGTCCGGCGCCGGGCGCCGACCAGGAGGTGTGACCTGGTGGTGGGGCATATCGGGCGTAAGGTCGATATGTGGGCGTGGCAGGACGTTCTTGTCCGCCCGACGGTCGTGACGGCCGGCACCCGCGCAACCGCTCGGAGACGTCACGGGGTACGGGCGGAGGAGGCGAGGTGCGGCGCATGGACGGGCCCGAGGATCCGGACGGGGTCAGGCTGCTGGACGAGACGCTGGCCGACACGGTCCGGCGCACCGGGGCCTCCGCCGGGGCCGTCTACCTGCTCGACGAGGCCGCCCGGATCCTGGTCATGACGGCGCTCTGCGGCGTGCCCCTGGAAGTCGCGTGGCCGTGGCGAAGGGTGCCGCTGAACGCGCCCGTCCCGGTGAGCGACGCGGTCCGCGAGAACCGCCTGGTGTGGGTGGGCTCGCAGAACGACATGGCCCGCACCTATCCCCGAGCCGCCGCCAGCCTGCCGTACCGGTTCGCCCTCGCCGCCACCGCGCTTCCCGGGCGCGACCGCTGTCGGGGAGCGATCTTCCTCCTCTGGCCCGCCAGCCACCCCGCCGAGGCCTCCCGCCGCGAGCGCGGCCACATCGCGTCCGCCGCCCGGCGCATGGCCCGTGTCCTGGACGAGATCGCCGTGCCGCTCCCCCTTCCCGACCAGCCTCGCCTCGTCCCGGTCGCCTCGGCCCCCCGCGCGCACGGCGACCGGCCGTCCCAGGCCGCCGCGGACTACGCCGAGCGCCTGCCCGAGGGGGCCCTCGGCATGGACCTGGAGGGGCGGATCACCTTCCTGACCACCGAGGCGGCGTCGCTGCTCGGCCTCGAAGCCGGGCGGCTGCTCGGCACCCGGCCCTGGCAGTCCCTGCCCTGGCTGGACGACGCGGTGGTCGAGGACCACTACCGCACCGCCGTCATCAGCCGTGATCCCGTGGCCTTCACGTCCTTGCGCCCCCCGTCCACCTGGCTGCGCTTCCAGCTCTACCCGGACGCCAGCGGCATCAGCGTCCGCATCACCCGCGCCGACCCGGCCGCACATGGCCGCCCGCCCGCCGCCGTGGCCGGGCCCGCCCCTTCCGCCTCCGCCCCGTCCAGTACGGCGCAGGTCGGACGCCTCTACCAGCTGGTCCACCTGGCCGCGGCCCTGACCGAAACGGTCGCCGTCCGCGACGTCGTCGAGCTCGTCGCCGACCAGGTGCTGCCCGCCTTCGGCGCCGACGGTCTGGTGCTGTCCGCGGCCGATGCCGGACGGCTCAAGATCACCGGGCACCACGGATACGACCAGGAGACGATCGACCGACTGGACGGCCTGCCCATCGACACGGCTCTCACCCCCGCCGGACAGGCCCTGGCCGCCGGGGCCCCGTCGTTCTTCGCAGACCGGGACGAGATGGCGCGGCGCCACCCCAAGGCGCCCCGGCTCAGCGGCAAGCAGGCATGGGCGTTCCTGCCGCTGATCGTCTCCGGTCGGCCCGTCGGCTGCTGCATCCTCTCCTACGACCGGCCCCACGAGTTCAGCGCCGACGAGCGGGCCGTCCTGACCTCCCTCGCAGGGATGATCGCCCAGGCCCTGGACCGCGCCCGCCTCTACGACGCCGCCCGGGACCTCGCCCACGACCTCCAGCAGGCCCTCCTGCCGCACCGGCTGCCCGCCCTGCCCGGCCTGGACACGGCGGCCCGCTACCTCCCGGCCAGCCACGGGATGGACATCGGAGGCGACTTCTACGACGTCATCCGCCTCGACGGCACCACCGCCGCGGCGGTGATCGGCGACGTCCAGGGCCACAGCGCGGCGGCCGCCGCGCTCATGGGGCAGGTCCGCACCGCCATCCACGCCACCGCCGGGGGGCCGCCCGGGGAGGTCCTCGCCCGGACCAACCGCGTCCTGGCCGACCTCGAGACCGATCTCCTCGTCTCCTGCACGTACGCGCACATCGACCTCGCCCGTCAGGAGGCCGTCCTGGCCAGCGCGGGCCACCCGCCCCCGCTGCTGCACCTCCCCGGCCGACAGGCCCGCGCGGTGGAACTCGACCCCGGTCCGCTACTGGGCATCGACCCCGGCCTCTCCTACCCCGTCACCACGCTGCCTCTCAGCCCCGGGGCGACGCTCGCCTTCTACACCGACGGCCTCGTCGAAGCACCCGGCGTGGATCCGGACCGGATCGCCGGAGACCTGGCCGTCCACCTCGCCGAGCACAGCGGACAGGACCTCGACCGGCTGATCGACACGCTCCTGCACCGGGCCCGGCCCACCGGCCACTACACCGACGACATCGCCGTGCTCCTGCTGCGCACCACCTCACGGCCCGCATGACGGCCCTCGGGAGGGCGGCGTGCATCCGTACGGGGCATTGGCGGGGGATGCGCAGGATTCGTCCGCGCCGTGCGGGTAGCCGGGGGGTATGACTGCCAACGACAAGGCCCCGCTCCGTGCCGTCGCGCTCGTGTGCACGCTGTCCCCTTCCCCCGCTCCCTCCAGCTCCCAGTTGCTGGCCGAGCAGGTGCTGGACGAGCTCTCCGGCCACGGGGTCACGGGAAGGGCCATCCGGATCGCCGACCACGACGTGAAGCCCGGCGTGAAGACCGACATGGGAGAGGGCGACGACTGGCCGGCCATCCGTTCCGCCGTCCTGGACGCCGACATCCTGATCCTGTCCACCCCGATCTGGCTCGGGCACCCCTCCAGCCTGGCCCAACGGGTCCTCGAACGTCTGGACGCCGAGCTCTCCGAGTCCGACGACGAGGGCCGCATGCTCACCTACGGGAAGGTCGCCGCCGTCTGCGTCGTCGGCAACGAGGACGGCGCTCACAAGGTCAGCGCCGATCTCTTCCAGGGCCTCGACGACGTGGGCTTCTCCCTCGCCCCCAACGCCGTCACCTACTGGGTCGGCGAAGCCATGCAGGGCACGGACTACCAGGACCTGGACAAGACCCCCGAGAAGACCGAGGCCACGACGGCGACCCTCGCCGCCAACACCGCCCACCTCGCCCGGCTCCTCCGGGGCGCTCCGTACCCCCCCTCCTGACCTGGAGCCCGAGCCCGAGCCCGCGCCCGAGCCCGCGCCCGAGTCGGGGACCGGGACCGCGAACGAGACCGTGACCGATACCGATACCGAACACATGACCGTACGAAGGGACCTGTGATGTCCGACCGGGAAACCCCCGCCGTCCCCGACCCCTCCACCCACCACCCCACTCCGCCCCAACCCGACCAGCACCAGCAGCACCCCGGCTCGACCGAGGCCATGGAGCCGCGGCCCGACCACGGCGAGGATTCCTACGAGGGCCACGGCCTGCTGACCGACAGGGCGGCGATCGTCACCGGCGGCGACTCCGGGATCGGCAGGGCCGTGTGTCTGGCGTTCGCGCGGGAAGGCGCGGACGTCGTGTTCACGCACCTGCCCGAGGAGGAGGCCGACGCCGAGGAGACCGCCCGCCTGGTCCGCGCAGCGGGCCGCACCGCGGTCGCCGTGCCGTGCGACATCCGGGACGAGCGGCAGTGCACCGATCTGATCGACCGCACGGTCGGCGAACTCGGCCGCGTCGACCTCCTCGTCAACAACGCCGCGTACCAGATGTCACAGCCCGACGGCATCGAGGCGATCACCACGGAGCAGTTCGACCGGGTGATGAAGACCAACCTGTACGGCATGTTCTGGCTCACCCGCCGGGCGCTGGCCCACATGCCGCGCGGCGGATGCGTCATCAACACCACGTCCGTCCAGGGCTACCAGCCCAGCCCTCATCTCCTCGACTATGCGATGACGAAGTCGGCCATCATCTCCTTCACCCACGGCCTGGCCCAGATGGTCGCGGAACGCGGCATCCGGGTGAACGCGGTCGCCCCCGGGCCGGTCTGGACCCCGCTGATCCCCGCGACGATGCCGGAGACGAAGCACTTCGGCGAGCAGTCGCCGCTGGGACGTCCGGCCCAGCCGGCGGAGATGGCTCCCGCCTACGTCTTCCTGGCCTCGCCCCGGGCGAGCTACATCACCGGCGAGATCGTGAACGCCACGGGCGGGACACCACTTCCCTGAGCCGCTACTCCTGCCGCGTCGCCTCCCGGGCCTGCTCGGCGATGTCCTCCAGCACGGTCTTCGGGTCGGCGGACGGGGCGACGGCCTTGCCGATGTTCCGCTTGATGGTGTTGCTGACCTGCAGCCAGGACGGTTCGTTGACCGGGTAGAGCTGCGCACTGTGCAGCGCGTCCAGGAACTGCTCGGTGTCGGGATCGGCCTGCGAGCCCTGGGACGCCTCGGCGGCGGTCACCGTCGACGGCAACAGGTGGTAGCGCCCCGCGAACTCGCTGAGGTTCTTGTCCTCGTAGACGAAGTCCAGGAACGAGCCCACCAGTTCGCGGTTGCCGTCCCGCTTGAACCCCATCATCCAGTCGGCGACGCCCGCCGCCGGCGGGGTCTTCCCGTCCTCCAGCGTGTCCGACACCGGCATGCTCAGGGTGCCGACCCTCATCCCCTTCGCCCTCGCCTCGTGGAGGAGCGACGGGTAGCCGTTGACCATGCCGACGTCGCCGCGGAGGAAGGCGGCGAAGGCGTCCTGCCGGTTGAACTTGGCCGGCGGGACCGGTCCCGTCAGGCCGGGCACGACCAGGTTGTTCCTGATCCAGCGGAACGTCTGCGTGTTCTGTTCGGAGGCGATGGTGTACTGGCCGCTGATGTCGGTGTACCCGCCGCCGTTGCTCAGCTCCCAGATCAGGGCTTCGGCGTGCGCCTCCTCGGGGCCGAGCGGCAGGGCGTACGGATAGAGCACCCCCTTCTTCTTCAGGGCCTCGGCCGCGTCCTTCAGGTCCGACCAGGTCTTCGGCGGCTTGGCCCCGGCCTTGTCGAACAGCTCCTCGTTGTAGAAGAGCAGCCGGCTGCTGGCCACGAAGGGCAGGCCGTACAGGGTGTTGTCGACCGAGCCCGCCGCCGCGAGCGGCCGCAGGAAGTTCGCCTCCGCCCTGATCGACAGCAGTTCGTCGGCGGGGTAGAGGCGGCCCTCCGCGGCGAAGTCGGAGTACGCGCCCATCAGAGCGACGTCCGGTGCGTTGTCCTCCTCGACCATGCGGGTGACCTCGCGGTCGACGTCGGCCCACGGATAGAGCGTCACCTCGACCTTCTTGCCGGGGTGGGCGGCGGTGAAGGCGGCGGTCAACTTGTCCCAGTACGCCTTGGAGCTGGTCGCCGGGCTGTCACCGTACTCGGGGGCCACCAGGCGCAGCGTCGTCCCGGCGCTCTCTGACGAGCCGCAGGCGGTGACGAGTGAGCCCAGCAGTCCGCATGCGGCCACGGAGGCGGTCATGCCGAAGATTCTCGGTCGCACGGATCTTCCCTCTTGAGTTTCTGGACAGTGCGTCCGGGATTCTCCCCTGGCCAGAGGCATATTTCGCCCCCTACTCGACGGTTGTGCCATAGCTCCAACCGGGCGGATCCCGAATGGTGCCTTCCCCTATGAGGGGCGCTGATTCCGACGCGCGTAGAACCTTCCACCAAGTCCACCGTGACTCCGGTGAGGAGCATTGACGAGAGGGCGAACGGCCGCGCGCCACGACCTTTGACGCGCGGCCGGCCGGAAGGACGTCCGGCCCGGGGCCTGTCTTTCGGATCAGGCCTGGACTCTTTCGGATCAGGCCTGGACCGGACGCCAGTCGGGTCGACGGCCGCTGAGGCCGATCACGCGGTCCAGCAGGGGCGCGGTGTCCGGCACCGCGACGACGGGGCCGAAGAAGCCCTCGTCGGAGGAGCCGTCGACCGGGGTCAACAGGGCCTCGGAGACCCTCAGTTCCTCCTCGCTCACCTCGTACGCCTGACCGCTCGCCCGTGCCAGGTCCCAGCCGTGGATCAGCAGCTCGTCGAGCGCGACCCGGCCCATGACGGCGGCCGGCAGGTGGACCCCGCCCGCCTGTGTGTCCCCCTCCCAGGCGCCCGGCTCCCGCCACGCGGCGGCCAGCTCGCCCAGCGCCTGCGGCAGGGCCGTCCGCCAGTCCTCCGTCAGTACCGGACGGGACGAGCCGGGTGGCGTGGCGGTGGTGGGCCCGACGCGCTTGCGGGCCGCGTCGCGGAAGGCGACGCTGAGCCCGGCGACATGGGCGAGCACCTCCCGTACGGCGTATTCGGGGCAGGGCGTCGGATCGTCGAGCCGCTCGTCGTCGATGCCCTCCGCGAGCCGGGCGACGCGCTCGGCGGCCGCCCCCAGGTCGATGGGCTCCGTGCGTGAAGTGTTCTCCATGCGGGGTGGACCGCCGGGCCGCCGGAAACTCATCGCTCCGCGCCCCTCGGTTTTTTCCTCCGGATTGCCTGCATGGTGATGTCTTGCCGCAGTCTTGGCGGCGCCTTGGCGGCGCTTTGGTGGGGCGCATCCCTCCTCGCACTAGCGTTCCCGCCATGCCGTCATACCCCCCACGCCCCAGCGCGCTTCAGGTCCTGCCGTACCGCAAGCCCACCCGCGGTCGGGACTACTGGATCCTGGACGACGTCCTGCCCGACCCCGACGCCGTGCGGGCCCGCATGCTCGAACGGGACGACTGGGTGGAGGGCTACCCCCACAAGCCCGAGCCGTGGCCGGGACTGCGCACGATGCCCGGCCTCGAACCGGCGGAGCTCGCGCACGTGGAGAAGCTGGTGCGCAGGACCGTCGGGGTCCAGAGGCTCTGGACCGTGGACCCCGCCGGCGCCGGCACCTTCAACCACAACTGCGTCCAGGTCGTCGGCGAGGGCGAGTGCGAACCGCGCCCGCACACCGACTCCCGGAGCCTGTGCCGTTACGCGGCGGTGCTGTACCTCAGCCCGGACCTGCCCAAGGACTGCGGCACCAGCTTCTACCGCCAGAACCTGCCCGGCGGCGTGCTCGGCGGCAATCAGGTGCTCGCCCCGCACAACAACCTGGTCGACGCGCTGGGCACTCGCTTCGTGCCGGAGGACTCCTTCACCGAGGACCTGCGCGTCCCGCCCCGCTACAACCGTCTCCTGCTGTACTCGGCCAACCTCATCCACACCGCGACCGGTTACACGGGCACGACCCTGGAGGACAAGCGGATGACGGCCGTCTTCTTCTGGATGGCCTAGCGGGACGTCCTGTCGACCGGGCCGGACCGGGGACCGGCACCGGTCGGCGGTCAGCGCCCGAGCGAGGCGAGCAGGGGGCGCCAGTCGATGTGGTGTTCCTCCGTGCCCTGGGGGACCAGGGCGAACGTCTCCCGCACCACGGCGGTCAGCCTGTTCGCGTCGACCAGGAGGTCGGCGCGGTGCCCGGCGGGACCGAGCCGGAGCAGAAGCATGCCGTCGGCCGCGGGCCGCAGATGGACCTCCCCGTCGCCGGTCGGCGCGAGCGAGCCGATGACGACCATCTCCCGGTCCAGGTGCCAGACGACGGGATCGGGATCCAGGAGGTGGAAGGTGATGCTCAGCGCATGGGGATTGCGGGAGGTGTAGCCGAGGGTGGTGTCGATCCGGACCCTCGTGTCCGGGGTGAGCAGTTCCATGGACATGCTCCGCGTCAGGGTCTTCACCGCGGGGAGCGACTGGGACATGAGATCCTCCGGCTTCGTGCATCGGAAGCGGGTGTGGTGTGCTCCTCACCCCTCGATCCCTCATTACTCCTCGCCTTCGTGAGGCGGATGCGGTGACCCTGTCGTGATCCTGTGGAGAAGATCCGCCTCCGAGCGCCTCTCGGTCCTCGGCGGGGCCTCGCGCGACGTGGGCCCCGTTGGGTTCAAGGGGGCGTCAGGTCGTCGAGCCGCGCCGCGAGTTCGGGATGGGTGGCCAGGTGGGGGCGGGCGGCGGTGAGGGGGTCGACGAGCTCCGCCGGGTCGTTGTGGGCGAGGGCCGCGTGGAGTCGGCTCAGCGGCAGGTCGGCCGCTGTCGGCAGGTCCGTGAGGGCGGCGATCCGGCCGGCGATGCTGCGCAGGTCCGCCGCGTTGCGCCGGGCCCAGGTGGCGGTGGTGCGCTCGGCCGCGCGGCGCTCGCGGGTGGCCTGGACGCGTTGCTCGCCGGTCGTTCCGACGGGTCCGGGCCGGTTGCGCAGGTAGCGGCGCTCGGCGGCCTGGCGGCTGGCGACGCCGAGGGGGTGGGCGAGGTCGGCCCAGCTGGCGCCCGCGTGGCGGGCGGTCTCGATCAAGCCGGTCTCCCACCCGGCGAGCTCCTCGCGCACCTGCCGCAGCAGCAGGAGCGAGGCCAGGGCCTGGTCCGTGCCGACGGCGTGGGCCTCGCCGCTGCCGGCGGCCGTGTGCCGAGCGGCCCGCAGGGCCTCGTCTATGGCCTGGAGAGCCGCCGAGGCGGCGAGGAACGACGCCGGGCTCTGTGCGTCGGCGCCGGACTTTTCCGGTCGGTCGGCCGGGGTCATGGGCATCTCCCTCGGTGGTCATCCTTTGGATGACGGCCTCACTTGTCATCCATCGGATGACATGTTACAACGGTTTCAGTGAGGCGCATTGGCAGCAACTGCCCGAACCTCTGGAGGTGTTCTTCGATGTTGATGCGCACTGACCCCTTCCGCGAGCTCGACCGGCTGGCCCAGCAGCTGATGGGTCCGGGGACCTGGACGCGACCGTCTCCGATGCCCATGGACGCCTACCGGGAGGGCGACGAGTACGTGGTGGCCTTCGACATCCCCGGCGTCAGTTCGGACGCGATCGACATCGACGTCGAACGGAACATGCTGACCGTCAAGGCCGAGCGCCGGCCCGTGACGAAGGCCGACGACGTGCAGATGGAACTCTCGGAGCGGCCGCTGGGAGTCTTCTCGCGCCAGATCGTGCTGGCCGACACGCTGGACACCGAGCGCATCCAGGCCGACTACGAAGCAGGCGTGCTCACCCTGCGCATCCCGATCGCCGAGCGCGCCAAGCCCCGCAAGGTCGCCATCAGTGTCGGAGGCGACCGCAAGGAGATCTCCGGCTGAGCCGGACACGCAAGGGCTGAACAGCGGCGGAGGACGGGCACCTGATCTCCCCCTCACCCGTCCTCCGCGCCCCTGGACCGAGGAAAGGTGGCGGCCGACGTGACCGTGCGACGGGAAGCGTTTCTCGATCAGGTGAAGGAACGCGGCAGGTACGACACCGTGCAGGAGGCCGAACGCGCGGGCCGTGTGGTGCTCGCCCTGCTGGGCGCACACCTGGTGGGCGAGGTGCGCGCCCGGTTGGCCGCGCGCCTGCCGGAAGGCTTCGCCCTGATCCTGCTCAACCCGCTGCAGAGCGCCGAGCCGCTCCCGCCCGAGCGGTTCGTACGGGCGACGGCGGCCTGGATCGAGGGCGCGACGGAACGGACCGCGGCCTGGGACGTCGGAGCCGTCCTCTCCACGGTCGCCGACGCCGCCGGCGACGACCTCCTCAAGGAGGTCCTGCTCCAGCTGCCCGCGGGCTACGACCTCCTCTTCGGCCGCCCCCAGCCCACCTGACCACCCCACCTCCGGTGGCCGCGCACCGGCCACCACGACCCGGTGACAGAAAGGCAACCACCGCAGTGATGTCCGACCAGAGCGCACCGTTCCGGCAGCCCTACGGAAGGGCGTACGAGCAGATGCTGGAAAAGGTCCGCTACGACGGCGCCTACCCCGACCGCGAGAGGGCCGAGGAAGCCGTCCGCCTCGTCCTCGGGGGTCTGGGACGCCAGCTGACCGGCGACGAACGCGTCGAACTGGCCGCCCGCCTGCCGTTCGAAGCCGCGCGCATCCTCACCGCCCAGATCCCCGACCCCCGGCCGCTGGGGGGCTGGGCGTTCGTCAAGGAACTCGCCGCCCGCACCGGCGCCTCCCTGGCCACCACCCGCTGGGACACCGGATC